>CAYNSM010000005.1:0-50801 GCA_964400065.1 uncultured Planctomycetales bacterium
GTGTAAAATGCAAATACACAGATTGTGTTACAGTTTGCCCGGTGGATTGTTTTCACGAAGATGCACAAATGCTTGTGATTGATCCTGAAGTGTGTATCGATTGTGGCGCGTGCATTCCCGAATGCCCTGTCCAAGCGATTTATGCCGGCGATGATGTTCCTGAAAAATGGAAAAGTTATGCACAACTTAATGCTGACAAGTCCAAAACATTGCCTGTTTTGACTGAAAAGAAAACACCTTTAGCCCCACCGAAGTAAAATGAATTTTAAAACCCCGTACTTTACGGTACGGGGTTTTTTTATGAACGCGCGAAAGCGTGAAAAGGAGTTTTTGATGGCTATAAAATGGGTTGAACGGTTAAAGTCCAAATGGGGAATCACAAGCAATCGTGATTTTGTCCTCATTATGCTCACCTTTACTTTGGCTGGGTCAATGATTTCGGTTTGTCGCCCGCCGATTTTCCATCTTTTAGGAATTACCAAAGAAACGCATCTGTGGATAAAAATTTTAGTCTACATCCCGCTTATTCCGCCTATTTATCAAGTCTTTCTTTTGTTCTGGGGAACACTCTTAGGGCAATTTGATTTCTTTTGGGAAAAAGAAAAGCACTTGGGAAGATTTTTGAAGCGCTCGTTTGCTAAAGCTTTTGCAACTGTTCGTCGGTCGTAATTTTATAATCCATCCGTGATGATCATTACTATTCAAATCAAATTTCCCTCCCCCGTTGTGGGGAGGGTTCGGGAGGGGGCAACGCTTAGGCGATAATCACCCCCACCTAACCTCCCCCATCAAAGGGGGAGAAATGTGTGCCTAATCATCAAAGTTCTTACTGCCCTTTTTGGTTATACCCACCCTGCTCATCCATCGGAATCTGATAATTTTGATATTGCGGTTGATAAACCGGCACCGGCGTTGGGCGCGTGTCAAGTGTTGCGGCTTTTTGCACTAAACTGATGAATTCATTTTTATAACCGCGTGGATCATTGTAAGAACTGTTTTGCGCTCGCTGTAAAACGTTCTGATACGACGAGGCCGCTTTAAAATTCGAGTCGCGCAAAAGCATGCCGAATTCCACGACAGCAGAGGCAAATTGCAAATTATCGCTATTACCAAACCATCTTTGGCCAAATGTATTGGCCGGTTGATTTAAAACTTTTGTAATCAACTGACTCGTTTCGGACTTAGGTTCCTTGTAGCGCAGTTTAACAGTCATCATTTCTTTGTCGCTGCCAAACAATGGCTTGTGTGCAGTTTGCTTTTGATATTTAAGCGGATCGACATTGCCGCCGCTCGATTCCCAAGAACCCGCTGGAATAATTTCATACAATGCCGTCACACTGTGGCCTGCCCCTAATTCGCCGGCATCTTTGGTGTCGTCGTTAAAATCTTCTTTAGCGAGTTTACGATTTTCATAACCGAGTAAGCGATAGGCTTTGACTGCTTTGGGATTAAACTCAATTTGGATTTTAACATCCTTGGCAATGGCAATGAGTGTTGAGCCAAGTTCATCGACCAAAACTTTTTTGCCTTCATTAAGAGTGTCGATATAAAAATAATTTCCGTTACCCTTATCGGCGAGTTTTTCCATTTTGGCGTCTTGAAGGTTCCCACTGCCAAATCCCAAGACGGTCAAAAAGATTCCGGCTTTGCGCTTTTCTTCAATAATTTGGACAAGCTCTGAATCACTCGAAACGCCGACATTAAAATCACCGTCGGTAGCAAGAACAACGCGATTATTGCCATTTTGTAAAAAATTCTTTTGCGCGACATCATACGCTAATTGTATTCCCTGCCCGCCAGCGGTTGAACCACCGGCCTGTAAATTATCAATGGCTGCCATAATCAAGCCCTTGTTATATCCGGGTGCTGAATCAAGAACCAAGCCCGCATTTCCTGCGTAGACGACTATCGAAACGCGTTCTTCGGGACGTAATTGAGCGACCATCATTTTAAGCGACTCTTTAAGCAGAGGAAGTTTGGCTGGTTCATTCATCGATCCGGAAACGTCGATTAAGAAAACCAAATTGCTCGGCGGGGTTTGGCGATCGGTAAGCTCTTTGCCTTGCAAGCCGACTAAGACTAATTGATGCGCTTGATTCCAAGGACAAACGCCGTGTTCCATTGTAATCGAAAACGGTTGATTCCAACCCGGCTGTGGATAATTGTATTGAAAATAATTAATCATCTCTTCAATGCGCACAGCGTCGCGCGGCGGCATTTGATTGTTGTCTAAGAACCGGCGGACATTCGAGTACGACGCCGTATCCACATCGATCGAAAATGTCGACAGTGGATTGTCTGTCACTTGCAAAAATTCGTTTTCGTTGATCAAATCATACTGCTCGGTGTTGGACGCCTGCAATTGAATCGGGGCATATGGATATTGCAAGAAGCCAGCCATTTTAGTTCTAGGGCTAAAAACATTATTCTGCAAACTATCCTTAGTTGAGTCAGCTTCGTATTCTTTTTCTAATAGTGCCCGTCGTTGTCTTGCATCCTCCCGTACTAATTCTTCAGATCGTAGGGTTGTTGCCGTATCTGTCCAACCCACTTGACTGGATGGTGTTTTTGACTTATCGGACTTTTTCGCAGCAAAAGAAGGTTCCATTGAAGCACGGTCAACATTGTATTTTTTGTCTCGATAATAGGATTCGTACTGAGGCGAATTTGCTAAAGCGATCTGTTGTGAAGCTGGCACCGTTTTTCGTTCATTTTTACTCGCTGCGCTATATTGGTTGCCAATGTCATCTGCAGATGAACGTAAACGGCCTTGGAGTCCACGTTTAATGTATATTTGCAGACTAAGTGTAACGAGAAAAACGACGACAAGAATTGGGGCGACGGTTTTTAAAATACTTGTAAAGGTTTGTTTGTGCATACTTGGCTCCTGTGTTCTGGTGCGGTTTAAATTGTTTAAACGTGCTTCCAGATCGAGAGAGAGAGCCTCATTTTTTAAATCCTTAATACGAGATGAGAGAGTTTGCAGTTCTTTCAAATATTTTTGGCAAGCCGGACAGTCAACTAAGTGATTGTTGACCGTATCTTTTTCTTCGGACGATAGTTCATCGTCGAGATAGGCGCTAATCAGTTGTTTATATTCTTCATGGCATTTCATTGGATTTCCTCCATGCCGGAAGTTTTAAGCTCGCGTCGCAAATTCTCCCGGCCGCGAAAAATCAAAATCTTAACATTCGAAAGCGAACAATTGAGCACTTGAGCAATTTCTTCGTAACGCATACCTTGAAATTCTTTTAGCAGAATCGCCTCCCTCTGGCCTATCGGCAGACGGGCAAGAGCCTTTTCTAAAAAAGCGCTCTGTTCTTCTTTAAGGAGCGTATTGTCAGGCCCTGGCAATGTGTGATCAGCAAATTCTATTTGCTCATCGTCCCCTTGTTCTGTCTTAAACCAGAGGGAAAAAAACTTTTTTCCACTGCGGATGCGCGAAATGCAGGCATTGCGCGTCACCGTAAAAAGCCACGTCGAAAATTTCGCATCCGGCGAATACTTATAACGGCCGCTGACAACAGCCAAAAAGACGTCGCTGGCGACATCCTCTGCCTCGGCCCGATTAGCCAAAAAGCGCAGAGCGAAATTAAAAACAGGTTTTTTGTAGCGGCTAAAAATGCCTTCAAGCGCTGGCATTTGACCCTCCCTAAAACGTGACATTAACTGTTCGTCGGTTTCTTCCATGCTTTAATCTACTTTTACTTAATCCGGCCGGATTATTCTCTCTCTCGTCTCTAGTGGTTTAACGCACCAGAAGTAAAAAAGTTACAAAAATAATTTAAATAAGGGACGGAAATAGTATTCCGCTGCTCAAACAATGTCTCGCGTTGTCCCGCTGATTGGGCGGGACTATGCTCGCCAAACTCGCACGGAATACTATTCCCATCCCTTATTTGCCACTTCGGCTATATTTAGCCCCAATGCTTTGGCTAAAAGGCTTGATGTTTTTGGGAATTTCAAAGCCTTCAAACTTGGCTCCGCAACGATAGCACAATGCAAAAGTGGGCGTTTTGGCCATCAAAAACCAATTGATTAAAACCACAGCCGGCAAACTTAAACCGTAAGTCTTTCGCACCAAAAGAATTCCAATAATTATAAGCAGACAGCCAAAACCTTGATTAAATTTTTGGACGAGATAAAAATCACTGCAACTACAGCGCGGGCAAGCGACGGGAAAATCATCAGGGTCATCAACACGGCCACAGTTTTCACAGCAATGCGGACAAATCAGAGCGCCAGCTTTAGCTTGCAGGCGTGCGGACTTTTTGCAGGACGGGCATTCCCAAGCGATTGTTTTCATGCGGCAGGGGCAGCCAAAGTCGAAACTTTTTGACCAGCGTCACTCGCATCTTTGGCTTCAAGGGCTTTGTCGGCGAGAATAACGACATTGTGATGTGTATCAACCTCAAGACATCCTGAATCAATGGCAAAATAAAGCTCTTTTTCATTCAGGCGAATAAGCAAAACCCCCGGCTTTAAGACGGCAATCATATGTTCATGGCGAGCCAAAACTGCAAATTGGCCTAAAAGGCCGGGCGCAATTACGCTAGTGGCCGGGCCTTCAAAAAGACTGCCTTGCGGGGTGCTTAAACTGCAATTAAATTCCGTGGCCATTAAGCACCGACCGTTTTTGCCTTTTCAAGAACATCTTCAATTTTGCCGACCATATAAAAAGCCTGTTCCGGAATCGCGTCATGTTTGCCTTCCAAAATTTCACTAAATGAACGAATCGTGTCCTCCAGCGGCACATATTTACCTTCGCGGCCGGTAAATTGCTGGGCAACGTGGAACGGCTGGGACAAAAATTTTTGGACTTTGCGGGCGCGCGCGACGGTCAATCGGTCTTCAGCTGAAAGTTCGTCCATCCCTAAAATAACAATGATATCCTGTAACTCTTTGTAGCGTTGTAAAAGCTGTTGTACGCCGATAGCGACACGATAATGATCTTCCCCAACAATATCTGCGGCAAGAATAGTTGAGCTAGACGACAAAGGATCAACCGCCGGATAAATCCCAAGCTCGGCAATCGGACGCGACAACTCGGTTGTTGCATCCAAATGGGCAAACGTCGTTGCCGGCGCCGGATCAGTATAGTCGTCGGCTGGAACGTAAATGGCCTGGATTGATGTAATTGAACCATTCTTTGTCGACGTAATGCGCTCCTGCAGCTCGCCCATGTCCGTTCCTAAAGTCGGCTGATAACCAACAGCCGACGGAATGCGTCCCAGCAAGGTCGAAACCTCTGCCCCAGCCTGCGTAAAGCGGAAAATGTTGTCGATAAACAAAAGCACGTCCTGACGCATTTCATCACGAAAATATTCGGCAATTGTCAGCGCCGACAAAGCCACGCGCGCGCGTGCCCCGGGCGGCTCATTCATCTGTCCAAAAACCATTGATGTCTTAGACAAAACGCCCGACTCTTTCATTTCCTTATATAAAGCTGTCCCCTCGCGGGTCCGTTCGCCGACACCGGCAAAAACCGAATATCCGCCGTGCTCGGTGGCGATATTATGAATAAGCTCCTGAATTAGAACTGTTTTGCCGACACCGGCACCGCCAAACAAACCAATTTTTCCTCCCTTGCGGTAGGGCGCCAAAAGGTCAATAACTTTAATGCCGGTGACCAAAACATTGTTCGACGTATTCTGGTCTTTAAACTCCGGGGCCGGACGGTGAATCGGTAAATGTTTGCTCGCATTCAGCGGCCCTGCCTGGTCAATCGGGTCTCCCAAAAGATTAAGAACACGGCCTAAAGTCGCTTCTCCGACGGGAACAGACAATTCTTCCCCGGTATTAATGACCTCTGCCCCGCGAGCTATCCCTTCGGTTGTGTCCATCGCAATTGTGCGAACCGTGTTTTCCCCCAAATGCTGGGCGACTTCCAAAGTCAAATTATTCGGCGTCTGATCAATATTAGGATTTGTCGCTTTAAGCGCAGTTAGAATCGCTGGAAGTTTTCCTTCCGGAAACGTAACGTCAATGACAGCGCCGGTAATTTGCGTGATTTTTCCGCTTGGGTAATTTGAAGTCATAAAATCAACATCCTTTAATTATTGGTTTAAGGCCTCCGCGCCTGAAACAATTTCGATAAGCTCAGCGGTGATGTCCGCTTGCCGGGCGCGGTTGCGAATCATTGTTAAACTGCTAATCAAATCTTCGGTATTTTTTGTTGCACTTTCCATCGCGGTCATGCGCGAAGCATGTTCACCGGCGGAGTTTTCGAGCAAAGCATAATAAATCGAAAAATATAAATATTTTGGAATTAAAAAGGAAATCAGCTCCTCAAGCGCCGGCTCATAAATGTAATCCGACGGCAAAGAACTTTGTCCGGTCAGCAAGGGCTTTGATTCGATTGGCAAGAGTTTTTCGATCGTCGGTTTCTGTGACAATGGCGTGATAAATCTGTTGTACGCGATAAAAATATCACGGTACTCCCCTTTGAGGAAATATCCGCTTAAGTCAGCGCCGATTTTTTTGGCATCGCTAAAGTCGGGTTTTGTCGTCACGTGCGGATAATAAAGCTTGTGTGGATATTTGGATTTAAAATGCGTATGTCCCCGACGGCCGCAAAAACTAAATTCAATTTTTTCGTAGGAAGCGCCGTTTTGGGAAATCCATTCATTGACGCTGCGGATCAAGCTGTTATTAAACCCGCCGCAAAGTCCCCGATCAGAGGTCACAAGCAGAATCAAAGCCCCATTTTTGTTATTCTGTGAATTTAAAAGCGGCTGACTTTTGACATCGCGCGTTGCGGCCAGTCGGCTGATCAAATCGGTCAAACGATTGGCATAGACCTTGGACCGGCGTTGCGCTTCCTGCGCCTTGATGAGCTTGCTCATCGAAACAAGCTTCATCGTCCGCGTCATTTTGCGCGTATTTTTAAGTCGTCCGAGTTTAACGTTGTATTCTTTAATCGACGGCATTTTTAGTAGTTCTGTAAAAAGCGGTTTTTGACTTTTGAGATAATGTCATGAATTTGGACTTTAATTTCGTCATTAATCGCTAAGGTTTTGTTAAATTTTGTGACAAACTCCGCATAAGTGCTGTCAATGGCGTCAAAAAGCTCCGCTTCAAAAGCCCGCACTCGTTTTGTAGGAATATCATCAAGAAAACCATTAACTCCGGCGTAAATGAGCACAACCTGTTTGACCATAGGCAGAGTTTCATGCGCGCCTTGTTTAATAACTTCCATCAAACGTATTCCCCGATCAAGTTGCTTGCGGGAAGCGGCGTCAAGGTCCGAAGCAAATTGCGAAAACGCCGACATTTCGCGGTACTGGGCTAAATCCAAACGCAGTGTTCCGGCGGTTTGCTTCATCGCCTTGATTTGCGCATCGCCACCGACGCGCGAAACAGAAATCCCCGGATTAATCGCAGGACGTTGCCCCGCGTAAAAAAGATCGGTTTCCAAAAAGATTTGTCCGTCGGTAATCGAAATGACATTCGTTGGAATATAGGCTGTTACGTCGCCGGCTTGCGTTTCGATAATCGGCAAAGCTGTCAAACTTCCTGCTCCAAGTGTGTCACTTAATTTTGCAGCGCGCTCCAAAAGCCGGCTGTGCAGGTAAAAAATATCGCCCGGAAAAGCTTCGCGGCCCGGCGGACGACGTAATAACAAGGAAAGTTGGCGATAGGCCTGTGCCTGTTTGGTCAAATCATCATAAATAATCAGCGCATGTTTGCCGCTGTCACGATAATATTCGGCCATGGCCGTCCCGCAATACGGCGCAATAAACTGCATCGGCGCCGGATCAGAGGCTGTTGCTGAAATAATGGTTGTATATTCCATTGCCCCGAATTTGCGCAGTGTTTCATAAATTTGTGCCACCGTTGAGCGTTTTTGGCCAATGGCCACATAAAAACAATAAACACCTTTGCCGCGCTGATTGATGATCGTATCAATAGCCAGTGTTGTTTTTCCGGTTTTGCGGTCTCCAATAATCAGCTCGCGCTGTCCGCGTCCGATGGGAGTTAAGGCATCAATGACCTTAATTCCTGTCTCGAGCGGCTCATGAACATTTTGTCGTTCAATAATGCCCGGCGCTTTGACTTCAATCGGACGAAAAGCAGTCCCGCGAATGGGAGCGTTGCCGTCGATGGCATTACCTAAAGCATCGACAATGCGGCCAACCAATTCCTGGCCGACGGGAACGGAAACGACCTTTTGGGTACGTCGAACTTCCTGTCCTTCTTTGACATTTTTATCTTCGCCAAAAATCGCAACCCCGACATTGTCCTCCTCGAGATTTAGTGCCATTCCGACAATGCCGTTATTAAATTCGACAAGTTCGCCGGCCATAACACTGCGCAAACCAAACACGCGCGCGATACCATCTCCGACGCTGATGACGCGGCCGGTTTCATAGGTTGAAACAGCCGACTGAAACTGCGCCAGTTGTTTTTGGAGAATTGCAGAAATTTCTTCGGGTTGTAAAGCTTTAGTCATAAAAACTCTCCTTAAGCATTAAGTACTGCGTGGCGATATTTTGCCAATTGACTTTTTAAACTAAAATCGATAATTTTATCGCCCGAGCGAATTTGAAATCCGCCTATCAGATCCGGATCGACGAGCGTTTCAGCAAAAATGCCGCGATTCCAGCGGCTTTTTAACTTTTTGCAAATAGCGTCGACCTGCATTGGATCTAATGCAACAGCAGATGTGATTGTAACTTTTGTAATTCCATAATGCTGATGATACAAAACTTGGAAAGACAATATAATTTCTTTAACCAGATTAAGCCGATTCTTTTGGCAGAGCAGAATCAAAAACTTGAGTGTTAACGACGAAACCCTTGAAGCAAAAAGTTCATTAATGATTTTTTCATTGGGAAACATTTGCAAATGCGGTGCGCTGACAAAATCACGAAAATCCGCCGAGCTATTAATCATTTCAGAAATCAGAAGCAAGTCAAGCTGCACCGGCTCAAGCATATCAGTCGCAATTGCCAAATTAAACAACGATTGCGCGTAGCGCCGGCCAATCTTTTTAAACATTGTAGTCTGTAAACCGAATTTCATATGGCGATTTCTATCTTAAGGGATACTCTTTGAGCCTTTAGAATGACGATTAAATTTCCTCAATCAAGCGGTCCACAAGCTCTTTATGATTTTTGGTGTCGAGCTTTTCCTGCAAAATCTTTGTCGCCAATGCCACCGCGGTGTCGGCACTTTTTTCGCGAAGATAAACCGCGGCTTTTTCTTGCTCGGCATCAATTTCCCGGCGAGCGTTTTCGACCATAATGACCGCTTCACTGGCCACACGCTCTTCAATGACTTTGGCTGTCTTAAGCGCAGTCTGCCGGGCTTGATTCATAAACTCTTTGGCACTTGCATCCGCTTCCGAAAGAATTTTGTGCCGTTTTTCACCAAGAAGTTTATATTCTTCGCGGGTTTTGGCGGCCTCTTCGACCGACTGGCGAATATTGTCCTCTCTGGCCTGCAATCCGGCGAGAATAGGTTTCCAGGCAAATTTTGACAAAATCGTAAAAAGCACAAAGAACGTCACCCATGTCAATAAGACAACCTGGATTTCGGGAGCTAACAATGACGGCGAAGCGCCATGAGTTTCGCTGCTATGCGCAGAAGATTCTTGGATCGTTGCAGTTTGAGACATAATTTATCCTTGTTATTTGACAAAGGTACAAAAAACGATTGCCGCAAGAACAGGTAACTCGACGAAAGCGATTGCAAGAATCATATTTCGGCTAAGGATGTTTTCAGCTTCCGGCTGGCGGGCAATCCCCGACAAAGCGCTGGAACCGATTAAACCAATACCGATCCCGCCGCCGATGGCGGCCAATCCAGCACCGATGAGAGCTATTGAACCGTTCATTTTAACTCCTTTTTTTGTGATTAATGTTTTGGGTGATAAACTTGACCAATAAAAATGGCTGATAACAAAGTAAAAATATACGCCTGCAAAAAGACAACCAGAATTTCGAGTAAACCGATAAACAGTGCAAACAATAGCGCCGCAGGCGTCAGCAACCAACCAAACAAAGCCACGAGCCCCAAAAACGCCAGCGTCATCATGTGACCCGCGATCATGTTTGCAAACAAACGAACCGCTAAGGCAAAAGTCCGGGTAAAGATTCCCAAGATTTCAAGCGGGACAACCAAAAAAAGCATTGGTAAAGGCAACCCCGGAATTACAAAAGATCGGAAATATCCAACAATCCCGTTTCTCTTCATAGCGCCAAACGTCATAAAAGAAAACGTAATCAAGGCCAACGCTGCAGTGACATTAATATTTGCTGTCGCCGATGCAAATAAAGGGATTTTGCCCATCAAGTTTAAAATAAGAATAAAGAAAAACAGCGTACAAAAGTAGGGCGTAAATTTTTTGCCATCTTCTTCCCCGAGATTGTTAATCGCAATCTTGTCACGAATAAACACGACAAACGCTTCGAGCATATTCGTGATTCCCGTCGGAACAACCTGGTCTTTGCGGTAAAACACACAAAATAAAATAAGAAGAAAAAAAGCCCCTAATATTAGCATTAAACTATGCAAAGACAAGAAATTTGGCAGATTAAGCGGCTGACCAAACGGCAAATTCCACGTGCTGCTGTTTTGCACGTGGTGCATGATGTATTGCGTCAGATCAAAAGGTTCTGTCGAAAGCTGGCTCATAAAAAATCAGGTATTAAGAAATCTAATAATTGTGTATCCGAAAAACAAGGCACTCACAATTAATAACATGCCGGCGGGCATCATTTTCTTTGTTTTAAGGACTCTTTGGACAAAACTAACAACTAAAAGTCCGGCGACGATCATAAGAAAGAGCAAACCGGCTCTTTTATTAAAATACGTAATCCCGTCACCTGCAACGATCAAGCTGCCGGAAACGACACCCATAATCAAAGAAATTTTGCTCCCCGCTTTTGCACCGAAAAACGCACCCAAAAATAAAAACGCGCCAAACGTTAGAATGACAATGTCATCAATAAGCATCCGTTCTCCTTGCTTTATCCCCCTTATTAAAGAGGGCTTGGGGATTGATTTTTCGTAAACGACTGCCTGTCAGTTGTCCGAGAATAGCAGCAAAAATTGAAACGGGAATAAACCATGGCGAAATATGCATTTTAAGACGTAAAAGTATAATAAACGGAATCGAGGCATGAACGAAAAAAAACCATGCAAACGAAAACTTTTTTGTATTCTCGCGAAAATAACCCAGCGGCACATTGGCCCAAAAAGCAAAAAGTGCTAAAAGAAAATAAGAATTCATAAGGCCAGAGTATAGCAAAAAGTTTTTGCGCCCGCAACCGTTTGTTATCCGATTAGCCGCCGGCAACCGGTGGGATAAAAACGACGTAGTCACCCGACCTTAACGGCGTTTCCCAAGGACAAAACTGGTTGTTAATCGCCACGCGAATGACTTTGCTGGACAAACTAAAATCATAAATCTCTTTTAATTCTAAATAGAGCTCAGTGGCAGTCGTGGCGCTGGTCGTCAAAGTTTCTTCACTGACGCCCCTCTGTTCTCTTAAAATAGCGAAGTATTGGATGTGGATGGTTTTGGACATAGAAAATTAAACGTCAAATGTAATCTATTTTCAACGTCCTCTCTTTGGTAAATGTTTTGGAAACGCAATAAATTCCATAGTTTTTTTCGCATCTGTATAACCCCCTCATCCTAACCTTCTCCCCAAAATACTGGGGAGAAGGGATAACTGTAGCCGATGTTTCAGTTGCAAAATTACTTTCCTCTCCCCATCCAATATTCTGGGGAGAGGATTAAGGTGAGGGGGAATTTTTATTGCACCTGCCTCGATAGTTTTGACATTGATCAAATTTTATTCTTTTTTATTAATTCCGGAAATGCATATGCGCTTGTCTTAAGTGATGCTGAAAATCCTTCCAGCCCCGGAAAAAGAGTAGCACGCGATATATTCATTCGGTAAAGTTGAGCAAGTATCTTTCGATGTTCAGCTTTGTCGATTTTAATATGAATTTTTGTGAAGTTATCTTGTAATTCTTCCTTTGAGCCAGCAAAATCGATAAGTGTTTTAATAAATGAACCTTTTGTTTCTTCGACGGTATTCTCTATCTTGCCCGTCGGGATTCTGCCGGGAATAAGAAAACATCCTTGTTGAACAGATTGTCTGGTGTTCAAAGAAAAAGGACTTATTCGAAGGATATTGTCCGTACCGTCAAATAATTTAAAAGTTTCTTTTTTCTCAAAATGTTGATCCTTGCTAATTGCTTTCTTCAGCCGATTTTTTTTATTTTTCTTGATAAATTTATTTAATAGCCACTCATGATCTATCACCCAAACAGCTGCTTCTTTTTCTACATTTCTTTTATCGACATCATTATCCAAATCTTCAAGTGCGAAGAATAATGCTGCATAAAAAGAATACGTCCAGTCCAACAGTCGTGTAGGCACACCATAATGCTGCATAAGCGCCCACCATTCAATAGGAGACTTATCTATTTCAGGCTCCTTTGCAGAATAATGATGATATCTTCTTTGAAATTCTTCAAGAAGATAATTTTCTAAGCCTCGCCTTGCATTCTCATCATATTTATCTTTATCATTTTGATGAAAAAGCTCAAGAAACCTTTCCAATGAAGTTTTTAATTCCCAGTCCAATTGTGATTGGCCTCTAAATAAATACTTTGGATATTTGAACTTTTCTGAAAGTTGAAGTACATTTTCCCAATTCTCAACCATGTATTATCCAATCTTTGTAAAATGACTGTTACTACTCTTGTTTAAAAAACTTATAGCCTTCTGAAATTCATTCGGTGTATTGACATTGTCCAAAGCGTTTTTGTTTTTTAGTTTTAACAAACGCGGTTTGGAGTTGATCAAAATTTTGCGCGGGCAGACAATGCCCTTGTTAAAAAAAGTCAATAAACGTTTTTGTGCTGCTGGTTCATAAATCGCGCACAAAGGCTCGGGCAAATTATTAGACCAACTTTTGTAAGCGGTAGCGATTTTGGCGCTGTCACGGTAACGCAATAAATGCTTTAGCGTTTTATCGTCGACAAATGGTAAATCGCAAGCCAAAACTAACCACGTAACTTTAGGATATTTTGCCATAGCCGAAAGAATGCCGGCTAAAGGGCCGTGCCCGCTAAACTTTTTTGAATCGTAAATATGCGGAAGTTTGTTCTGCGCAACTGGCAACTTTTGCCCTTTGCGGCTGGAGACAAAAACATTTTCGCAAAACGGCAGAAGAAGTTCAAAGGCATACAGAGCTTGCGACTTATTGTGAAATTTTAAGGCGGCTTTGTTCTTTTTCATTCTCGTGCTTTTGCCGCCGGTTAGCACAAGGCCAAAAATTGGTGGACGTGAATTTACCATGAAAAAAACCTTGCCTGACTTCCCGCTTTTAATCTTCCTTTGCCTTGTGGAATCTCAATAAACCCTTTTGAATTTGTTAAAGCATTGTAATTTCCCGAACTGCTAAGGTTAATCGGCAGAGCTAATCCGTCGGCAGTAAAAGTTGCAGGGACAAACAAAGTCAGGATGGGATTTTGGCCGATTGGCTTAGCCAATTTAATAACGCTCGTTTCTTTGTGCACGCTACATTTCTTATAGAGAAACGGCAAAACATAATAAACAGCGCAAACTAAGGTCGAAACAGGATTGCCCGGCAGGCCAAAAACAGTTTTGTTGTCGGAAGTTTTGGCAAAAAGCAGTGGTTTACCCGGCTTTTGGCTGACTTTATGAAATAAAGTTTTTATCTTTAATTCATTTAAAGCTTGAGGAATAAAATCGAATTTTCCCATCGATACTCCGCCGCTTAAAATCACGACATCAAAGTCCCGAAGTACACGGCTCAAATTCTTTTTTATTGCTGAAAAATTGTCTTTTAAATGGAACTTTTTAACGTCCACAAATCCATGCGAAGTGAGTAACGCTTCTAGCGCATACGCATTAGATCTGCGGGATTGATGCGGTTTCGGTATTTTATCTAGAGAAATTAACTCATCGCCGGTTCCAATAAGTGCTATTTTAGGTGAAAAAACCTTAATCTGCCCTTTGCCTGCCGACGCACAAACAGCAATGTGTGTGCTATTAATTTTTGTACCTCTCGTTATGAGTAATTTATTTTTTTTATATTCACTTGCCTCTTTGCGGATAAACTGTCCTTGCAAAATTTTCAAATCCTCTTTGAGTGTTGCAAAGCCGTTTGAAATTTTGACATCCTCAACAGGAATCACGCACTCGCAGTTTTTGGGAATAACTGCGCCCGTCATAATTTCAAAACATCCGTCGAGATTTTTGAGGACTTTCCCGGCGATACCCGCTTTCTGGATACCGTTAATCAAAAATTTGCGTCTTCCCTTTTTATAGGCGTCAAAGTTTATGGCAATCCCGTCAACTGCACTTTTGTCAGCCGAAGGTTGATTAGAATCCGCAAAAATATTTTCTGCCAGAATCTTTTGGGTGGATTTTTCGATGGCACAGCTAACTGTCCGTGCGGGTGTGGCACTTTCAAGAATAATGTGTTTTGCACGTTGTGAGGGAATCGGTTTCATGACGGGCATTATAACCTGTGAAACAAAAAGCTCCAATTTTTTTAACCCGGATTTTGCATTAGCCTCGCTCCTGCGAGGCCAAGCAAAATTCGCCCAAAGGGCCGCATGTCTCGACAAAGTCGAGACGTGCGGGGTTAATCCTTGCGGTAAAAACCGCAACCGAAGGCAAATTTTGCATTTTACTTTTCGTGCGCGACGAATCGTCGTGCACAAAATTGTAATGCAAAATTTGGGATTAAACGTGGTAATATACCCAAAAATTATTTAATAAGAAAGGAGAAATCTATGTCAATTGTCAAAGAGTTTCAGGAATTTGCCGTTAAAGGCAATGCGGTGGACATGGCCGTGGGTATTGTGATTGGGGCTGCATTCGGCGGTGTTGTCAATTCACTGGTCAACGATGTTTTTATGCCGCCTTTAGGCTTTATTATCGGGGGAGTTGACTTTGCCAATCTTGAAATCGTGCTTAAGCCTGCGCTAGAGGCCGTTCCCGCTGTTACGATTAAATATGGGTTGTTTATCAACAAGATCATTAATTTTATTGTCGTCGCCTTTTGCATGTTTATTGTCGTTAAAGCGATGAACCATTTAAAGCAAAGCGTCGAAGCAAAGGCAAAAAAATAACAGATCAAAGAAAAGGAGTCCAAATCATGAGTTTAAAATTATGGAAATTAACTTTTACAAGCCTGATGGTGATTTTTGCCGCAGTTGGCACCAATGCATTTGCGGATGATGCCATGACTAACGAAGGTCTTCTTTCGGGTTGGACGGGTGATATTTTTGCCGGTTACAGCAAATCCGTCGGGAATACCCAAAAAAGCGCCGGGAATCTCAGCGCGAGTGCCTTAAAAAAGTTTGATAAATCTCAATTTTCGCTTAAGGGAAATTTGTTTTATTCAGAATCCAACAAAAGCATGGACACCCAGAAGTGGGATATTTTAGCGAAGTTCTCCCATGACTTTGGAACAGATGACAATTGGTTTAGCGTTACACAAATTTTAGTTGACCATGATTATTTTTCGGACATTGATTATCGTATTACGCCAAGCGCCGGTCTTGGGTATCACATTTTTAAGGGAGAGGATTTTACGTGGGATGCCGACGCTGGTTTAGGTTACCGGATTACCCGTCATCGAGTCAATGAAGCAGCCGATGATGAAGCGTTGACAGCCCTCTTGCACACATTTGCCAAGAAACAAATCTTTGACAAAGCTTTTCTTTCCGAAGATTTGACCGTTTATCCCGGGCTAAAGAGTGATTCGGGCGTTCTTTTGCGCTCCGAGACAGCTTTTACCAATCCATTGAGCAAAAATATGGACTTGGAGTTGAAGTATATTTTAGATTACAATTCCGAACCTGCGGCAGGAAAAAAGAAAACCGACGGACAATTTATCGCCGGTTTGAAATATAAGTTCTAAGATGCGGATTAAGAAAATAGGCAGGGCCAGAACAATCGGCCTTGCCTATTTTTTTTGTGTTAAAC
This sequence comes from uncultured Planctomycetales bacterium, assembly GCA_964400065.1. Taxonomy (GTDB): domain Bacteria; phylum Omnitrophota; class Gorgyraeia; order Zapsychrales; family JANLHA01; genus JADLGJ01. Next base: position 15,986 of record CAYNSM010000005.1, read on the forward strand.
AGGTATTCCCTTTTTGCCTAAAATAATGACGCTTGCGCCAAGAAATAACACCTCAAAAGCAACATAAACGGCAAGATTTGCCGCAATTCCCGACGTAAATCCATACGAATGCAAGCCGATACTCAAAAGGTTAACGCCAAACCACGCCCACATCACAACAATAAAACCCATCGCAGCCCCGACGGCAACGCCCAGCGGATTAATCATGCGGCCAACTTTGGCATGAAAAATAATTGACGTCCAAAGGACGATCAAAAGCGCCCCATTCTCCTTGGGGTCCCAGCCCCAAAATCTTCCCCACGATTGATCTGCCCAAATTCCGCCTAACATCGTTCCCAAAAACGCCATCGTCAGCCCAAAGCCCAAAATCCCGAGAGTATAGCGATACGTTGAATTTAAAAGTTCTTTATTTTTTGGTTTAAATAATGCCTGCAAAATATAAACATGCCCCATAATGCCAGCCACACAACACCCCGAGTAGCCGATCGTAATCGACAAAACGTGCGTTGTCAGCCAAAAGTTGGAGTCCAAAACAGCGACGAGCATTTTTAGCGTGTCTCCGTCAGCACTGAATTTGTCGGCAATCGCCAAAAATATAAAACCGCAAATGCTTCCAACGACGATGCCAAGCCATTTTTTATTAAAAACTTCGGTGAGTAAACTCAACAAAACGGTAACCACACCGACAAAAACAAACGTTTCATACAGATTGGTGACCGGCGGGCGCGACATAATGATTGTCCGAAGAACCAGCGCAATCAAATGCGGTAAAAATCCAAACATAAGTAAAAGAAATCCGACGGTGTGCAACAGCGGACGCGGCCAAACGAGTGAAAATAGAAACGCAAAAAATGCGAGCAAATAAAAAATCCAGGCTAAAAGAAACAGGCTCGTGTGATTATAAAAGATTTCGTAAGGAATTTTATTGTAAGCACGCTTTTGCATTGCGCCAATACGCCCAGAAATCTCCAAGTCAAACGCTTTGGCGGCTAAATTAAATTCCAGCTGATGCCCCAAAGTGTAAGCATTGTGCATCTCTAAAAGCAAACCCAATTCCTTTTGCGTCTGGGCATCCGAAAAATTGTGTTTGGCCATTTCCCAAGCGCTGTGCCAGGTTTCACTCTGGGGATTAACCGACGGAAAAATCGCCAACGAGTCCTCTGTCGCACTTTGCGACCACTGATAAAGATTGCGCAAAAGCCGCATAAAATCTTTTTCATCCGACGACCATTGCTCGGATTTTTTGCTCCCTAAGTCCTTTGTCTCGTTGTTGATGACATCAGCTTTAAGGGCAATATCCAAAAAGCTGAAATTGTTTTTTGACGACGGGAAGTCCAGCAGAGTTTTGGCGTTTTGATCGGAAAGCGCAAAATCCGAATGCGGCATTGCCAGCGAAAACGCACTGCGGATATTTAGATAAAGACTCACATTATTGTAAACACGCAAAATTTCGGCTTCGACTACACTGCGTTGTTTTTCATCAATAGCATTGGAAGCGATGGCTAACTGGCGGAATTTGTTTAAATTTGGCTCTAATTGCGAAAAGCTATAGCGACGATGTGTATCAGCCTTAAATCCCAAGGCCATCGGAATTTCTGGACTGTTGATCAAAAATACTTTGTCATCAGCCGTCTGCCATGGCGTAAAGAGCAGTTTTGCCAGCCAATTGATGGCCGGCTTTTTTTCAAAAGTCCTTTTTCCAGAAAGCTGCAAGAGCAGACTGCGCGCATAGGTGTCTAGCGGTTTGACACGTCCCTCATGCAAAATAGCGATGCGGCCAAAACTTTCAAGGTTTGCCGGCGGCAAAAACGAATGGGTCGATTCTTTTTCAGACGCAAAAGCCACGAAAGCCGTCAATAAAATTAAAACCATGCCCGCACAAAGTTTTTGGAATAATTTCATTTCTTTACTCTTTGAAAGTTAAAGGCCGCCAAAAGAAAATGTAATGCCAACCCAAAAAATGTTACAAACGTCGCAATATACGGCAGCAGACGTCCTGCATTTTTGACAACCGCAAGCGTCGAGAACTCACGCCCCATCGAATCGATATTATAGGAAGACTGATAAAACGTATAATCTTTGAAGCGAAGCGGTTCATTCATCGAAATGGTGATTTCCCGTTTAACACCGTCGTGCTGGATTTCAACTTTGCTTTTGTAGCTGCGCGCCATTTCGGTTCCGGGATGCTTGTCCATCATAAAATCCAGAAGTTTAACGGTAATCGGTAGCGGAAGTCGTTTAAAGCGCAAACTGACATTAAATTCTTTATCGCCGACACTAATCTTCGTCGGTCCTTCGTCGGCGCCATACAAAAGGACCAACGGCTTCTCTTCTGTTGAGAGGAGTTTTAAAATGATTCCCGGAGTATTTTTTTCGGGTTCTTTCTGAGGGTTTTCGGGTTTGAGAACATTGATGCTTGACGCATTGAGATATTTTTCTTTTATCCCTGCAAACGGCGCAGAAAAAGCTTCAGCGTTTTTGTAGTACGTGACAACCGAAAAACTAAGCGGCAGATTATTAAACTTTATGACACGGCCCTCTTTTACATCTTTAACATCGACGGCGCTCACTGTCTTTTGTTTGTCGGCTTTGGACCAAACCGCGATTTCCCACTCACTGTACGCTAAGGAAACATTCGACGCTTGGCCTTCTCTTAAAGTCAGATGCGATTCGCGCGCCGCATGCAAGGTCACAAAAGCAGCGACGAGAAAAAGAACAAGTCCGAAGTGAACAATGATAAGCCCCGAATTTTCCCACGCATAAATAACGCGGGTAAAAAATGCACAGAATAAATTGACGAACAATACCCAAAGGACCAATTGGGCGCCGGGAAACGGCAAAAATCCCATCGCCAAAAAATAAAACGAACTAAAATAACGCTCCTGTGAGGCGTAAAGTCCGTTTTCAACCTGAGCGACCGTGCCCCAAAAGGTGAGGATAAAAAGCAGCAGCAACCCAACTACAGTAATTTGCAGTGAGGAAAGAAACAAAAAAAGTTTATTGCCTTTGAGTGGTTTTCGTCGGGACATTTAATTTTTAAACTTTAAGGATTTCACAAGTGCTTTAAAGGCTTTGGACTGTTCCAAAATCTTCTCTCGGCTGCCGGTCATCTTAACAAAAATCCGCTGATTGTTCGCTTCGATAATTGCGGCAAGAATACTTGGCGTTTCCGGCGCTGATTTTTTTTGTAAACCTGTAAAGTCAATGACAAGCGCCAAAACATTCGCGTCAAGTGTCAGTGTTTCCTGCTTTGCGATAAAATCCTGAAGTTCGGCTGAAGGCGGAACTTCAAGATTTAACTGCCCAAGCCAGCGGATAATATTCGGCTCAATGCCGCCGGCCCCAGCGCCAAGCGAAACAATTGAACAATCGACAGCGCTTTCATTATTTTTGAGACCAAAAGTTGCGATTCGCATTCCCGTCGCTGGCTTTTGTTGCCAACCTTCGGGCAAAGTCCAGATGATAGGACTTTCGGACACGTTTTGCACCCCGCTTTGCGCTAACATTTCTGCCAGCTGTTCTTTGCTAAAACCAGAATGCGGGTCATTATCACTTGCTGTTTTTGGCATCATTGCCTGAATATCCATGTTTAAACCTGCGTGCGGGTCGTTTGTCGGCGCGGTAGTTTCGGGAGAATCACTGGTTACTTCAGAGTACGTGCGGGCTGTTTCTTTTTTTTCGCAGGAACTTAAAAAAACAATAGCCGTAAAAATAAAAACAAAATTTAAGTATTTGCGGTGCATATAGGATCTCCTTAGAATGTTTGAGAAATGAATATAACAAAGTACGTAGTACTACGCAATCACCATTTAGATATTTAAATTTTCCACAAGCGCTTTGGCATTGGCCGTGCAATCATTAAGAGAAATGCCGTCGAGATAATTCGCCAACAAATACAGATGCGGCATATCGGCCATGGCTTTTTTAATTTCTAAATAAGTTTGTGGATACTCCCGGTTATATTGCGGGATCGCCTTGCCCCAGCGCAGCAAAAATTGATCTTGCACCTCTTTTTTGGCTTTAAGAATTTTTGCCACCTCTTCTTTAGCTAAAGTCAAAAGTTCTTCGTCGCTTTTTCGCACCGTGTCAGGGTTACACGCGCCACCTAACATAATTTGAAAAAGCATTTTGCCTTTCGGGCAACGGCTTGGAAAAATATTGCTGCTAAACAAAACCCCCAAAACCTCCCTGCCCTCATGCGTCGGCCGCAAATAACCAAAGCCTTGCGGCAAGCAGTCAAATTGTTGTGCATCATAAACAAGTCCTACGACGACAATTGAGGCATATGGAATTTTGGAAAGCTCATCGACTAAATCTTTGTTTGTCCCGCGCAATATATCGGCAGCGGCAAAAGCAGGAACCGACAAAATAATTTCATCGGCAAAATACTTTTTATCCATAGTCTGGATCTGATAGCCTTGGCCCTGCTGGACAATCTGTTGGACACAAACGCCGCTTTGAATACCATCGGCGTTTATTTCGACGAGCTTTTGGGTCAATTGACCCATGCCATTTTTAAACGACCATAATTGTCCGGTCGGTTGGCCCGCGGTTAAAGAATTTTTGCGACGTTGACGGCGTTTTTCAAGCATTAAAGAAATCATGCCTTTAAAAAGTGAGCCATACTTCTGCTCAATCTGATGAATTCGGGGAAAAGCGTATTGCAAATTCAAATCCCCTGCATTGCCGCCAAAGATTCCACTGACCATCGGATCCAAAAAATATTTTGCAAAATTCTCGCCCAAGCGGCGAGTGCCAAACTGATAAACGGTTTCATTGGGATTTTGGCCTTTAGCGATAAAGATTTCTTGGGCTACACGTAACTTACTTGGGAAAGACATCGGTTTGAATTTTAAAAATGAAACCGGGCTTGAGGGCAGCGGATAAAGCACATCCCCGACACAAATCGAACGGATTTTGGTCGCCGGGCTAGCCGCAATCAGCTCATTTTCAAGCCCGAGTTCTTTGGCGAGTATTAAAGTGCTGGGCTTGTTGTCCAAAAAACCGTTTGGACCGGTTTCAAATTGATACCCATTGCGCTCGACGGTCTTGATGGTTCCCCCGCAGACGGATTCCATTTCAAGAAGCTTGATATTAACGTCATTGCGCTGAGCATACTTTTGGCGCAGATAATAAAGAGCAGTTAATCCGCTCACGCCGCCGCCTACGATGAATATATTTTTGCTCATGGATTAATATTAGCGCTTAAAGTTATGAACCAGCTCGACGATCATTTTGACTTTATCAACCGGGACATCCGGTTGTATGCCGTGGCTCAAATTAAATATATATTTTTTAAAACGCCGGCTGGCTTTGAGAATTTTTAAAACTTCCGTTTCAATAGCTTTGTCTTTGGCATACAAGAGCCCCTGGAATAAATTGCCCTGTATTCCCTGTTTTGCATTGGCCAAAATTTTTGGATCTGTCAGGTCGACGGTTTCACAGACGCTTAAAAAATCACTATTACACTTTTGCATTTGCGGCAAAAGATGAAAAGTGTTTTTTAGGTAATAGATCGACGGCAAATCAACGGCTTTAAAAATTTCGCGGACATACGGAAGAATAAAAGTTTGGTAATCCTGCGTACGCAAGATGCCGCCCCACGAGTCAAAAAGCTGAAAAACTTTGATGCCAGCGTCCTTCTGCAAATTCAGATAGGCAATTGTGTTCTTGGTTAAGAACTTCATTAACCGGTGAAATCCATCGGGGTCTTCATTGATAAATTTAAAAACTTTCCTAAAATTCGAAGAAGACCCGCCTTCCACAAGATAACACAGCACGGTAAATGGGGCGCCGGCAAAACCAATAAGTGGAATTTCCGAAGGGAGATTTGCATTAATCATCGGAATAGCTTGGCGTAAATGTTTGACGTCATCAAGATCATGCAATTTTTTGAAGTCCGCCGTCGAATTAAACGGATTAGCAATGACAGGTCCGTGATTGGGATCAAAGGTAATTTTAAAACCCAAATGCATCGGTAAAGTCAAAATGTCTGCAAAAAGGATCGCCGCATCGACTTTAAGGATATCGACGGGCAAACATGTCACTTGGGCTACCGTTTGGGGATCGCGAAACATTTCATCGAGCGAATGTTTTTTACGGATTTCGCGATACTCCGGCAAAAATCGCCCAGCCTGACGCATAAACCAGACCGGAACGGTTTTGTTCGTGCCGGAAAAGGAATCTAAGAGAATAGATTGTTTCATAATGAGCCCATGTAACGGGTCTCCCGCAATAAGTTGCGGGACTTACGCTTGTCGCTGCGGTATCCTGCTTTCCTCAATTCTTTCGGAAAGGCCGGAAACTCCCCTACGCGCCACCCGTTTAGAGAAAATAATCATAATTTATACCGTTTTTGAAAAACGTTTATGGCTTTTTTCTTGTCGTAAATACCAGTCAAAGCCCATGCAAATGTTACGCACAAAAATTTTACCTAAATCAGTGACAATAATTTTATCGTGATCAAAGAATAGTAATCCATCGTCAACACATTTCGCAAGATGTTTTTGCTCTTCTTGGAAATACCCGTCAAAATCTTTTGAAAAATGTTGGCCAAACGCTTTTTTGTCGAGACTAAACTGACAAATCAAAGCCTTGATCACCCATTGACGAACCAAATCATCCTCGGTAAGTTCTTTGCCGCGCTCAACGGGAAGTTCGCCTTGTTTTAAAAAACGGTAATATTCGGGAATGGTTTTGTAATTTTGAAAGAACGCGCCCTCAAGAAACCCGATAGCAGAAGTTCCCAGCCCAATATATTCGTCGGCCGGCTTGACCGTATAGCCCATAAAATTGCGATGCAAAGTCCCGCGATTAAACGCTTTGCTTAACTCATCGTCAGCGAGAGCAAAATGGTCCATGGCAATAGCCTGATACCCGTTTTTCAAAAACGCATTGCGCGCATTTAAGAATATTTCCAGCTTTTGATCTGTCGACGGCAACTTGTTCTCATCAATTTTTGTCTGATGTTTTTTAAGCCACGGGATATACGCAAAACTATACAGCGCAATCCGGTCAGGCCTAAGCGAAAGAACTTGGGTAACCGTTTGGGCAAACGAATCAATGGTCTGATACGGTAAGCCGTAAATCAGATCAAAATTTACAGACTCAAAGTGCAGATCGCGGCACCAGCGGTTAAATTCTTCGACTAATTCAAAAGGTTGGATTCGATTGACGTGTTTCTGCACGTTTTCATCAAAATCTTGCAAGCCAATCGAAATCCGATTAAACCCTAATTTTCGTAAAGTTTCGATTTTAGATTTTGTTACCCGACGAGGATCAACTTCAATGGCAATCTCCCCGCGTGGATCAATCTTAAAGGAGCTAGCAATTTTTTGATACAGCCGAGTCATTTGTTTTTCACTTAAGAATGACGGCGTCCCCCCGCCCCAGTGCAATTGGCGTATTGTTGTTTTTGTACCAATTGTTGCAGCGACAAGGTCGATTTCTTTTTCAAGATAATCAAGATATTCGTTACCAACGCGCTCTTCATTTTTGCGGACATTCATGCTGCAGCCGCAGAAGTAACACAAGGATTCACAAAAAGGAATATGAACATAAAGGGACAGTGTTTTGCCGCTTTGGCCGAATTGTTGGAGTTTTTTGTGATACGTTTGCGCGTTGGTGGCTATCGACCACTCGGGGGCCGTCGGATAACTTGTGTAGCGGGGCCCGGGCTTGTCAAATTTTAGGATTGTGGCTTTATCAATTTTCATAAAAATTAAGATATGTTACCACAAATGCAGAAAAAGGAGAAAAACGATTACGACTGACGGGATATCCGCGAAAACATAAACTCGCGATTCATACGGGCAATATTGGCAACACTAATCCCCTTAGGACACGAAGCTTCACACTCGTATTCATTTGAACAGTTGCCAAAATTTTCTTTGTCCATCTGGTGGACCATATTATTCACGCGGGTTTTGCTTTCGACTTTTCCTTGCGGCAAAAGAACTAAATGGCTGACCTTAGCTCCTACAAAAAGCATTGCTGACGCATTAGGGCAAGCAGCGACACAAGCGCCGCAGCCGATACAAGAAGCCGCATCCATTGCTAGATCAACGTTTTCTTTTGCAACAGGAATCGCATTAGCGTCGGGCGCAGAACCGGTCTTGGCAGAAATATAACCCCCCGATGAAATAATGCGGTCAAAAGCACTACGATCAACGATTAAATCTTTAATAACCGGAAAACCTTTAGCGCGCCAAGGCTCGATAACAATTGTTTCATTATTTTGGAAATGACGCATATGTAATTGGCAAAGAGTCGTTCCTTTAAGTTTTCCGTGCGCTTTGCCGTTGACAACCGCACCGCACATCCCGCAAATTCCCTCGCGGCAATCGTGATCAAAAGCAACTGGTTCTTGACCTTCTTTTGTCAGCCGCTCATTTAAGACATCGATCATTTCCAAAAAAGACATGGCCACATCAATATCATTGACCTGATATGTAACAAACTCTCCTTTGTCCGCTGGGCCTTTTTGCCGCCAAATCAACAATTTTAAATTCAATTTTTTGTCCATAATGATATCCACAATTATTTATCCCCTCGTAAATCTCGGGGATGAAATGCCGCGTTGCGTCATTTCATTTATAACTTCTTTGAGTCAAATTGACACTTTCAAATTTTAAGTGTTCTTTATGAAGCATCGGTTCTGCATCCTTGCCATCGATGTGTTGCCAAGCGGCCGCGTAACAAAACTTTTCGTCATCGCGCTTGGCTTCCCCTTCGGGTGTTTGATACTCTTCACGAAAATGTCCGCCGCAGGATTCTTTGCGATGCAAAGCGTCCTTAACAAACAATTCGGCAAATTCCAAATAATCAGCAACGCGTCCTGCTTTTTCCAAACTTTGGTTCAAATCTTCACCGCTGCCGGGAACATTGATATTTTCCCAGAACTCTTGACGAATAGCCGGAATTTGAGCTAATGCTTCATGCAAACCAGCATCATTACGGGACATTCCGCATTTGTCCCACAAAAGTTTTCCAAGCTGTTTATGAAAATCATCCGCGCTGCGCTTGCCCTTGGCTTCTAAAAGGCGCGTCACTTTATGTAAAACTTGCCCCTCAGCCTCTTTAAAGGCAGGAAAAGAAGAAATGTCACTGCCAAGCGGTTGTGTCTGCGCCAAATAATCGCCAATCGTATACGGAATAATAAAATACCCGTCGGCCAAGCCTTGCATCAGAGCGCTCGCCCCCAGACGATTGGCCCCATGGTCCGAAAAATTCGCTTCCCCTAAAACAAATAACCCGGGAACTGTACTCATCAAATTATAATCCACCCACAATCCACCCATCGTGTAATGCGGGGCCGGATAAATCATCATCGGCGTTTCGTAAGGATTGTCGCCGGTAATTTTTTCGTACATTTCAATCAAGTTACCGTAACGCTCGGTGATCGTCTCTTTGCCCAAACGCTTAATTGCAGCCGCCAAGTCCAAATAAACCGCCATTGCGGTTTCGCCAACGCCACGCCCGGCGTCACACTGCTCCTTGGCGTTGCGCGAGGCAATATCGCGCGGAACAAGATTTCCAAAGGTCGGATACTTGCGTTCCAAAAAATAATCGCGTTCTGTATCTAAAATTTTTGAAGGACTTCTTTTATCATTTGCATTCTTGGGAACCCACACACGCCCGTCATTGCGCAAGCCTTCGCTCATCAATGTCAATTTGGATTGATAATCGCCGTGAACCGGAATGCAGGTCGGGTGAATTTGCGTAAAACATGGGTTAGCCAGAAAGGCCCCTCGTTTATAAGCACGCCAAATGGCGGTTGCGTTACAAGCCTTGGCATTTGTTGAAAGATAAAAAACCGATGAATAGCCGCCGGTGGCCATAATGACGGCATCGGCACAATGCGATTCGATTTTTCCTGTGATCAAATTGCGAGTGACAATCCCTTTGGCAACTCCGTCGATGACGACCAAATCGAGCATTTCTTCTCGTGGACAAAGTTCGACATTTTCACGTGCCACTTCTTTCATCATCGCCGAATAAGCGCCTAAAAGAAGTTGCTGCCCCGTTTGGCCGCGAGCATAAAAGGTACGCGAAACTTGCGCTCCGCCAAACGAACGATTTTCCAAATAACCGCTATAATCACGGGCAAACGGAACACCTTGCGCGACGCATTGGTCGATAATTGCGTTGCTGACTTCGGCTAAACGATAAACGTTGGCTTCACGCGCGCGAAAATCTCCGCCTTTGATCGTGTCATAAAACAATCGCTCAACGCTGTCGCCGTCATTGGCATAATTTTTGGCTGCATTGATCCCCCCTTGCGCCGCAATGCTGTGCGCCCGACGAGGACTGTCCTGAATGCAGAAAACTTTGACCTTATAGCCAAGCTCGGCTAATGTGGCTGCCGCAGAGCTGCCTGCCAAACCTGTTCCAACGACAATAATTTTGTATTTACGCTTATTGGCCGGGTTGACGAGCTTAACGTGCAACTTGTGTTGCGACCATTTTTCTTTTAGCGGACCGGATGGGATTTTTGAGTCGATCATAGGCTTAATTATTTACCAAATTTTTGATTAAAACATAGACAGGAATCGAGCTAAAGCCCCAACCGACTAAGATACCAAATAAATTGCTGGCCAAACGAACGCGGCCTGTATACTTGGGATGATTAAAGCCGTAGGTCTGACAAAAACTTTCAACGCCATGACTTAAATGAAACCCGATACTTGCCATCGCAATAATATAAAATGTACTGTGCATCCAATCTTTAAATGAATTGTAAACTAAGCCGTAGAGTCCGTAATTTTTTCCGTCGGCCAAAATGCTTTGTGCGCCATGATGGGGAGTAAACGTAAAATCCCAGAGATGATAAAAAATGAAAGCCAGGACAATTGTTCCTGTAAAGGGCATAATTTGTGCGGCAAAAGAACGTTCGGCTTTGGGGGCGACTATTTTGTATCCGATGGGACGCGAAGTCATGTTTTTGTAAACAAGAAAATACGTGACAAAAATGTGCATCAAAAAGATCGACCCCAAAATTCCTTCAATCACATAAAGACCGGGACGAAGTTTTCCTAAAAAAGCCGCATAACCGTTATAAAGGTCAGGGCCGCCAAAAAATAAAAGGTTTCCAACCAAATGCCCGCAGATAAACAAAATCAAAAGCAAGCCGGTTGTCGCAACAATTTGTTTGCGGCCGATCGAAGTTTGATAATGGCGAAATGACTTAATCATAGGTTGCGAGTATACCACAGCCCTTAGGGCGCTTGTAAAGAAATATTTTTAAATTTACTGAGCTTGATAATAAATCCGGTAAAGATTCCCTGAATTATCATCCGAAACAATCATTGATCCGTCGTCGAGAATTTCGAGATCAACCGGCCTTCCCCAAACATTTTTTCCGTCATACCAACCGCTGGCAAAATTTTCGTAGCTGACGGCCGCATTGTCTTTAATGCGCACCAAGGTAATGCGGTATCCGATTTTTTCTCCACGATTCCACGACCCATGTTCGGCAATAAAAATCTGATTGCGATATTCCGGCGGGAACATTTCTCCCGTATAAAAACGTAATCCTAAAGCCGCTGTGTGCGGCGCTAATTCCTGTGCCGGCGGCATATGCGTTGTGCACGCATCCGGTTGGCCGAATTGCGGGTCAGGAATATTTTTGCCGTGACAGTATGGAAAACCAAAATGCAGTCCCGCTTTGGGCGCGTGATTGAGTTCATCCGGCGGATAGTTGTCCCCGAGATTATCCCGGCCGTTGTCCGTAAACCACATTTCCTTTGTCGTCGGGTCCCAGTCAAATCCGACGGTGTTTCGAATGCCGCGCGCAAAAATTTTTAGATTCTTGCCATCCGGGTCCATGCGTAAAATCGACGCGTAACGCAAATCCTCTTTTTCGCAAACATTGCAGGGGGCGCCCACCGGCACATAGAGTTTTCCGTCGGGGCCAAAGCGGATAAATTTCCAGCCATGCCACGTATCACTGGGAAAACTCTGGCTGACAATGACCGGCTTAAGCGGATTTGCCAAATTATCCTCGATATTATCAAAACGCAAAATCCGATTGATCTCAGCAACATACAAAGCGCCATCCTTAAAAGCGACGCCATTTGGCGCTCGAAGTCCGCGAGCAAGCGTATAAATTTTGCCGGCTTTGCGGCTTTGCCCATCTTTAATAACAGAAATTGCATAAAGATATCCCCCGCCGGTGCGTGTGCCAACAAAAAGTGTTCCGTTTGGCGTTACCGAAAGTGACCGGGGATTTTCTAATCCAGAGGCAAAAACTTCAATTTTAAACCCGGGCGGAAGCTTGATTTTTTCGATCGGAAAATCTGCAAAAGCACAATGGTTCAATCCCAAAAAGATAAAAATAAAAAAAAATTTTTTCATGCTTCAATCCTCTGTTTATTACGTTTACCTTCCCCCTCTTTTTTAAAGAGGGGGCCTGCCTGCCTATTGGCAGGCAAGAGGGGAGTTAATTCTTAACAAAGCAACCACATTCAGCAGCTAATCTCAGCCAAGGTCAATAAAAATCAATACTGTATTGACCAACCCTTTAACTCCCCTTAATCCCCTCTTTAAAAAAGAGGGGAAACGAAACCTTAAATTTTCTGAGATACCATTTCAAAAAACTCGTCCGTGTCTGCATTAGCACGCAACGTAATTGTGTCAAGTTCAAGCTCGACCTTTCCCTTATTAACGACGACGATATCACCGCTTGCAAAAGTCGGGATTTGTGCCGCCGGATGGACAACGCAACTTGTCCCGACAACAAAAAAAAGATCGGATTCTTTGGCAAGTTCAACGGCTGCATTAAAATATTGAACGTCTTCACCAAAAAAAACAATTGCCGGCTTTAAAACTCCCCCGCACTCGCAGATCGGCACAACCTGCGTTTGAATTTTTTCTTTTAATTCGAGAAACGAAAACATTTTTTGACAGTCGCGACAAAAACTTTTTTCAAAACTGCCGTGCAGTTCATAAACATTTTTGGAACCTGCCTTCTGATGCAGAGAGTCAATGTTTTGCGTTATGATGCTGACGGCTTTTCCTGATTTTTCTAATTCCGCAAAAAATTTATGTGTAATTGTTGGTTTGATCTGTTCTTCTAACTGGATAAAGTCACGGGCAAACTCATAAAAAGGTTTTGGGTCGCGGGCAAAGTAATCGATGTCAAAAACTTTTTCGGCATTGTACTGTTTGGTGACATAAAGTCCACGGGGCCCGCGAAAGTCGGGAATTCCGGCATTTGTTGAAATGCCAGCGCCGGAGAGAACAACGATGCGCTTGGCTTTTTTGATAAACTCGGCGCATTGCTTCGCAAAATATTGTAGAGAATCAATGTCCATTCTTTCTCAATCTCGTTCTTAATAAATTCTTTTCTTTGGATCCCTGCTTTCGCAGGGATGACACTACTTCTTTTGTCATTCCCGCGAAAGCGGGAATCCACAAAAAACCTATTTTTAACTATAGCGAACGGTTTCAAACCGTTCACTACAGTTAAATCATTTTTTACAAATTACCAACGTCCAGCTACCAGCGTCCAACGTCCATCCTCTTTTTTACGGTGCCGTTCTCACACAACGCCCGCCGCTGATATTGTCGCGTGTTGCCGCGCCACCGGTGGCTACCGTGCGGTTTGTCAAAAACAAATTGCTCGCCCCATCATACCAACTTCCGCCACGCCAACCGCCGCCGGTAGCCGCTGTCACTCCGCGCGCAGTGGTTGCGTTTATGCCAGGCCAGTCATTGTTGGTCGCATTGCCTTCATAACTAGCCGTCGAAGTCAATGTTCCGTCTCCATGTGTTCCTGTAAAAGCACGTCCTGTCGTGTTACCTAAAGTGACCGCACGTTCTGAAGCATTGCCGGATAATTCCATAGCCCCATAATATCCAGCACCGGCTGAAATTCGATTCGTTGCATTCGTCGCCGCAAAACCCGCACGCAATGGACCCACAACACTGGCGTGATTATTATAAACGGCAAGTCCCGCACCCGCATTGCCAGCTGTTTCCCCACCGCGGCCAGAGCTCACAATCGAAGTCGCTTGGGTGATCGTCGAGGTTTGGGCGGTTACATCGCCACCCCACGCTTTTTCGCCATATATTGCATCATTAGGTCCACGACAAGATTTTTCGTATTCCAACTCTGTCATGGGTCTGAGTCCTGCCCAATCGGCGTAAGCGACCAAATCCGGCCAATTCGTCCAATTTAACGCAATATTTTGCCCGTCATCCGTTTCGTTAAAAGTGCCGTTAGCATTAAAGTCATTTCCAAAAACAATAGCTGTAGGACTGGTCCCATTGCCCGACGCTGGCGCGCGAATGCCGTTGCGAGCGCTGACGGATGTGCCATTACTCATCACATAATAATTGGCAATGGTATTGCCGCTGACCGTGGCTCCCACGCGGTTGCCTTGTTGGACGCGGGAAAGTGTATTAAGGAAATCCACGTATTGGCCTTGCGAAATTTCGTATTTCATCATGTAGAAAGCCGAATAACCGTTGGGCCATGACGTATTGCCATTGATGCCCGCCAAGCCGGTGACTGCAATAGCTGAAGTGTCAATATCATCATTGCTATTGGTGTCTACGCTTATACTCGTCGCTGTTGTTGTAATTTGCGGCGCGGTGTCTTCATAACCATTTTTATAAAAAGCATACGACGCTGTAACCGCCGCATCGCCGTTTAAGTCCGCGTTGCCGTTAACATATCCAATTGTAATAACATTATTCCCGCTATCTGTCGCTATATCATATCCATAATCAAAATTTGTTCCCCCAAAACGCTTAGACCATTGAAATGTCCCAACCGAATTAAAAACCGATAGAAATGCATCACTGCTTTCGTACACCGCACTCGTAGCTTCATTCGTATCCGAAGTATCCCCGTCGCCATTGAAATCCACGTTCCCCCGGACACCTCCCGTGACAAGAATGTTATTAACATTGTCCATAATTACACCATGAATCGAGTCGACATCTGTCCCACCCAAACGCTTGGACCACTGAAAAGTCCCAGCCGAATTAAAAACAGAAATAAACGCATCAGTAGATGAATGCACCCCGCCAGTTGCTTCATTCGTATCTGCCGTATCTCCGTCCCCGTTTAAATCCGCGTTACCCTCAATATAACCCGTAACAAAAACATTATTGACACTATCCGTAAGTATATCGTTGCCTGCATCGCTACCTGACCCACCCAAACGCTTGGACCACTGAAAAGTGCCGGCTGAATTAAAAACGGAAATAAACGCATCATAGCTCCCATACACCCCGCCGGTGCTTTCACTCGTATCAGCCGTATCACCATCACCGTTTAAATCCGCTTTACCGTCAACATAGCCGGCCACCAAGACATTATTAACACTATCCGTAGTTATAGCATTGAGATAATCGGTAGTCGTCCCACCCAAACGCTCAGACCATTGAAAAGTACCAGCCGAATTAAAAATAGAAATAAACGCATCATAAGATGAATACACTCCGCCGGTTGCTTCATTCGTATCTACCGTATCACCGTCCCCGTTTAAATCCGCGTTACCGTTAACCTGTCCCACTACAAGAACACTATTGACGCTATCCGTAGTTATAGCATAAAGAATATCATCACTCAGTCCCCCCAAACGCTTGGACCACTGAAAAGTGCCGGCTGAATTAAAAACAGAAATAAACACATCAACAGTTCCATGCACCCCACCGGTTGCTTCATTCGTATCTGCGGTATCCCCATCGCCATTTAAATCAGCATCATTTTGAACCTTTCCCCCCACGAAAACATTATTGTTACTATCCGTAGTTATAGCGAGGCCAGCATCTGCTAGGGCCGCCCCCCCAAAACGTTTGGACCATTGAAAAGTGCCAGCCGAATTAAAAATAGAAATAAACGCATCACCCGATCCATAGACCCCACCAGTCGCTTCATTTGTATCAGCGCTGTCCCCATCCCCGTTTAAATCCCCGCTAGAAGCAACCTGTCCCACTACAAGAATATTATTGACACTGTCCGTAGTTATACCGTAACCGGTATCAGTACTCGCCCCTCCCAAACGTTTGGACCATTGGAAAGTTTGGGTGGAATCAAAGACAGAAACGAAAACATCCGTACCCACACCCACATACATCGCACCAACGGCTTCGTTAAGCTCATGCGTTTCGCCGCCGATGTAAAATGGTCCTTCGGGGACATAGACCATTTCAGCGCCAAAGACGCGGGCTACAACCGTGTCCGTGTCGGCAATTCCACTACTGCCATAATCGACGACCAAACGCACTTTTTGGGACGAAAACGTTCCACTGCCCGTCGCTGTACGTGAAATAAACGCGCCGATTTTGTCTGACGGCACAACGATCTTTAAATCTGAATTTGTTCCAGACGATGTGCCGGCTGGATTAGTTCCGGCTGTGTAAAGCTTGCCGTGAATCCACGGGGCAGTAGAGTTTTGGTAAAGTTTGACGAAGACCCACGCCGCGTCATGACGGCCGTCCGGTTTTCGCCAGCTATGGTCCCAACTAATATTAAACTGCACGACCATGGTGTTAGCTGACGCATTTCGGTCTTCGATCGTGACGTTGCTAATGACGAGATTATTAGCAAACGCGGGGGCGGTGAGAAATAGGAAAAGCAAAAGAATGATAAAGAATTTTTTCATAATATTAAACTCTGAACTCCCCCTCGCCCCCTCTTTAACCAAAGAGGGGGAAACAAATTGCAAATATACTCTCAACTATTCCATTCTTAACTAACGTGCAACAAAAAAACACTTATAAATATATGCTTATCTACTTTTACACATTCCCCTCTTTTTTAAAGAGGGGTTAGGGGAGTTAACGCAACGCAATTCCCACTGGACAATGGTCGGAGCCTAAGACTTCACTTAATATAAACGCACTCTTAAGCTGTGGAACTAAATTTTCACTCACAAAAAAATAATCAATGCGCCAGCCGACATTTCGCGCCCTAGCACCGGTCTTATAATCCCACCAGCTATAATGCCCGCCGTCCTTTTTAAAATGCCGAAACGTGTCTACGTAACCGTGTTTCAAAAATTTTGTTACCCACGCACGTTCCTCTGGCAAAAAGCCGGTGTTCTTTTGATTTTCTTTAGGCCGAGCTAAATCAATCTCTTCATGGGCCGTATTGACATCGCCGCAAATAATAATTTTCTTCCCCGCTTTGCGCAATTTTTCAACACGACTCAGAAACGCATCATAAAACGCCATCTTAAACGGCACACGCTTATTGCCGGCCCCGCCGTTTGGAAAATAAATATTAAAAAGCACAAAGTCATCGTACTCGAGCATCAGTGTCCGGCCTTCAGTGTCAAACTCTTTGACGCCAATGCCGTCTTCGACGACCCGAGGTTCTTTTTTTGAATAAACCGCTACCCCGCTGTAGCCGCTTTTTTCGGCGGCTGACCAAAATGTTTTATACCCGTCGGGCTTGAGTAAATTTTCACCAAGTTGGGAAGGATGACATTTGGTTTCTTGCAGGCAGAGAATTTCGGGTGATTCTTGAGCCAGCCAGTTTAAGAAACCTTTTTTTTCGCCAGCCCTAATGCCGTTGACGTTCCAACTTAAAAGACGCATAAGATATTTTTCCTTCCAACAATTTTTTGTAAAATTTTGACGATTGACACTAAATCTCGATAGGTTATAATACCGCAAAATAAAATAACAGAAAGATAAAATCATGAAAAAACCATTCACACCGAATTTACATACTGACCCTAAAGATTTTTCGCCCGAAGAAAAAAACAAGCTCGCCTCCAATGGCCTGCGCGGAACATTAAAGGAAGAATTTCGCGATTTTGAAAAGCCGGATCTTTCATGGGAAGCCGAAGCACTCGCCAAGTCCTGCGGCATTTATTTGGAATTTAACCGCGCACAAACCGGCACTGAAAAAGACTGGATGTATTTGATTCGCGTCGGGATTCCCGGCGGCGGACCGATTAACCGCAAACAATGGCAACTTTTCGACGAGCTTTCCGAAAAATATGCCCGCGATCCACAAGGGATCTCTTCCCTGCGGCTGACGACACGTCAAAATATCCAGTTTCACTGGGTCAAAAAGCCCGGGGTGCTCAATATCGTCAAGACCTTAGCCGAGCACGATATGAAAAGTATTAATGGCTGTGGCGACAATACCCGCAATGTCATGGCTTGCCCGCTGGGGCATCACTCGGATATTTTTGACGCGACGAAGTGGTCGCAAAAAATTGCCGATTATTTTCAGCTTCCCTTGGCCCCGTTTATGGAAATTTTTGCCATCGACCCCAACTATATGCGCAAACCCGAAGAATCTTTTGCGTATGGGCCCAATATTTTAAATCGCAAATTCAAGATCGGTTTCTCTTCTGTTTATCGCGACGAAAAATCCGGAAAATTCCTCCCTGACAATTGCGTCGAGCTTCTGACCAATGATATGGGTGTGGCCCCGATTGTCGAAAACGATAAAGTCACGAAGTTCCAAATTTATGTCGGAGGCGGACAGGGCGAAAGAAACGGTAAGCCGAGCCTTGCCACACTTGCACAACCTTTGTGTATCGTTACCGAGTCGCAACTTTTAAAAACCATGGACGCCGTCGTCAAGGTCCATCAAGAATGGGGCGATCGGCAAAACCGCGTTTGGGCGCGTTTGAAATTTGTTATCAAAAAAATGGGCATGGCGTGGTATCGAGAACAAGTTCAAAAATTGCTCGACTTTCCGCTGGGCGATCCAAACCCGAATCATGATTATGGGCCTCGCCATTTGCATTTTGGCTGGCACACACAGCCTGACAATGGGCTTTTGACCTACGGCGCTTTTATTGAAACCGGCCGCATTTCGGACGCCAGTCCCAACGGTAAACTTAAAACCATGATTCGCGACCTGATGAACAAATATCCGATTGAACTTATGGTTACGCCCAATCAGGACCTTTTGTTCACCAACATTCCCGTCGAGAGCAAAAAAGATTTTGAAGCCAATTTAAAAAAATATCATTATGGAGAACGAAACGGCAAAGCGTATTCCAAACTTCGCACTCTCTCCGGCGCTTGCGTCGGGCGCGACACGTGCCGTTTGACGTACACCGATTCAGAACGTTTTGAACCTGAGCTCATTGACGAACTAGAAAAACTCGGCTGGGGCGATATGGCCGAATCGATTGGGGTAACAGGCTGTGAACGTCAATGTTTTCGTCCCGCGACCAAAACAATCGGTTTGGTTGGTTCCGGCTTAGACCGTTATATGTTTAAACTGTTTGGCGATGAAACCGCCAAATTTCAGGGACAGCCTTTGATTGCCTCGAATGGCGAAGATCTGTATCTGCGTTCGATCCCACGCGAAGATGTCGTCGTGGTTATTGATACGTTATTTAAATTTTATAAAGCCAATGCTAAATCCGGTGAGGGTTTAGGAGAGTTTCATCGACGTATCGGGGCGGACGCAATTATTGCGCATTTGAAAGCAAATCCTGCGACGACAGCTTTAATGGATAAGCCGTTTAATACGGACTGCATTATAAGTTAAAAGTCTTTCCAAAATTCTTCAAAAAAATTTCTGAACGGGTGACCCGTAGGCGGGTACCCTGCCGCCCGCAGCTTGCGAGGACGGTAGGGTGCCGCAGGGGCAGGACCCGTTATTGATGTTTTATAAAGAATTTTGGGAGGAACCGCTACTTACTTCCCCACGCAGGCGAGCATTTCGCTAATTGTCGTAAATTTTTCCCGCGGCTTACCGACAAATTCGCCGCGTTTGATTTCTGCGGCATTGATCTTTTCCCAGTCCTGATAATTAACGAAGCGGATTTTTTTTTGTTTTAGGAATTCTTCAAACTGTTCTTGATGCGGATACTCACACCCTTTAAGATTTTTAATGTCAGCCAAAAGATTATTAACCGTCTCTTCACTATCAGGCTTGTTGGTCCCAATAATTCCCGTGGCCCCGCGCTTGATCCAACCGACGGCATACATACCGAGCAGAACTTTACCATTATCCACCAGTCGCCCGGCCTGATTGGGAAAAATACCTTCTTCTCTGTCAAAGGGCAGGCCCTTAATCGGGACTCCCCAATAACCGACACTGCGAAACATAATCCCGCACTCGATTTCCTCAAGATTTCCTAAACCACGCACGCTCTGATGACCAGCTTTACCAATTAACTGGTTTTGTTCAAGAACCAACTTTTCAAGCCGGCCGGCACCCTCAACGGCAATCGGGCTTTTTAAAAAATGAAAAATCAAATTTTTGGCTTTACCGGTATTTTTCAAATTTGAATATTTCCTAAGAATTTCAAAATTCTTTTTGCGGGTTGGAAACTCGATATCCTCAAGCTCCTGCTGACTAGAAGAATTAATTTCTAAATATTTTGGATCCATCACAACGTCACAATCGGCAAGATCGGCAAATTCTCGAATGACTGCCGGCGTAAAAGCCGCCTGTACAGGTCCCCGACGCCCAATGACATGGATTTCTTTGACACGACTTAAGGAAAGAACCTCCAGCGCGTGGCTGGTAATGTCTGTTTTTTGAAGTTCATCAACAGTTTTGCAAAGTATGCGTGCTACGTCCATGGCGACATTTCCCATGCCGACGATCAGAGCTGTCGAGTGCGAAAAGTCAAAACGCCGATTTTGATATTCTGGATGGCCATTGTACCAGCCGACAAATTCGGTTGCGGTATGACTACCGAAATAGGTTTCGTTAGGAATTCCTAAATGCCGTTCATTCTCAGCCCCACAGGCAAAAATAATACAGTCATAAAACTTTTGCAGATCACTGACGCAAACATCACGCCCGACGTTAACGTTTCCAAAAAATGAAAACTTTTTATCCTGTGCCATTTTTTCATAAATCCGTATGACATCTTTTATTTTTGGATGATCGGGGGCCACTCCATAGCGCACCAATCCAAAAGGAGCCGGTAAACGGTCAAATACATCCACTTTAAGAGTCAATTTTGCTCTTAGCAAAGCGTCCAGCGCATAAAAACCGCTAGGCCCGCTGCCGACGATGGCAACACGCAACGGCCGATCTTTATTCCCTAAAATAAAACTCATACGATCTCCTAAAATTTATAATCTACTTATCTCCCCCCCCCAAAAAAACACTCGAATACCGCTAACCTCTCAGACAAGATCAATAAAAATTACCACTGTATTCACCGACCCTTTAACTCCCCTTAATCCCCTCTTTAAAAAAGAGGGGAAACAAAAACCCAACCCCAAAATTATTCACAAAAAACTTCATAACATCAACCCTATCCAAACATATTCCTCATAAAACTTTTTACACTATCTTTATTACTCAAATGTTTTCTTACTATATCTTGTGACTTTTTGCTGTCAAGCTGTTGTTTTTATCGCAAAAACCATTAAAGATTCGTTGACTTTAGAAAACAGTTTGGTACTCTATTACAGAATAATTAAAACAAGTTACACAATGTGCTATTAATCCGATTTGAAAGTCCTTTTTATGGCGAATTGCGCCATAGAGGCGCCAAACAATTGAGCCCAAAAAGGATCTTTCAAATCGGTAAGTATAACAAACCACAAAATAACATTGGGAGTTTTTCATGCAAATCGGTGTCCCACTTGAGAATTTAAGTTCTGAAAAACGTACTGCGCTAATCCCTGCGTCAGTTGACCGCTTGATCAAAAAAGGCGCGCAGATTACGGTTGAAAAAAGTCTTGGCTGCGGCATTCAACTGACAGATGCAGATTATACCAAAGCCGGTGCGCAATTAGCCGACCACAAACAAGTTTTATCGACGAGCGACATTGTTCTTCGCATTCGCAAGCCTAACTTACAAGAAATTTCCCTGTTAAAAAAAGGCTCCATTCATATCAGTTTTCTTGACCCGTTTAATGAAAAAGAACTGATCAAGGCTTTTGCTGATCAGGGCGTTAGTGCCATCAGCATGGAAATGATTCCCCGCTCGACGATTGCCCAAAAAATGGATGCCTTAAGCTCGCAAGCAAATTTAGCCGGCTATGCCGCGGTCATTTTAGCCGCCGAGCGAAGCAATAAAATTTTCCCGATGATGATGACGCCTGCGGGGACAATTACACCCGCCCGTGTTTTTGTTATCGGTGCCGGTGTCGCAGGTTTGCAGGCGATTGCCACCGCCAAGCGCTTGGGCGCCCGCGTCGAAGCGTTTGACACACGTCCTGTTGTTAAGGAACAAGTCCAATCGTTGGGTGCCAAATTCGTGGAAGTGGATTTAGGCGAAACCGGACAAACCAAAGACGGTTACGCTAAAGCTCTAACACCTGAACAATTGGAAAAACAGCGTCAAGCGATGGCAAAGGTTTGTTCACAATCCGACGTCGTCATTACCACAGCACAGCTTTTTGGCCGCAAAGCGCCCATCGTCATTACAAAGGAAATGGTCAGCCAGATGAAGTCAGGCAGCATTATTGTGGACATGGCCGTTGAAAGTGGCGGCAACGTTGAAGGTTCACAGCTTGACAAAGAAGTTGAAGTTAACGGCGTACGTATTTTGGGACTCGCTAATCTCCCCGGCCGGATCGCTGTCCATGCCAGCCAAATGTATTCGAGCAACTTGGTCAATTTACTCGAACATTATTGGGATAAAGAGACAAAAACTTTTGTTCTTAATCCCGCTGACGAAATCCTTAAAGGTTGTCTGATCACGCATCAGGGGCAAATCGTCAATGAAACAGTCAAAAATCTAAAGTAAGGAGCTCTTCATGGATGTCTCAATCTATTTATTTTTTATTCTCGCCTTGTCCGTTTTTTTGGGCTTTGCCCTGATCACAAAAGTACCACCGCTTTTGCACACACCTCTTATGTCGGAAGCCAATGCGATTTCGGGCATTACTTTAGTTGGTGCGCTGGTTGCAGCGGGACTGGGGATCGATAGTTGGGTTACGACGTTTTTAGGCACAGCGGCTGTCGCATTAGCTAGCTTTAACGTTGTTGGTGGATATTTGGTAACAGAACGCATGTTAAAAATGTTTAAGAAAAAGGACGCCAAATGAGTATCGATAATTTTATTAATCTCGCTTATATTGTCAGCTCCATTCTTTTTGCCTTTGGTCTAAAATTTTTGGGTTCACCCGTTACTGCCCGCCGTGGAAACTTATTGTCTGCCGCTGGCATGCTTTTGGCCGTTCTTGTAACACTGTTGAGCAAAGAAATTATTTCTTTTCAATGGATTCTTTTAGGAATTGTTATTGGAAGCACGGCCGGTGTTTTTGTTGCATTTCGTGCCGCTATGACGCAGATGCCGGAGATGGTCGCTCTTTTGCACGGCTGCGGCGGCTTGGCCAGCGTTTTTGTTGACTGGTCAGCGTATCATGTCCACCCTCCGGTCGGAGATCTTTTGACGACGGTTGCGCTTTTTCTATCTATCCTTATCGGCGGCATTACTTTTACCGGAAGCATTATTGCGTGGGGTAAACTCAGCGAAAAATTGCCCGGCCGCCCGATCCTTTTTAACGGCCAGCGCTGGTTAAATATTTTTGTTTTGCTTGCTGTTTTAGGCTGCGCAGTTGCCTTTATTTTAAATCCCCTCAATTATCCGCTTTTTCTCGTGATTTTTAGTCTTTCCCTGTTATTAGGAATTCTTTTGGTTATCCCCATAGGCGGAGCTGATATGCCCGTCGTTATTTCGGTTCTTAACAGTTATTCCGGGCTTGTTGCCTGCACAACGGGCTTTGTTATTCACAATACGCTTTTGATCGTTGTCGGCGCTTTAGTTGGAGCCAACGGAGTTATTTTAAGTATTATTATGTGCAAAGCGATGAATCGATCGCTAGCCAATGTCCTTTTTGGCGGGTTTGGCGCGGCTGTAAAAAAATCAGCCGGTGGGGCTAAAAAGGATGTCAGTCCTATTTCAATTGAAGATGCGTACCTGATTTTGGAAGCTGCCAAGTCGGTTGTGATCGTTCCAGGCTATGGATTGGCTGTTGCGCAAGCCCAACATGCCGTCCATGAATTAAGCAAAGCGCTCGAAGAAAACGGCTGCGATGTCAAATTTGCGATTCACCCGGTCGCCGGACGTATGCCGGGACACATGAATGTTCTTTTGGCGGAAGCGAATATACCCTACGATCAACTTTTGGAAATGGACGCTATCAATCCTCTGATGGATACCGTCGATGTCGCAATCATTATTGGCGCTAATGACGTCGTCAATCCTGCCGCCCGTCATGACAAATCAAGCCCAATTTATGGCATGCCGATTATCAATGCCGACAAAGCCAAGACTGTATTCGTGCTCAAGCGTTCGATGGCCACCGGTTTTGCAGGGATTGAAAACGAGTTGTTTTATTTCGAAAATACCCGTATGCTTTTTGGCGATGCCAAACAAAGCGTCCAAGGCTTAGTCGCTGAGTTTAAGTCTGAAAAGTAAAAATTCATTTCATCAATAAAAAAACCTGTACTTAATTCGTACAGGTTTTTTTATGTCTTTAAAACTATCTTTTTATTTCTTAAAGCGCTTTGGCGATTTTACCGCAGATGCTTTTGATCGACGCGGCCGTGGCACTGCGCGCGGAGACTGGACAAATTTGACGGCAACAAAACAAAATGAACCAGTGTCTTTCTTGTCAATTCGAACAACCTGCCCATAACCTTTAAAAACATCTAAAACGCCGGACATCACAACGTGAAGTTCCAAAACATCATCGATACGATAAACAATGTCCGACAAAAACGACAAGCCCGTGGCACTCATATCATGCGTTGTTGACAAATGCCAATGCTTATCAATGCTGCGGGATTTGCTCGAAACGACCCGATATTGAATGCTTAAAATCCGCTGGGCGCGGATAGCTTGACGACGATCTTCGAGGATTTGTTTGACCATAATATTTTTTGTAACTAACTTTATTGAAATCAGATGTTTAAAGCATATATGCTAATCACACTTTCGTCAAGGGAAACGACAAAAGCCAGAAATTACCTACAATCCGGGCTTAATCATATCTTCGGGCTTTACAAATTTATCAAAATCCTCAGCAGACATAAAGCCTAGAGCGACAATAGCTTGCTTTAAGGTTGACTTTTCTGTATAAGCCTTTTTGGCAACCTTTGCGGCCTTGTCATACCCGATATGCGGATTAAGCGCTGTGACAAGCATCAGCGAATTTTGCACATGATTTTTAATGTTGTCCACATCCGCTTCTATACCCACGACACAATGATCCTTAAAACTACGACAAGCATCCGACAACAAACGGATAGACTGTAAAATATTATAAATGATGACCGGCTTATAAACATTGAGCTCAAAGTTTCCACTCGCCCCGGCAAACGTGATCGCGGCATCATTTCCCATCACTTGAACACAAACCATGGTCATCGCTTCACATTGCGTCGGGTTGACCTTGCCCGGCATAATCGAACTGCCCGGTTCATTTTCAGGAAGCCTAAGCTCTCCGATTCCAGCCCGCGGGCCGGAACCTAACCAACGAATGTCATTGGCAATTTTAAACAGCGCAACAGCTAAAGTTTTTAAAGCACCGCTTAACTCGACGAGCGTATCGTGCGCCGCTAAGGCTTCGAATTTATTGGGCGCTGTAACAAACTTGCGGCCCGTCAACTGAGCAATTTTTTGAGCTGACTTTTCGGCAAACTGCGGATGCGTATTGATTCCCGTCCCAACCGCAGTGCCGCCTAAGGCTAATTCGTGTAAGCGCGGCAAAGTGTTTTCAATACGCACAAGCGCGTAAGTTAATTGTTGAACATAACCAGAAAATTCTTGCCCCAAAGTCAAAGGGACCGCATCCATCAAATGCGTACGTCCGATTTTGACAATATCGGCAAATTCAGTCGATTTTACTTGCAGTGCATCGCGCAGTATACAAACGGCAGGAAGCAATTGGCTATAAACGGCTTCAACCGCCGCAATATGCATCGCCGTCGGGAAAGTATCATTAGAACTTTGGGACTTGTTGACATCGTCATTGGGATGCACCGGTTTTTTGGAGCCCATAACTCCACCAGATAACTCAATGGCACGATTAGAAATAACTTCATTGACATTCATGTTCGACTGCGTTCCGCTGCCGGTTTGCCAAACAACAAGAGGAAAATGATCAGCAAGTTTACCACTGATAATTTCATCAGCGGCAGTCGAAATAAGTTTAGCTTTCTCTAGTGGCAAAAGACCCAGATCACAATTAACCAAAGCTGCAGCTTTTTTCAAAATCGCAAACGCTTTGATAAGTTCTGAGGGCATTTTTTCAGTCCCAATTTCAAAATTCTTAAACGATCGCTGGGTTTGCGCACCCCAGTATTTATCTGCAGGCACATTGATTTCGCCAAAACTATCTGTCTCAATTCTGTGTGACATAAATCTAACCCTTATGTTTTAAGAATGCAGTTAATAATCTGACCCCCGCTCCGGTAGCCCCATGGCCATAATAATGCCGGCCTTTTCCGTCGACAAAAGCGGTTCCGGCAATGTCTAAGTGTACCCACGGCGTGTCATTAACAAAATTCCGTAAGAATTCTGCGGCGGTAATCGCTCCACCCGCGCCTTTGGGAAGCCCGACGTTTTTTAAATCCGCAATTTCAGATTTAACATAATCTTTGATTTCACAGTACGACGGCAAACGCCACGCACGGTCATCGGTTTGCGTAGAAATTTGTGCAACCTCG
Source organism: uncultured Planctomycetales bacterium (assembly GCA_964400065.1). GTDB lineage: Bacteria > Omnitrophota > Gorgyraeia > Zapsychrales > JANLHA01 > JADLGJ01. The sequence continues at coordinate 42,564 of CAYNSM010000005.1, forward strand.
TTGGCAAAATCATCGTCGTTGGAAACCAACCCTGAATAATCATAGCCCAATGCAATGACGCACGCACCCGTCAAGGTTGCCAGATCAATAAACCGACTGGGTTTGTAGTTCTTTTCAACATACGCAAGCGCATCCGCCAAAACCAAGCGCCCTTCCGCGTCCGTGTTAAGGATCTCGACGGTTTTGCCATTATACCCGCGAAAAACATCGCCCGGCTTAAAAGCGCACGAGCCAATACAGTTTTCCGCAATCGCAACCGCAAAAATAATGTTAGCTTTTAAGTTAAGCGCCAAAACATTTTTAAGCGTTCCAATAACAGCCGCCGCCCCGCTCATGTCCGAACGCATTGTCTCCATATGGCCGGTTGGCTTTAAATTCAACCCGCCGGTATCGAAAGTAATTCCCTTGCCGACAAGGGCGGTATATCCCCTGCTTTTAGCCGCACCCGAGTATTTGACAATGATAAGCTTCGGCTGCTTGGGACTTCCCTGATTAACAGCCAAATGCAAATTAAGTCCCTTGGCTTTTAATTCTTTAGCGTTTAAAACTTCCAGCGAAATGTTTTTTTTGCCGCGAATCAAGGCAAGAATCGTTGTTTCCAAAAACTCGGAATCAACCGTATCTGCGTTATCATTGACAAGATTGCGGGTCAAAGTCACACCTTGGCATGTCAAAATCGCATCTTCATATTCGCGTTTAGTAGCTGTGGAAATGACGTAATTCTTCTCAATGGGCCGGAGCGTTTCTTCGGTCAAATTACGGTATTTGTCCCATGAGTAAGCCCCAATCAAAATGCCTTCAATGATCGCGATAATATAATCGTCTTCTTTGTTTTGCACAACGATTTCTATCAGATTGGATTTTTTAAGATACGACGACAAAACGGCTTGACGAACACTAGCGCGCAGAGCAGTCAAATTATTCTTTTGAGCCTCCCCCGTGCCGACAAGCAAAATCAACTTTTTATTTAACACAAGTGGAAAGATTTCCTTATCATTGCCATGAAATTGTCCGGCATCTGCGACTGATTTGACAGCTTCCAAAACAGCGGTATTCGTGACAGAACTAAAATTTCTTTTTGAAACCTGTCCTTTTTCCAAGAAAATAATCGTCGCAGATTGATCAAATTTTGCAGCAGGTTGAAAACGAATCACTCTAAAACCTCCTTCATTAAAAACAGTTATATGCGATCATCAATAGGAATATACGGACGAGTTTTTTGTCCGGTATAAATTTGCCGGGGTCGTCCAATGCGCGTGTCCGGACTCTCGATCATTTCTTTCCAATTGGCAATCCAGCCGGGCATTCGTCCTATGGCAAACATCGCCGGAAACATTTTTGTCGGGATTCCAATGGCTTTATAAATAATTCCACTATAAAAGTCGACATTCGGATAAAGTTTTCGTTCCTTAAAATAATCGTCCTTTAAAACCGCATCTTCGAGTCTGACCGCTAAGTCCAAAAGCGGATCATGAATGCCGAGTTTTCCTAAAAGTTCATGCGCCCTCGTTTTAATGATTTTAGCGCGCGGATCATAGTTCTTGTAAACACGATGGCCAAAACCCATCAAACGATAAGCCCCTTTTGTATCTTTGGCTTTATTAATGTACTTATGGATGTCTCCGCCGTCTTTATAAATTTCTTCAAGCATGTCGATAACTTCCTGATTAGCTCCCCCATGCAGAGGGCCCCACAAAGCACAAATCCCAGCCGACACAGACGCAAAAAGATTAGCTTGAGAGCTGCCGACCATTCTCACCGTCGATGTACTACAGTTTTGTTCATGGTCAGCATGCAAAATAAGAACGGTGCGAAGCGCGCTGACAACTTCGGGAATGATCTTGTATTCTTTCGTCGGTGAAGAAAACATCATGTGTAAAAAATTAGGGATATACTGTAAATCTTCACGTGGATCAATAAACGGCCGGCCGATCGATTTTTTGTATGCATGCGCACAAATCGTCCGTACCTTGGCCAAAAGCTCGACGGCCACAAGATCAATTTCTTCAGAAGTCGGTTCAGGTTTTGTTAGTTCAGGATAATACGCCCCTAAAGAAACAACCATGGCCGAAAGAATTCCCATCGGATGTCCAGTAGGTGGATAACCTTCAAAAAACTTTTTCATGTCCTCATGAATCGGCGCATTTTGCGTGAATGATTCTGAGAATTTTTCAAGTTGTTTTTTTGTTGGAAGTTCACCGTAAATTAGAAGATAACTTGTTTCAACGAAAGTAGAAAGCTCAGCCATTTGCTCAATGGGAATACCACGATATCGCAATATCCCCTGTTCTCCGTCGAGAAAAGTGATAGCACTCTTACAGGAGCCAGTATTTCCATAACCGTTATCGAGTGTAATAAATCCGCTATTTTTTCTTAAGCTTGAAATATCTATCGCTTTTTCATTTTCAGTACCAACAACGATCGGCAACTCATATGTTTTTCCTTCAATGGTCAGCTTGGCATTTTCGCTCATACGGACTCCTTAAGGTAAAAGTTTCAACAAGGTTTGCATTATATATTGAGTTTTAAGAAAATTGAAGGAATTTATTGACGCAAAAATAGACATTACGCATCGTCGTTTTTTTCAAGTATTGCAGCGATTTTTGACAAGAGAACGTCGGTATCAATCGGTTTGAGAATATAATCGTCACAGCCTTTGTTAAAAGCTTCGACAAAACGTTTTTCATAAGCGGTGACGATAATAATTGGAACGCCGTCGCCCAAAGAAATGCCTGCGGATTTTTCACTTTCGCGGATCCGGTGCAAAATTTCCAAACCGTTGACTTCGGGAAGTTCAATATCCAACAAAATCAAACTATACGGCTCCTGTCTTTGTGTGGACATGTTATATGCTTCAATAGCTTCCTTGCCGGTTGCTGCAAAATCACACACCGCGATTTCCCGCAAAATTTCGGCCAAGAGCATTCGATTCTCAAAATTATCATCGACAACTAAAATTCTATTCATAACATTCTCCGAAAAATAACAGATAAATCTCGCTAATTTCGACTTCCCAAAGTATTAAAATAAAGTTGCAATTTTTCACTTTCCCGGCGTAGCGCTTCAAATTGCTGCATCAATCGTGTCTGTGGTTCTCCGGCTTTAACGGCATCATGCATAACCGATTCAACAGCCGTTAGATTACGCAGGCGTAAATTTCCGGCGGTGCCTTTGATTTCATGCAAAGTCATGCGCATCTGGTCCCGATCATTGGTTGACAATGCATCGCTCAAAATCTTGAGTTTTCCCGAGAGACTATTGACAAAACTTGCCGTAATTTTTAAATAAATTTCGGGACGGATCTTTAACTCTTCACTGACTTGTTTAACATCGATGTTAATGACACCTTTTTCGTCGGGCATAAGATCTCCGCTTTAAGCTTTTATGATATTGTTTAACTCTGTTTCTAATTCAAAAAACATATTTTTAAATTGAGTCAAAAATGCAATGATTTTTTCCTTGTCGCGGCTGGCTTTCACTTCCTGATTGAGAGCTCGGGCAACCATCGCCAAAGACGTAATGCGCATATTGTCATAATCACCTTTCCAGCGATGAGAAATCGACTGGACTTTTTCAAAATCCGAGAACGGCAAAGCCTCTTCGATATCTTTAATATCCTTTTGTGTTTGCTCAACCGCTTTTGTCAAAATACGCAAATAAATATCCTTGGGTATTTTTAAACTTTCGGCATTCTGTTGGGCAGTTAAAATCATATTATTTTCTCGTCGGGACAATGCCCATACTCATATCGATAACCATGCGTTTTTCATTCTCTATTAAAAAATTGATTGTATAAAGGTCAAACTCACTGGCACAAAAATCAACCCCCGGAACGGCACTGTTACGGAATGTCAAAAAATGCGACATCTCAAGCTCAATATATCCGGCGGATGCAATTTCAGATTTGAAACGCCCCGCCAAAATATTGCAAAGCGTTCCGCAGGAATCCAAAAGAGCGTTTTCGTTTTCATCATCAATCGGCGGATATTTGAGCAGTTTCATCAGTTTAGGCATATAAGTTTGTTCGACATAAACGATCAGCGCACCAACCGCTTTATTCTTGGCCATATCGACGGCATTCAAATAATAATTAATCGTCGAAACATAAGCCGCTTCATTGTTGAATTTTTCCATCCCATCAGCCTGCATTTTGCCCTTATATTCAATAATCGCACCAAATACTTTTTCGGGTGGCTTGCTAAATTTAATCTCCCCTCGCTCCATAAAAAGGCCGTCCATCCCCTTAATAAGCAAGTTCGCAAATTTTTCTAAATCTTTATTTTTAGCTCCCATAAGAGGCCACTTTTTCTTTAAACACTTTTTACTTTTACGTGCGACCGGATTGACTCTAAAAGTGATTCCGGCGTATAAGGCTTGACCACATACCCGGCCAAATTGGGGTTAACACCCTTGGCTTTCTTTTTATTTTCTTCCGTTCCCGACGCTGTAATCATGACAATCATTTTACTGGCAACCGGAGGGACTTTCATCACCGCTTCCATAAATTCCATGCCCGACATTTGCGGCATTTGCCAATCAAGCAAAATCAGCCCAATTTCCTTATAACGCGTCCCCAAAAGCTCAATGGCTTCCTCACCGGTACGGGCTTGTAAAAATTCATTTTGCACTCCGGCCCCTTTGAGAACTTCAATTAAAAGTTCGCGCTCAAGATCAGAGTCATCAACAACTAGGATTTTGTCACCACTGGATGTGTTTGGCATAGGCTCTCACATTTTTGTACATTTAATAATAATTTCCTTAAGTTCATCAATTCCGAAAGGTTTGGCTAAATAATCATTCATTCCGGCGGTAAAACATTTTTCACGCTCTTCCTGGATTTCCGCCGCTGTCAAAGCAACGATCGGGACAAGATTTTTTAATTCACTGCGAATAAATTTCGATGTTTCAATGCCTCCCATAACCGGCATCTGCAAGTCCATCAGACAAATATCATATTTATTTGTTTTCAAAAATTCAATGGCTTCTTTGCCGTTGAGCGCAAAATCAGCGACGCATTGCAGTGTTTCCAAATGGATTTTTAAAAGTTCCTGATTAGGAAGACTATCCTCAACGACAAGAACATGAACACCGGCACACGAAATTTTTTGTAAAACACTTGGAGCAATCACGCGGTGATCGGTCGGTTTTTGTGCTAGAACGCGTGAAATGGTTTGCGCTAATTCCTGGCGAATGATCGGCTTCATCATCGAAGAGGTAAACCCGGCCTGCTGATAATCGTCACTGACCTCAATGCGTCCATCACTGGCTAAAGCGACCAGATATATTTTATTGTAACGTTCCTGCTGGCGGACTTTATAGGCCAACATAAAAGCTTCTTTACCGGGCAACATCGTGTCGATAAAAATCAAATTTGGCAAATTCTGTCCATCAGCTTCTAATTTAAGCAAATCTTCGGTCGCTTGCTTGGCTGTTTTGGCTGTGTGAACAGTCTGGACATTTAAGGTTTTGGCGCTGGTCATAAACGTTTCTGCAGTTTTGTCATGGGCAGTTACGAGCATAACATGGAGTTGATCAGGCACAAGATTGACAAGTGGTTTTTCAAATGTTTTGCCTTGCGAAGCTATTCCAAAAGGAATCAAAAATGTAAACGTTGTTCCCTTGCCGAGTATTGACTCCACGTCGATATGTCCGCCCATTTTTTCTACAAACGTTTTGCACAAAGCTAATCCTAAACCTGTTCCTCCATAAACCCGGGCAGTCGAGTCTGTCGCTTGTGAAAACGATTGAAAAAGCGAATGGATGCGATTAGCTGGAATTCCAATCCCTGTGTCCTTGACAACAAATCGTATCCAAACAGAGCCGTCACGTTGCAAAAGATCATTGGCCCTTGAAATTGTCATCCCCAATTCGCCGGTTTCCGTAAATTTAATGGCATTGTCCAAAAGATTCATAAAAATCTGTTTAGTCCTCGTCGGATCACCTAAAAGCATAAGCGGCGTGTCGCTATTAATGACTAAATACAGATTAATTGCTTTATTTGTTATACGACTGCGCAAAATTTTAAAAACTTCTTCCGTAATATGTTCCAGATTAAACTCAATATTTTCCAGCTTTAATTTTCCAGCTTCGACCTTTGAAAAATCAAGAATATCATTAACAATTTCCAAAAGCATTTTTCCGCTGACGGTGATGGTTTGCAGATGATCGCGTTGCTTATCCGAAAGCGGGCTTTCGCGCAAAAGCGATGCAAATCCCAAAACCGCATTGATGAGCGTCCTGATCTCATGAGACATATTCGCTAAATATTCACTCTTATTGCGTGCTTCGGTTTGGGCTTGCTGGGTGAGTTTGATGGCCAGCTCGCGCTCTTTAATCAATTCGCGCTGGCGTTCGTGGAGCTTTCCCTGAGCATCTTTTAATTCGCTGGTGACTTCCTGAAATTCATTTAAAAGTTCCTTTAAAAGCGGCTTTTCAATACTGACATGTTCGGGCGCAATTTTAGTGAGATCTTCAATTTTTTGGAAGATCGTCATATTAGGTTCAAAATTAATTTTTGGCAAAATCCGTACAGTTGATCGCGCGACGGGCGTTGCGCCTTGTTTTGTATCAAGCATCGTTTGGATCAATTGAATAAGCGGGCCAACGTCCTGATAAGGACTTCGCAGTTTGCCATCGTGGGCAATTTGTTCATCAAGAAGCTCGAGCAGTTTCTGTAAAGTTTTTACGGCTTCCCCAATCAAATGGACAGTTTGCGGCTCACAGGTTAAAATTTCTTTGCGGATCAAGTCGAGCATCATCTCAACCTTGCCCGTCAGCCAAAAAATATCATGCAGCTTTAAAAAATCGGCCAAACCTTTAATCGTGTGGAATGTTTTAAAAACATTTTCGATGGATTCTTTATCCGTCGGAACAGACTCAAGAACAAGCAGCGAATTGCGCGCCGAAATCAAATGGCGCTGCGCCTCACGCGAAAAATCGTTGAGCATTTCTGTCCCTTCAGACAGATCAAGGACGGGCAATTGTGCGGAAAAAACTTTTGATTCAGGGTTTGTCATCGCAAAAGAACGCTTTCATTTGTTAACAGTGTTGATAATATAACATTCTTTTCCCGCATAGAAAAGCAAGAACACAATAAAATTAACTGCCCCTATTTATATTTTTCGTAAACCTTTTTAATATCCGGTAAAATTTCAAAAAAACGATCCACAATTTCCGGGTTAAAATTCAAATTTTTCATACGTTTGATTTCAGCAACCGCGTCCTCAAAGCTCCACGCTTTTTTATACGGCCGCTCTGACGTCAAAGCATCAAAAACATCGCAAACACTACAGATCTGCCCAACAAAAGGAATTTCGTCCCTGCTAATTGCATACGGATATCCTTTGCCATCCCAGCGCTCATGATGCGTCAGCGCGATAACTTCGGCAAGCTTCATGACCGGCGAATCGGACCCGGCCAAAATCTTTGCGCCAATCGTTGTATGGGTTTTCATGATTTCAAATTCTTCAGCACTAAGTTTTCCGGGCTTTAACAAAATACTGTCGGGAATACCGATTTTGCCGACATCATGCAAAGGACTGGCGTGATGCAAAAGGTCGCATTCACTCTCACTTAAACCTAACGCAGCCCCAAGGCGTGTCGCATACTGGCTCATGCGAATAATATGAATCCCTGTGTCCCCGTCACGAAACTCGGCCGCTTGCGCTAAACGGCGAATAATATCATATTGCGTAAACCGGAGTTCTTTGGTCCGTTCATTAACTTTGAATTCAAGCAATTTATTTTGACTGGCGATTTGATTATGTAAAATGCGCAGTTCGATCATGTTGCGGATCTTGACGATGATTTCAATACTTTCAAAAGGCTTGTTTAAAAAATCTGTCGCGCCCGACTGCAAAGCACGCAACCGGATGTTAGAACTTTTGTCAGCCGAAATAGCGAGGATGGGTAAATAATGCTCGAGTCGAAAACCATGCAATTGCTCCATCACCTGAAAGCCGTCTAGCTGCGGCATCAAGAGGTCTAAAATGATCAAGTCAGGTTGGAATTCTTTTGAGGTCGGGAGAGCTTTAAGCGGGTCCATCAAACACAGCACATTTTTATAACCTTCCTTCTGCAAGATTTCTTTTAAAAACAAAGAGTGCAGTTTCTGGTCATCGACAATCAAAATGCGCGCATTAAAAATCTGTTCAAGCGATATCATAGAGCGTCCTTAACTTTATCCCAAATTTTGCATTACAATCCATTGCGCGACGATCCGTCGCGCACAAAAAGGTA
>CAYNSM010000006.1:0-45248 GCA_964400065.1 uncultured Planctomycetales bacterium
GTCGCTGGACGGCGAAAGATCCAATCGGCTTTGCTGGCGGAGACGTCGATCTTTATGGTTATGTCGAAAGCGATCCGGTGAATTTGGTGGATCCAGAGGGGACGGAGATTTTCTTTCTAGGTGATGATCTCCCGCCAATATTAAGAATTCCACTCGAAGGCGGAAAGGGAACAGGAGAAGAATTTTGCAAAATAGGAAAAGAGGCGGGTAAAGGTGGAAATACTAAACCAACTGTTCCAAGACCTCCTACGGAGTATAGGTATGATAAAGCTCCATCTGACCCACATTATGACAAAGTAACTCAGCAAGATGAACCAGAACATTGGCATTATCGAGAATATAATTGGAATCCTAAGACTCAAAGGTGGGTTCCAGGTAAATGGAGATATGGTGGGCCAGGATTGCCTCCTGGGACAACTTAAAAAGGATAACTATGGAAAAATTAAAAGCATTTCAAAATTGGTACTTTAACCATTGCGATGGAGAATGGGAACATCAACACGGAATCAGGATTGGGACAATTGATAACCCGGGGTGGAGAATCGAAATTAACTTATTTGGGACTAAGTTGGAAAATATTGTATTTAAAAGAATTGAAATAGAAAAAAATGAGAATGACTGGATCCATTGTTGGGTTGAAAACAAAACTTTTAATGCTGCATGCGGACCTTTAAACCTTGAGGAGGTTTTAGGGATATTCCTGGAATGGGTTCAAAAAAATTAAAATAAATAATTCCGGTGACACAATGAATAACGTAACCGGAGGCGTTACTGCCAGTGCCACGCTAATAAGTCGGACCGTTTCTTTCTAAAGCATTGCATTGTATAAAGTTGCACCAGAAGTGTCCCCGGAATCGTTTTTGGTTCTTTGACATCCTTTTATTTTCTTTGACTGAGATTGCGAACGAAGTGAGTCCCCGTGGGACTTCGTCGCTCCTTCGGAGCTCCTCGCAATTGCAGCCTTGCGCGGCATTACCGGACGGAGTTTGACATACAATGCTGAAGATCAGCTTCTTAATGTTGGGAGTGCGACGTATCAATACGATGCGGATGGATTTTTGTCCAAAAAGACCGACGGCGCTTTAGTCACAACGTACAATTATTCTTCGTCTGGTGAATTGCTCAACGCCTCTTTGCCCGACGGACGGACGATCGAGTACGTTTATGACCCCCAAGGCCGGCGAATAGCAAAAAAAGTCAACGGCTTGATTGTCGAAAAGTATCTTTGGGTGGGATTGACACGATTGTTAACGGTTTACGACGGGGCGGGTGCGCTTTTGATGCGTTTCGAATATTCGGATGCCCGCATGCCCAACGTCATGACTAAAGCGGGTGTGACGTATTATTTGACGTATGACCAAGTCGGATCTTTGCGGCCGAAAACTCCTGTTTTCGGCACTCCGCTCGACCCTGATGGTCATCGCTTCGCGCGGTGTATGACTCGACGGGCGCAATCGTCAAGCGCATCGACTATGATTCGTTTGGAAATATCCTAGTCGACACAAATCCGACATTCACGGTGCCTTTTGGCTTTGCTGGAGGGTTGGATGATCGCGATGTTGGTTTGGTCCATTTTGGCTTTCGCGATTACGATCCTGCCACCGGTCGCTGGACAGCGAAAGACCCGATCGGCTTTGCTGGCGGAGACGTCGATCTTTACGGTTACGTCGAAAGCGATCCGGTGAATTTTATTGATCCAACGGGAGAAATACTGATAGCGGATGATCTTGCTTTCTGGACAGCTGTTGGTATAGGAGTTGGAAGCTATTATGCTCTAAAGTATTATTATGAGCATATGCCGTCTTGGGATTGGCCGCAAGCACCAAGTCAATCAGGATTTTGTCCAGTGCAATATAATAAAGAACATACTGATAATGCAAGACCTAGTACCAAAGATCAACATGAAAAAGGACAAACGCGAAAGAAAACTGATACATTTGGTGGAGAAAAAGGAGATGAACGACGAGACCCCCGAGGGAAAAGACCTCCGGGTTGGAAAGGTCCATGGCCGCCACCCAAAAACTAAGCTAAGAGGAGAATTATGAAGATTATAAGCATTCAAATTCAATTTCATCGAGTGCCTAAATTAAATAAGAATAAAGTTATGGCATTATTTTATGAATTATTTATTAACACAAAGCAAATATTAGAAATGAAAATTGATCGAGGAAAAGATCGCCAATATATAAATATTAGTTATAAGACCAGTAATGTAAAAGTATTGTGGGAGAGAATGCAAAGAGAACTATTTAATAACCAAGCTATAGGTTTAGGGCTACAATCAAGTTTAATAGTTGTTTGTGAAGGAAAGAATTCTTGGAAAGATTATAGGACGCTTTATCATTACGAGGAAAAGAGAACATTTCAGAGGAAAAGAGTTAAGGAAAAGAGAACATTTCCAAATGTACCGGGTTCAGACTAAATAATTCCTATGAGATAAGACTTAATTATTTGTTTGATTCATCCAGTTCTTTGACATTTTCTTTGTTAGCTTGACGGAGATTGCTTCGTCGCTCCTGCGGAGCTCCTCGCAATGACAGCGTTGCGCGGGATTGCCGGACGCTCTTTGACATACAATGCCGAAGATCAGCTTCTTAGTGTCGGGAGTGCGACGTATCAATATGATACGGACGGATTTTTGTCCAAAAAGACTGACGGCGCTTTAGTCACAACGTACAATTATTCTTCCTCTGGTGAATTGCTCAACGCCTCTTTGCCCGACGGACGGACTATCGAGTACGTTTATGACCCGCTGGGCCGGCGAATAGCTAAAAAAGTCAACGGCTTGATTGTCGAAAAATATCTCTGGGCGGGATTGACACGGTTATTGGCGGTTTACGACGGGACGGGTGCGCTTTTGATGCGTTTCGAATATTCGGATGCCCGCATGCCCAACGTCATGACTAAAGCGGGTGTGACGTATTATTTGACGTATGACCAAGTCGGATCTTTGCGGCCGAAAACTCCTGTTTTCGGCACTCCGCTCGACCCTGATGGTCATCGCTTCGCGCGGTGTATGACTCGACGGGCGCAATCGTCAAACGCATCGACTATGATTCGTTTGGAAATATCCTCGTCGATACAAACCCAACATTCACCGTTCCCTTTGGCTTCGCCGGAGGATTAGATGATCGTGATGTTGGTTTGGTTCATTTTGGCTTTCGCGATTACGATCCTGCCACCGGTCGCTGGACGGCGAAAGATCCAATCGGCTTTGCTGGCGGTGACGTCGATCTTTACGGTTACGTCGAAAGCGATCCGGTGAATTTGGTGGATCCGGAAGGGTTGATTTTTGAGATTATATTTCTTGGTGAAATCCCACCTTGGTTGAGATTAATGTATGAAGGCGGGAAAGAAACAGGAGAAAATTTTTGTAGAATAGGAAAAAGGACGGGTAAGGGCGGAAATGATGAGCCAATTGTTCCAAGACCTTCGACGGAGTATAGATATGATAAAGCTCCCTCAAAGCCCCATTATGACAAAGCAACAGATAAAAAAGAGCCTGAACATTGGCATTATAGAGACTACAATTGGAACCCAAAGACCCAGAGATGGGTTCCAGGTAAATGGAGATATGGAGGTCCGGGATTACCGCCAGGAACAGCTTAAAAAAGGATAATAAATGGAAACATTAAAAAAGCTTCAAAATTGGTATTTTAGCAATTGCAATGGAGAATGGGAGCATCAGCAGGGATTAGAAATAGGTACAATCGATAATCCAGGCTGGAGTGTTAAGATTAATTTGATTTCAACTAAGCAGGAAAATGTTCTATTTGAGGCAGTTAAATTAGATCGCGATGAGAATGATTGGATTCGTTGTTCAGTCGAAAACAAAAATTTTAATGCTGCCTGCGGTCCTTTAAATCTCGACGAGGTTTTAGAAATATTTTTGAAGTGGGCACAATAATTCCGGTGAAATAATTCTGGTGACACAAGACTTAATTCAGTTTCCCTAAGTCGTTTGAATAATTCCGGTGACACAAGACTTAATTCAGTATCCCCCAAGTCGCTTGAAGTTCTTTGACATCCTTTATTTTCTTTGACGGAGATTGCTTCGTTCCCAAGGGTAGAAAAAAGGTTTATTGTTGTTCACCCCCACCTAACCTCCCACATCAAAAAGGGGAAGGAAAATAAAAGGTTCAAGTCATCTTTTGTAATCGGTTCCACCAGCCTTTAAATATACCCGATAGGGTGCACATTTAATCTTAGTATTACAGAAATCCCCTATTCTTAATAATAATCCTTGCTTTTATACCCTTTAGGGTGTATATTGCAACCATGAATAGCGTTGGAAAAAAAATACAGGAACTTCGAAAAAAAGCAGGCCTCGACCAGATCGAGTTTGCTAAACGTGCTGGTGTTGGCCTACGATTTGTCAGAGAGCTCGAGCAGGGCAAAACCACAGTGCGCCTGGACAAGGTCAATCAAGTCCTTGAATTTTTAGGCCATCATCTTGAGGTTGTGCGCAATGGCAGATCATAAACGCAAAGCCGATGTTTTTTATCATGACCATTTGGCCGGTGTTCTTGAAGAAACGGATACGGGTTTTAAGTTTACGTATGCTCCTGATTTTTTAAAAACAGGTAAACCTATATCGCTTTCTTTGCCATTACAGGCAGAACCTTTTGAATCGTCCATATTGTTTTCATTTTTTGCAGGGCTTAATTCTGAAGGCTGGTATCGGGATATCGTTTGCGCAACGAGAAAGATTGATCATGCTGATGATTTTGGGATTTTGCTTGTGACTGGTGAAAACACAATTGGCGCGGTTACGGTTCGAGAAGGTGGTCGAAAGTGAAAAATCAACAATCATCATGGCGTAAAGTTTTTGGCATTGATAAAGAACCTTTTATTGATTTGACTTTGGCTGGTGTATCTCTTAAAGCACAAGAGATGGTTGGTAAAATGTCCATTTCCGGCGTCCAGCCAAAACTATCCGTGCGTCTTGCTGATAAAGACAATGAGCCGTGTTTAGAAATTACTGGCGAAGGCGGACAATATATTTTAAAACCGCAGGTGCAGGCATTTGCGAACTTGCCGGAAAATGAAGAACTTTGCATGACGCTTGCTCAAGATTTAGGCATTGATGTTCCGGGACATTGTTTGGTGCATTTGAAAGACAAGAGTTTGGCCTATGTGGTCAAGCGTTTTGACCGTCAGGGGCGGCTCAAAATCCATCAGGAAGATTTTTCACAAATCCTTGAGAAAAAAGATAAATATAACGGCTCTGTCGAAGAGATTGGCCGCAGGCTTAAGCAAACATCCGAGGTTCCCGGGCTTGATGTCCAGCTTTTTTTTGAACGTGTTGTGTTTAATTTTCTTATCGGCAACGGCGATGCGCATTTGAAAAATTATTCCATTATTTATAATGAAGAAAATTTTGTGCGCCTTGCGCCTGCTTACGATTTGGTTTGCTCAAGAATCGTGATCCCCGAAGAACTCGGCGAGTCAGCGTTAACCGTTAATGGAAAAAAGGGCCGGATTAAAAGAAACGACATGGATATTCTGGCAGATTATCTTGGCATTCCACAAAAGGTACGATTTGTAAAGTTTGCCGGACAGAAAGAAATATTGCGTTCACGAATTGCAGCGTCGATGCTCCCTAGGGACTTGAAACAATCTTTTGATAAGCTTCTTGTTGAAAGGTTTGGGCGCTTAGAGTTGGAATAAAGGTGGCTGTCCTTTTCCTTCTGGATTTTTTATTTTGTATTCAGGCGGGATTTGAAAGCCATAAAAATCAGATAAAACATAAAGCCAAGTCCATCAATAATATAGCGCCGGAACATTCGCTTAGGATCAATAAAAATCCGCCACAACCATTCCAAATGAAGCGCCTGAAAGATCTTTGGAGCTCTCAGTTTTTGTCCTGACATATAATCTAATAAAGCACCAACACCCAAGCAAAGCTTCGGATTTAATTTTTGACGATTATGTGCAATCCACTTTTCCTGTTTTGGCGCACCAAAGGCAACAAATAAAATTTGCGCCCCCGACTCATTGATCTTTTTAATAATTTCTTCGTCATCCTCAAAATATCCGCTGTGCGTTGCAACAATCTGAATGCCGGGAATAAAATTACGGACATTTTCGGCTGCTTTTAATGCAACGCCCTCTTTGCCGCCGAGAAAGAAAATCGGACAGCCTTGCTTTGCTGCTATTTTCATCAGAGCCGGCGAAAAATCTGTGCCATTGCAATTTTCGACCATCCGTCCGCCGAACAGCCAAGTTGCAACTTTCAAACCAATTCCATCGGGCAAAACAAGCGTCGTGTCCGCAAGAATAGCAGCGTACTCTTTATCTTTAACGGCCTTTGACAAACAATTCAAGTTCAAAAAAAAGATATTGGATTTACGCGCTTGCCCCATCAGGCGCACAGCGTCGGAAATGGCCTCTTTAAAACTGATATTATGATATTTAACTTTTAGTATTTCCATCCGGCTCGATAAACCCATAGATAAATCCCGCTGACCACCAGATAAATCCGATGACAAAAACGGGACTTGATTTTAAGAAAGAAAAAAAATATGGCGATCCGGCACCGATGATACGAACGACAATACGTAAAAACTTTATCGTCAAAAAAGCCGGTGAAAGTAAAATCGGAACAATGCCCTTATAAATAATACTTTTGTAGTATTGCCGTCGGTAGATGCTGACATATTTTCCTAAAAGAAACTGATTGCGCAAAAAACCCTCCCACCCTTCTCGAAAGATATGCCGGCACTTCGCCTGAGGGACAAAATAAACAGAGGTTTTACTTTGCAACTGCAAAAAAAACAACGTGTCTTCGGAAGCCCGAATGTTGGGAAATCCGCCGACCTGTTCAAAAAGTTTTCGTTCGCAAAACATGTTACAAGACGGAACAAAAAGTTTTTGAACGTACGCATTACCGTTTAAGTATTCGTTAAACTGCAAATACAACTGCGCCAGTGCTGTGGTGTTGTTTTTTTGAAATTCCGCAATCCCGATTGCCCCCCCGCCGGCACGACAACCCTGCTGATAAGCTAACAAAATTTCCTTTAGCCAATCGTCAGCCAAGACGACATCACTGTCAATAAAGCACAATAGTTCGCCTTTTGCCACCCGTGCGCCGATGTTTCGGCTTTCAGCGGGAATCGTTTTTTTGTCCAGCGCAATCACTTTAATCTGATCCGACGCTAAAACACTCAAATACTTTTTTGCCATTTCATCGTCGGAAGAATCCACCACGATAATTTCAAATTGATCGTCTGACTGTTTAAGAACACTCTCAATGGTCTTAGGCAGAGTCTTAAGCGAATTGTAAGATGGGATGATAAAGGACGTTTGGATACTCATATCACATCATTGGCTATAACAGCACGATACACACCCAAAGTTTTTTGCGCAATATTATCCCAGTCATAACGCTTAGAAATCACCGAAAGTTGCGCGTGGCGCTCTGCGTCTGTCAAAAGTCCATAATCAATAAACTGTTTTAGTCTTTGAGCTATGCCGCTAATATCCCCAGCTTTAAAATAGCGCCGCGAGTCTAAAGCCATTTCTAAATTTGCCGGGATATCCGACAAAATACACGACAAACCATAACTCATCGCCTCCAAAAGCACGATGGGCAATCCTTCATGATAAGACGGCAAAACAAACAAGCCGCTATGGGCAAAAAGCTCCTTAAGCCCAAGACCTGTTTGAAATCCGGTTAAAACAACATTTATATTTTTAGAAGCATTGTCCTGAAGTTCACGGCTATAAGCATCTTCATGATCCGCGCTGCCGACAAGGACTAATTTCCAGTCTGTCGCAAGCATCTCAAAAGCTTTAAGCAGGTCGTGAAAACCTTTTTCAGGGACAAAGCGCCCTACTGCAAGAATATACTTTCCCTTTTGCAATCCAAACTTTTTCAAAGCATCGTCGCTGTCAATGGCAAAAGGAACATAGACCCCATTTGGGATAATAACAGCGGCCCTGGCATAATCTTTTTTTAAATTATCCGCAATGGTCTGCGAAATCGCGATCACTCTGTTTGCAAATAACGTTCCTAGTTTTTCAGAAAACCGTAAAAAAGTTTTTGCTGCCCTTCCCCACTTGCCGCGGTCATAATCCGGGCCATGATGAGTCATAACAACTTTAAATCCCAAAAGTCGCGCCAGAGGAACAAAAAAAGCTGGCCCAATCGCATGAATGTGCAAAATATCACACCCTGCGGCCCGTGCCGCAAAAACTCCGTACAAAGTATGAACAAAAGCTTCAAGAAATTTATTCTTCGGACACTTTACCCCGATCAGGCGGACACCTTTAAAATCACAAAGATTTGCATCAACATACCCGGGACGTGTAAAAACGGTCACGTCACAGCCAAGCTCTACTAAGCGCGGATACAGCTGTTGGCAATGCGTTTCCACCCCACCTTGAACGTTGGGAAAACCACGGGTACCCAAAACACATATCTTTATCTTTTTTGACATTCTTTTTG
Organism: uncultured Planctomycetales bacterium; assembly: GCA_964400065.1. Lineage (GTDB taxonomy): Bacteria > Omnitrophota > Gorgyraeia > Zapsychrales > JANLHA01 > JADLGJ01. Next base: position 8,450 of record CAYNSM010000006.1, read on the forward strand.
GTCCAAAATCTCGACGATCATATTTCCGGCGCAACGAGCAATGGCATCCCAAGTGTGATTATGCGCAATATCAATACGCTGCTGACGTTTTTCGGGCGTATCCTCGCAAAGCGCCTTTGTTAACAAACTTGAAAACTGTTCGTAATCCTTGGCGATATAAACATTATCACTAAATTTGCGGACCTGCATGATATCGACGCAAACAACCGGTTTTCCCGTCGCGAAATACTCCATAAGTTTTTTAGGGTTACGATAATTATTAAACGTCTCCTTCGTATTGTAATACAAACAACAACAGTCAAAGTTCTGCATATAATCCGGTAATTGCGCGTAAGGTTTTTTGCCAAGGAAATAAACATTGTTCGGCAGATGAAGCTCTTTTAACTGCGCATAAATGTCCCCGATAAAAACAAACGATATCCCCGGATTTTCTTGCGCTAAATAACGCACCAGTTCAAAGTCAAGCGGCTTAATCTCCCCAACATATCCGACGATTGGATGGCGAAGCTTGCAAATATCCTCGGGAACGCGCAAACGATTCTCCTGCGCCATCGCAAAATGCGCGTAATCGACCCCGTGATTTATAATACGAATATTTTTCCCAAACTCTTTTCTCTCCTGGGCTAATTTGCTGCTGACAAACAAAGAAAGGTCGGCAGCCGCCTGAATATCGCGTTCCAAGCCAAGAATATATTTCTCATCTACTCCCGGAAAATGAGAAAGATTATCGCAGCAATAATACACCAAGCCCAACCCAAGCTTTTTATTTAAATATAATGCGATATCCCGCGCAACAACAGAAGTCACCCAAATCAGCGGACGGTCAAATTTTAAAATCAAAAGAATGCATCGCAACTGAACAATAAGCAAAAACTTGTTTATCCACGCAACAAGCTTTTCATGGCCCTTAATAAGTGGAAGAGCAATCGGAGTCAAAACCCAAATATTGTTTTCGGCTTTTTTCAAATATCGCAAAAGACTCGCCAATTTATTACTGACACGTTTCCAAAAAAAACCGCCGGCCTTAAGTTCTGGCATTTTGATGCCCGTCGAGTTGACGAACAGGACACGGTTATTTTTGGCAAACGCCTGCATAATATGCAGGTTAGAGTGCGGATTATGAAACCACCAATCCTCCCCAGCAAAACAAATAATTGCCTGACCTTTAAGTTCCTTACAGCTGTTCATCGACTTTAACTTTCCTTAGGAGTAAACTTTCGACTGCTTGCGGCCATAACACCAATAAAAAACCACGTGTACCAGTTTGAAACCAGATAATAATTCATATTGTCAGCGGTACAAACAACGGCATAGCTGATGATATATCCTACAGCAAAAACATACTCGCCGCCCAACCTGCCAGTTAAAGATTTTAAAATCCGAGAAAAAAACCGCGACAAACTCACCCAAATCCCACAAAAAGCTGATAAACCCAATAACCCCGTCTCAAAGATAATTTCGAGATACGTATTGTGGGCACCGACACCTTTATTGTCCGCAAACGCAGAAAATGTCTGCGACATCGGCATAAAAGACGTCAGGCCATGACCTTCGATAGGCCGTTTGGCAATGACCGGCAAACTGTCCATCCACAAACGCCACCGCCACGCAAAAGAATTAAGTCCGGTTGTTTGCGTCGTATCATTTCCGCTAAACAAATCCACCACGCGCGCTTGCATCGATGGAATCAACAAAGCCGCAAATGGCAAAACCAAGGTCATCATTAAAACTTTTCGGTCAACAAGTACCCCATAAATAAGAAAAATGAGCCAACAGGCGATCCACGCATTGCGCGTTTTAGTCAGCAACAACATCACAAAAAGATTAAATAAATATACTCGCAGGCTATTTTTCCAAAAAGAGGACATGCCTGCTTGCTGAGAACGCAGCAAAACAACCGAAATTACGATCATTAAAACCAAAAAGAACGCAAAAATATTCGGGTGTTGAAAACTGCCAAAAATCCGATCAGCGTTTCCACCCGAAGAAATAAACTGATAATACCCTAATAAAACCGGCACAATCGAAGCCGCCAATAAATATTTAAGCCAAAGATAGCGTTGCTCTGGCTTATCAATCAGCATAAACGCAAAGAGCAGCATTGAAAAACAGGTCACAAAATTCATAAAAAGACGAAAAGCCCTAAAAGGCTGTGGGGAATAAAAAACAGCACAAAAGCAAACGACTAAAAATAATATCCAATAAATAAAGAAGTTTGTCCCGCGCAAAGATGGCTTATACCGCAAAAACAAAAACCCAGCCAAAAGGATGACAATCATGTTGATCCCCGCGCCTAAACCCATTTGCTGATCACCGGCACGGGTCATTTCAATCAAAGGATCAATGCTTGCGCGTAATAACAAGATAAGAATCAAAGCAATTTGTGGACGGATAACCATCAAAAGAAAAAACAACGCAACCAATGGCAGCAAAACTAACGCCATGACTCCTCGGCTAAGAATAAGTGTAATAAGACCGGGCAAAAAAACTCCAAAAAGATACCCAATCACAAGAGTGACAATGATCCGAAGATCAAGCAGACGCAAGACATTCATAAATTGACTCGATATCCTTGATGGTCTTTTTAATATCAAACTTTTCTCTGCAAGTAGCCAAACCTGCATCGCTAACCGACTGCCAATAATTCTGATCACGCAAAAGCTCATCGATGGCATCCGCCCACCCTGCGTCAGTAAATGGATCACACAACAATCCATTTTGGCCGCTTTTAATAAATTCGCTGTTGCACCCGACATCCTGCGAAACAACGACGGGGACTTTCATGCTCATCGCCTCTAAGATTGCAATGGAATGAAGCTCCAAAAACGACGGCAAAAGCATAATATCGCTCACGGCCAAAAGCTGACGGACATCCGCATAAAACCCGATAAACTTGATATAAGCCGCAGCGTGTTTTCCTTCAATATGCTGTTGGTATTCTTTGAGTAAAGGCCCATCGCCTGCAATCACAAAAATCGCCTTTGGATTAACTTTTATAACGCTGGCGGCGATACGAAAAATCAAATCTACATTCTTCTCGGGCGAGACACGCACCGGCGTCAAAATAATTTGCGCGTCGCTGCGAATCCCCAACCGGGCAGTGATCGTGATCCGCTCATCCGGACTGACCGTAAAAGGGGCCATCGGAATTCCGTTTTGTTGTTCAATGACACGATCGGCAGAGTACAACTTATGCGTGATCAAAAAGTCCCTATTCTGCTTAGTCAAGACAATGACACGATCAGAAACGTTTTTAAAAAACCGGATAAATTTATATTGATTATTAACCCCGCGCCGACGAGCAAAATCTGACGGGTCACAATAACGAAAGTCATGGACATGCTCGATAATCTTTTTGCCAGCAAGCTTGGCGGCAAGCGCACCCCAAATATGCCCGCTAAAATTGTGGGTATGCACAATGTCAATCTTATTGGACAAAAGGTACCACCAAATACGCACCACGATCCAAAACGAAGCGCCACTTTGGACACGATGCGAATTGTTTGCATATTTAAAAAGCCGTGCGCCAGCTTTGACAAACGCATTCTCTAGCTCGCCGCCAAACGAATAGCCAACGTGCATTTCATATTTCTCCTGATCAACGGCATTGATTAAATTCAAAAGATTCATCTCTGCTCCGCCGAGATTAAGGGTTTTAATAATATGTAAAATTTTAATTTTTGACATTTTTTATTAGATGAACTGATATTTTGTTAATGCCTTATCGCCTGTCTTTTTTAGCAATTTAGTTTTAACACCTTCTGCCAAGTCACGACTTGCGGTAGGATTTGAAATCCCCACGTTAGCCTGCAAATAATCACTTCGACTAAAAACCGTCTTTTTAAATCTATCTTTTGCGCTCTGCAGGCGTGTCGCCGCAGAAGGGACAACCGGACGAAATTCTTTAATAAACTCAATTACCGCGTCGTAAATAGCTTCAAGCATAAAATTGATAAATTCTGTCGCTTCTCCATTTTGGTCTGATTTTTGTAAAGCTTGATAATACTGCGCCTGACGTTGACGAACCACAGACTCAATCGGAATATATTCAAAAATACCGCGATAGTTGTAAAGAATAACCGATTGCCATAAACGACCAAGACGCCCGTTGCCGTCCATAAAGGGGTGAATACATTCGAATTCATAATGAAACACGCTAGACTTTATCAGTGGATGCAAATCTTTTTCCTCTCGTAAAAAAAGGAAAAGCTCGTTGACTAGCGTCGGGACTTGATCATGCGGGGGAGCCATATGAACAATCTTCTCGCCTGCCTTAACGCCGACATTCTTAGTGCGCAGCTTTCCTGCCTGCGTCAGTAAATCAGTCATTAAGATATTGTGTGCTTCAAGCAAAGATTTTAGACTCATCGCATCATATTGCGTGAGTTTTTCGTAAGCTTTGATCGTATTCTTTACTTCGAGGATATCTTTTGCGGGGCCCAAAACCTTTTTATTATTTATAATGTCTGTAACCTGCTCAATGGTCAAAGTATTGCCTTCGATGGCGAGACTAGATTGGATTGTGCGGATACGGTTATGCTTTCGCAATTCTGGTTGCGGAATCGGCTGTTGAAGCCCTTCGATCTTTCCTAATAATAACGTGATCTCGGCACAAAGATTTAAAATCGCACTTGTAATCTGAAATGGTGGTTTCATACAACGACCTCTCCTGTAGCACTACAATTATAGTATCATATGATACTATCATTTGCAAATTCGCCTCGCATTTTAATCACTTTGGCTTAGAACGCCGCCGCAGATCAAATCTCTTCAAGAAGCTTGCCTACCTGTTCTGGCGCTGGCAATTCTTTTTGTAAATTCTTTGGTAATTTTCCCGTCATTTTATACGTTGACACACCAATAGGCTTTTTTGATTCTGCCAACGCGTATTCCACTACCGTTTCATTCTTATCTTTACAAACAATCATACCGATGGGCGCGTTCTCACCTTCACCTCTAACATGACGATCTAAGGCCGTTAAATAAAATTGCATTTTACCAATATACTCTGGAATAAATGGTCCGACTTTCAGCTCTAAGGCGATCAAAGAACGCAAATGACGATTATAGAGCAAAATATCAATAAAAAATTCCTGCCCGCCGACCTCAATCCGATATTGACTGCCCACAAATGCGACTGCTCCACCAATTTCACGCAAAAAGCGATCCATCTTTATCATCAGAGCGGACTCTAATTCGGATTCCTTATGTTCTTCGCCCAATTCCAAAAAATCAAAAGTATATTCGTCTTTGACCGCCAGCTTAGCTTGATCACGGATATAAGCCGGCACGGTTTTATTAAAATTTGTTTGATTTAAGATCGTCTTTTCGTAAGTCTTGTTCTCAATTTGATGAATCAAAAAATTTTTACTCCATCCAAACTTGCGCGTCATACGAATATAAAACTCACGCTCAAGATCACTCTTACAGTTCATTAAAATAATAACATTATGCGACCAACCAATTTCTCTCACCAATGGTGAGAGTTTTATGTTTCCATCATAAGCGAAACAAAATTGTCTCATTCTCCAAATATTTTGAGGCGAGAAACCCTTCACTCCGGGAAACTCTTTTTGTAAATCCTTGGCCAAATTCTCGACGATCGCTTTACCCCAACCGTACTTCTTCTGCCGCTCGACGATCATTCTTCTGATAAATATACTTATCTCCCCCCTCTTTTTTAAAGAGGGGGCTCGGGGGAGTTAATTCCCCCCCCCCAAAAAAAAACACGCTGCTACGACTAACCTTAAACCACTCTATTCACCGACCCTTTAACTCCCCTTAATCCCCTCTTTTTTAAAGAGGGGAAACTAAAACCCAACCTCAAAATTATTCACAAAAATCCTTATAACATTAACCTTATCCAAGCGTATTCTTCATAAAACTTTTTACACTATCTTTCAAAGAGGGATTAGGGGGAGTTTCGCATCTTGATCACTTTGGCCGGAACGCCGCCGCAGATCGAGTTCGATGGCAAGTCTCTGGAGACTAAAGAGTTAGCGCCGACAATAACCCCATCCCCAATAGTCACACCCTTTAGAACAGTCACTTTCGCACCTAACCAAACATTGTTTCCTATTTTGATAGGCGCGGTGACATAACCTTGCGAGCCAATGGTCTTTGAAACATCGTCAAAACGGTGGTCGTGGTCATAAATATGAACCGAGTCGGCAATCAGGCAATCGTCGCCAATCTCAATCTTGTCGAAGCAAACGATCTTGACGTTTTTGTTAAAATAATTGCGCGAACCGACAGTCAATTGTCCGCTAACTTCGATATCAAAATTACGGTCGAAGACATTTTTTTCTTTTAACTCAAACTTTGCATCTTTGGCTAACTTTAAAGAGCCGTTTTGGAAGTAATTGCGACCCTGAGTATGCATTTGGCGAGAATAAACAAATGAACAGACAATAAACCGGATGACAGCAATAAGATTAGTCATTTTACACATAAATTTAAGCAACTTGCCCCTCCCATTCGACTATTTCAAAGAATTTAAATAAGCACCGCTAAAATTCCTCAAGAATTTTCAAAATTTAACGGCCAAAAACTCCAATATTTTCAATAGCTTCAATCTCGTAAAAAGCTCTGGCCTTAAGATTGTCTTCTTTTAATAGCTCGCAATAATGTGACCACGAAAGTTTTGGTTCAAATTCGTCAGACAGTGTCTGACGAATCGGAAACGACTGATAAAACAATCGCATCATTTTAAGATTTATTTCTGAAAATCCTTTACCAAAACGCCCTATCATATCAACTGAAAGCCGTGCTATCAACGCATCGCGATATTGAGCGCGACTCTTACCACCCTGTTCATACTCAACAATCACCCTGCCAATACACCAATAAGTTTTTGCCTGTATTGCATCGATCGATTGAACAGCTTTCCTGCGCCCGTCTTGGATAATATCAAATATATCCGTCACAAGCCGTTGATACCCGCTACTCTTAATGATAACTTTTGATTTCATTTTATAACCTCCCAAATTATGGGGTAATTCATAATGGGGAATAGGGTAAATCAAAACCGCAAGCGGCCCAAAATATTTTTTATTCTCGTCGTCATTTTGTCCCTTTCAACGCCCATATTCCGGCAAGATCCGCCTCAAAAGCATCTTGCTTTTGTTTTGTCCAATTTAAAATCAACTCAATAAAATCAATAAAAAGAATACCAAACAACGAATAAGCAAATAAAGCGCGATAGAAGAAATTTTGGGGACGGTGTTTTTTAAATAAATAGTGGAGATTTTTAAATTGCATTTTTTTAAGATTAAAAAGATCCAGACGATTGGCTTGCGAGTGATTATGGTAAAACCGTGCATCCGGGACCATGATCAATTTAGCTTGTCGGGAAATGCGATACGATAGGTCAACGTCCTCACGAAAGCTATACCCCGAGAACCAATTATCAAACTGTTGCGCCAAAAAAAGTTCTCGTCGAAAACTCATACTATATCCGGGGAACAATTGGACATCTTCAACCTTATCGATCTTGCGCTCAAAGATCGGATAACCAAAACCTGAAACAGTCATTTTGCCTTTAAAGTTGCTTAACAAAAACACCCTCATCAACCAGCGACGGAAAAAACCTTTAATACCTACAATATAAATAGGGTTCTCAACATTTCCCATAACACCACCGACTTGAGGGTCTTTAAACCCGACCATGATTTTTTCCAAATAGTCCGGGTAAAGAATAATATCGTCGTCAGTAAAAGATAATATCTCCCCTTTGGCTAAACTTGCCCCTAGATTACGGGCGCGGGCAGAGCTTTTTTCGACTTGGTGTACATAAATAAACGACTGGATAACATCGCCATACTTCTGACGGTATTCTTCAAGTAAATTCTTCGTTTGTTCATCCGAACTTTGGTCAATAATAATAATTTCATCCGGCGGCAAAGTCTGTACAACCAGCGAGTCTAAACAACGTCTTAAGTCCGCTGGACGGTTTAATGTAGGGATGATGATGGATGTTTTAACCTGACTCATGACAATAGTTCCAAAACATTTTTTGCACTTTCTTTAATCCTAAGTTTAAGTTCTGTACAAACTCTATTCGATGTCGATCGATATTGTTCAAGATTATTGGATAACTCTACAACCAAAGGCAAAATCTTTTCCAGCGAAAATTCACTGGTTCTAATATTAAATTTTTCCATTCCAATGCTCGTCATAAAATCACGACATTTCGGGCGATATTCAATCATGATAGCCGGCGTATTGGCACAATATGCAAGCACAACAGAATGAAGCTTTTGCCCGACAAAAATGTCATACTGTTCCATACGGTCAAGTGTCTTTGAAACAGAATAATAGTCCTGGAAGATTTTAATCTTCCCTTCCCCACCAGATAATTCAATTGCAGTATTTATAACATTCATATCTTTAGGGTAAACGGGAATAACCTCAATCTCCCAACCATCTTGCAACATCACACGTAAAAATTTGCTAAATTCCATAATAAAAGAATTTTCATTTCGCCCCCATAAAAGATCCCCAAATTTAGGATGTTTTGCTGTCCCGATATTTACCCCCAACCTCTTTTTTCTTGCCTTGTTCTCCACCAAAGTACGAGTAAAATATAAAACAGGATCACCCATAATAGGGACATCCCTCGTCAAACCAATATCTTGCAATAATTGCTTGGATATCGGCCCTCGGACACCTAGGTAATCTACATTCTCTAAAAGTTTCTTCCAATCTGCAAAATCACCGTAATCATCCGCAACATCTTTCCAAAACTCATGATTTGCAACACCAGTCCCAAAAATGATCTTCTGTGGAATCGAAGAATTTAACATCGTATCCAATATTTTCTTGGATCGCAAAACAAGAGTGCCTCCTCCTAACATTAGGACATCAAACTTAATTAATTTTATTTTTTCAAAAAATCTTACAAGTACGCCACGGCTTTCTGAAAAAACTAACCTTGAAGACAAAAGATCAAATATCGCTTCTTTCAATGCTTCATCTCCTAAATTAGCGTAACCTGTCCAACCTATATAAAGGCATTTCTTCTTATCCAAGTTAAATAAAGCTTGAATAAGAAACCGCAAGTCAGATTTAAGATTTCTCCCGAGTTGCATCTAGAATATCCTTCTTTTGTAAATCATGCTTTTGTTTTACAGCAAATAAAACTTGCCGTCTTTAATTAACTTCTCACAACTTTTCATGTCTCTCTGCCTAATAATTTTAGCGGGATTGCCGCCAAGAATTAACCCCGGGGAGAAAGACTTCGTGATGACAGCTCCCGCTCCGACAATACTTCCCTCCCCTATCTCTACGCCAGACATAATCATTGCTCGCATTCCAATCCACACACATCTACCGATTTTGACTGGACGTAGAAGATCAACCTCATCAGAGGGCACCATAGTAGCATCTTTGTACCGATGCATAGGTTAATATTACAATCTCAGGAGCAATGATGACATGGTCGCCTACTTCTAAACCATCTTTTGCTTCATAATATCCACGAGGTTCAATATGGACATAATTACTGATTTTCATTTTCAGAGAATGAACAAATATTGATTCCCCGACGATTTCAACATTCTTGCCCAAAAATAAAAATTGAGGAACTTTTTGTAACTGCGCCACCACCGAGGAGAAAAACAAATTTCTGAAATAACCTCCACAATTTACCCATTAGGAAAACCTCAATTTCTTGAATACAGCTTCTGCTAAATTCTTTAAAAATATCTGTTCATCAGCGCTTAATAAAAATTTCCAAATCAACAATAAATAAAAACACGCGATAATCCCACCCCACAAAATCAAATACGGCCATGATTTAATAACAATTAAATTTGATATACCCCAACTCATAGTACCGACGATACCAGCTAAAACAGTCAGTGGTAATAGCTCGCGCATAAATATCGTATACGGTTTTTTTATAATGTACGCACAATAAAACGGGTTAAAAACAATATTCTTTAAAGAAAGAACGACCACCCCTGCTAAAGCGATCCCATACAAACCCATATTAAAAAACTTAGCCAAAAATATCGCTAAAAAAAGGTTGAGGAATCCTATGACGACTTGCAAAATGGCTGGAACTTTAAGGCGGTTCGTTGCCATACATATTGAGTGCAACGGCAAATACCCAAGATTTAAGCACAAATGAAAAGTCATCAAAGACATCAAGGGCGCCAAAATTGCAAAATCTGGCCCCAACCAAACTGTCAGTAATGGTTTGGAAAAACCGCAAATAAGCCCCACCGGCAAAGCAACAACCAAACCAACGATCTTAACCGCCTTACGTGAATAACCGATCAACCGTTCCATTTCATTTTTAGCGTAATATGCAATGATCGTCGGGCCAAATATCCCCGCAACAACTGTCCCAAAGTTACGCAATAAAGCTGACCATTGCATAACTGAAGCATATCGGCCACTTTCCAGAGGACCAAACAACTTGTTAGCAACAAGCAAATCAATATTCAAAAGTAGCATAGTCCCAATCTGACTGATCACCATCCAAATACCAGTGGCACTCATTGCCCCTAATGTTTGAAAATTAAACCAACTGATATGAATTTTCTGCCCTGGGAGAAGATGATCACTGATCAAAATAGAACCCCAAAAACTGATAACAGCCGCCAAAAGAATTCCAAGACTGACTTGCCACAGGCTTGGCGTAAAAAAATTAAACAAAATAACGACGGTTCCGACACGAACAATAACGCTTGCGATATTAACTAAATTCTGTAAATCAAAACGATTACGGCAATAAGCAACAATATTAAAAGTACTCCCTACCGCAGTTAAAACAAACGCACTTACTGTGCAAGTAAAAAGCCATTTAACACCGACTTCATGTCCCGGCGGCAAGTTGAGCCATTTATCAGCAAAAAAAATCAAAAAAATTCCCGGCAATAGAACGACCCCAGACAAAAGAATACTTCCCCAAAATGCGGTGTTAAATATTTTAGCGACTTCTTGAGCGTTACTCTGCTCCAAAGCAATCGTCATATGTCGCCCAACAGCAGAGTTAAGTACAAAAGTCACCAAATTTAAATATGAAGTAATGACCATAGCTAAAGGAACAAGTCCGTAAACCGCAATACCTAAATGGCGAATCAAATAAGAAACAAACCAGACCGAGGTCAACGTATTAAGCGCAAAAAAACCAACATTGCTCAAAAAGTTTCGCACAAATAGTTGCTTGTCAGATAAATTGTGTAATGATTTAGTCATATTTTATTAGCTATCGAAATTGCGATTCCTAAACTTTATCACTCTTGCCGGATTGCTTCGTCCGCAAAGGACTCCACGCTTTTTGCAAGCGTTTCGTCCGCAATGACGATTTTTTTAACTCCCCCTAGCCCCCTCTTTACAAAAGAGGGGGAAAATTATTACCCACCTCTTTATGGTTATAAATAACCACAAGAAAAATAGGGGGGAAATTATTCCCCACCTCTTTATGGTTATAAATAACCACAAGAAAAAGAGGGGGAAAATTATTACCCCACCTCTTTATGGTTATAAATAACCACAAGAAAAATAGGGGGAAAATTATTACCCACCTCTTTATGGTTATAAATAACCACAAGAAAAAGAGGGGGAATGTACTATTTTTATTCTTTGCTAAATTCTCTTTCGATCTCTTCGATCGTCGGGAGGCTCGACTTTAAATCTTTAGGCAATGAATGTCTTAATTTATATTGTGAAACCCCTATCGGTTTATGGATATCACTTAAGGCGTATTCGGCAACCAGTTTATCCCGGTTCTTGCAAATCAAAAGTCCAATAGTTGGCTCATCACCTTGTTTGCGCATTTGAACATCAACGGCTCTTATATAAAAATTAAGCTGACCAGCATGTCCCGGTTCAAATTTGCTTGATTTTAATTCGATAACAACATAACAATGCAAACGCGTATGATAAAAAAGTAGATCAATAAAGAACTCTTGGCTTCCGACTTGTATTTGGACTTGTTTGCCAATGAAAGCAAACCCCGCACCCAACTCTAGCAAAAACTTTGTCAGATGGTCAACAAGTCCTTTCTCAAGGTTTCGTTCGTCATGATCGTTAGTTAGACTCAAAAAATCAAAAACGTATGGATCTTTTAAAACTTGATTCGCCAGATCAGATTGGGGCTTAGGCAATGCGTTCGAAAAATTACTAATAGCTTTACCCTCACGTTGATACAGCTGACTTTCGACCTGATGTACTAGAACGCTACGACTCCAATTATGGGCCATTGTTTTTTGCACATAAAAGAGTGCTTCTTGGATGTTTTTACATTTTGCAATAATTGCAATATTATGGCCCCAAGGGATTTGTTTTAATTGCGAAACAACTTGTTTCGCAATTAAGTCAACAGGCTGATGACTAGGGATCAGTGACCGGCTATAGAACAAATACCACTGCCGAATAAGTTCTAAATTCCTCCTGGAAAAACCTTTCATGTCAGGGAATTCAGATATTAAATCTTTACTAAGACGAAGTAAAAGTCCTTGACCCCATTTAGATTTTTTTGTTTCTCGACGATGTCTTCACCGAGTGTCCAATACAAATCAAGTAATTCTGTGTTAACTTTCAGTGCCGCTTTGATCTGAGCTGTGCGTACTCTTGCTTTAATGTCGACAAGCCAATCCTTGTAAGCTCTTTCAAATAACTGGATCTTTTTCATATATAAAACCCTCCCAAAATATGGGGTAATTCACGGGAACAATAGGGTCCTGTCTGATGCTTATGTTAAAATGCTTTTAACTCCCCCTAGCCCCCTCTTTACAAAAGAGGGGGAAAATTATTACCCACCTCTTTATGGTTATAAATAACCACAAGAAAAATAGGGGGGAAATTATTACCCACCTCTTTATGGTTATAAATAACCACAAGAAAAAGAGGGGGAAAAGAAAATAGCACACGTCCCTACTTATTACTAATTCCTTTTATTGATCAAGTTCACCACTAAAGTAGTGATGACGTCCTTTTCTTTTGGCTGACTTTCCGCGATCATAAGAGTCATCGCGACGAGCGCGTTGTCGGCGATCCGCTTGGAACCATCAGTTTTGTAAAGAATCTTATTACGTTCGAGAAACCACACAAACAATGTCGCGGCGATACGCTTATTGCCGTCCGTAAAAGCATGATTCTTAACAACCAAATACAGAAGATTGGCCGCTTTTTCTTCAACGCTTGTGTAAAGATCTTTTCCACCAAAAGTCTGATAAACCGCGCCTAAAGCACTTTTAAAAGATTCGTCCTTTTCATGCCCAAATAAATCACTGCCGCCAAACTTTTTGCGCATCTGGTCAACAAGTTGTATTCCCTCGTCGTACGATAAACGGTAGCTCTCTTTGGTCGTTGTTGACTTGACCTTAACACGGCCATGGTCGTAATCATCAAGAACATCTAACCCGTAACTATACTGACGAATGACATCAAATAATCCCGCCGCTTCGTCGCTGGTCAAGGCTTTGCGGTGACTTAAATTGGCCAACATCTCGGTAGCTCGCTGGAGTGCCTTGAGGTTTTCGGCTTGTTTTTTAAGACGCTTTTCATTGATCGCATAACCTTCAACTAAATATTGTTTGAGTATCTTTGTCGCCCAGATGCGAAACTGGGTAGCCTTTGGGGAGTTTACTCGATAGCCAACAGAAATGATCACATCAAGATTATAAAATGCTGTTTTATAATTTTTCCCGTCTGCGGCAGTATGTTCCAAAACGGAACATACTGAATTTTGTTTTAATTCTTTGGTTTTGAATATATTCAATAAATGTTTCGTGATCGCGGGACGCTGGGTACCAAAAAGAACCGCGATTTGTTCCTGAGTCAGCCACACCGACTCGTCCTTTAACTGGACTTCAACTGAGACATTTGCGCCCTTGGGACGAAATACAACGAGTTGTTGCGTTTTTTCTGTATTAGTACTTTTCATAATTTGTTACCTCCCTATTTACGGGGTAGTTCGCAATTGGGACAGGCAGGGGACCTGGCATTAATTTCATAAATAGCCTACGTCACTATTTACTTATACTCCATTACAACCGCAAGGCCCTCATCAAGCAGGCGTTGGTTGAGATATTCACCACTCTGGGCGACGCTTGCGGCATCCACGTCTTTGGATCCGGTAAAAACATCCGCCAAATAACGACCATATTTTTCTTGTTTATATGTCTTAATAACAACCGTCGGATTGGTGTCGACGATCTGTTGCACAAAATTCTTGGCTTTGCGACCCAAGGCGCAAGTGATCTCCGGGGCGTCGATGCCGCGCAAACGCATCACATGGGTGATATATGTCCTAAAGCCCATATTGACGATCGCCTCTAATGTATCACCGTCGATGACGCGAGTGACTTTGGCTTTATAAGTATAGAGCCGGTCTGTTTCGTAGGGAGAAATCTTAGCGGTGTAGTCCTCGCCCTCTTTGACGGCCCTAACCATGCGGCCTGCTCTCAAACTCTCTGTGTCGGGTAAACGCACGTCACGGTCAATGCCAAATCCAAGATCCAACAGTAATCGCTTTTTTTCGAGCTGTTCGGGCGTAGCCTGCTTGACCCGATAATGATAAAGTTGGCCCCGGACCATATGCAGGATACCGTTTTGTGCGATAGGTTGGACCGGTGTCAGTGTGCCGCGGGCTTCACGCGCGATAATACGAAAATCTTTGTTGCTGATGCTTTCTTTGACGGCTTTCTGCTCAAGTTGACGACGAGTCACAGAATCGTCTATCCGCAGGAGGTCTTGATAATGCGACCAGCTTAAACCCGTCTTGGGAAAGACCGGATAAAAACGATAGAGTTTGATCGTGCTATAAAAAAACGTTTGTGGTCGGCCAAACTGCCGTGCCAGATCAACGACAATACGCGCATTGCGCGAGCTGATGCCTTGATCAAGATCAACGGTCTCAACGATCGCGCGGCCGATGTTCCATGCCGTTCGCAAGACTTCGGTTTTGAAGGCTTGCTGGGCGCGCAGAGTCCCCTGCTGGATCTGTCGGGCGACGGCCATAAAAAGTTTTTTGGTTTCGGTGGTACTTATGATGTCGGTGGTCATATAAAAATTTTTGTTATTCTATTTATTTGCGCATCTTAATCACTCTCGCCGGATTACCGCCGACGATTGCATATTCGGGGACATCTTTAGTCACAACAGCACCAGCGGCAATGATAGCGCCTTTTCCAACGGTAACACCCGGCAAAATTATAACGCGAGCACCAATCCAAACATCATCACAAATTGTAACGGGTTGCTCATCTTTAAAACCCTGATCAAGCATGGGGATATCCAGCCGATCAAATTTATGGTTCTGCGTCAAAATAACAACATCCGGCCCCATCATCACATTATTCCCGATGATCACTCTGCCCGACAAAAAAGCATTGATGCCTATCCCCGAATTGTCCCCGACAGTGATGTTTCTTCCCGAATGAAAAAAAGCACGGGATTCGATATTAACATTCGTCCCGCACGAACCTAAAAGCGGCCGGCAAATGACAAAGCGCAAAGCCTTCCAAAGCTTTCCGCCAAACCAATACGATGGCGGCAAATATTGGGCCACGCCGTAGTATAAAAATAAACAGATTAGACGGATGAGTGGCATAGGTTAGTTAAAGATTGCTTCGTCCGCATTAGACAAAGGTCATCCCACAGGGATTCCCTCGTCAAGCTTAAAATATATTTGGTTAGACTCGGTCATACACAAATTGGGGAAGCGCGAACGTACGGCGATTAAGAATCGTCCCGATAATTTGGAAATTGTTTTCTTTCAACGGGTTGACCGCTGCGGTGATGGCCGGCCGGCGGGTTTTTCCCTCGGCGACAACAAGGACAATCCCATCGGTAAAACGCGCAATCGAAACAGCGTCACGATAATTACGCAAGTCCGCACAATCAATCAGGACAATATCAAACGCTTCTTTGGCTTCTTCGATGATATCAGCCATTTTTTGCGAATCCAGCAAGCTTTCCGGATCATTTACAAAATGACCTGCGCTGACCATCCAAAGATTCGGCATAATTTCGCGACAAGCCTTAGAAAGCACGGTCGCTCCTAAAAGGACTTCGACTAACCCGGGGCTTAAAGGAGCGCCAAAGTTTTTGTGAACGCCCGGCTGATGATAGTGGGCATCGATGACAAGAACACGCTTGTTAAAATCTTTGGCCAAAGAAACTCCTAAATTGGAAACAACCGTCGTCGTGCCTTGATCAACATCCGGCCCGGAAAAAAGAAACGTTTTCATTTTTTTTTGGTTCACAAAAAAACGAATTTGACAGGCAAGCTCATGATAAGCGGCCAAATACGACTGGGCATGATCATTTTTATTAAACAACGAATGTTGCTTGCCCTTTTGCCGGGCAATCGTCGCCAACAATGGCGTTTGCAAAGCCGTGTTAATATCAAGCGCAGAACGCACGCCGGGGTCCAAATATTCAAAAATAAAAGCCAAAATGATTCCTAAAATAAAACTTAAAAACACGGCCAAAGCAAAAATAATTTTTTTGGAACGGCCTTGCGGTTTTGTCGGAACAGACGCCTGACTGATAACCTTGACCGTCGCCGGACCGATGGCCTCAATATTTTCTAGCGGCTGGCCGTTTAATGTTTTTGTCATTTGATCCAAATGACCTTTTAGCAAAGTTACCGTCGGGTGAAGTTCGCCGTACTTGGTTGCACTTTCAGCCAATTGCTGTTCGAGATCAAAAATAACATATGAGCGGCTGACGACATTAGCCAGTGTCGCGGCAACCAACGGATCAAAGTCTGAGACGGAAATACGCAAAAGATTCGTCCCGCGCACCGGTTCGACTTCCAACGCGTTTTGCAATGAACTGACGGCCCGACGGTAAAGAATATAATCCTGCTGGGCTGTTTCTAATTTACTTATTTGTTCCTTGAAATTTTTGACGTCTCTGTCAATCATCAACCGGCGAATTTGGGAGGCATAGGGCCTTTCGCTGTCCAAAGGACGTTTGTCCAAATGGATCGCTTTGACCGCACGCTCGAGGACAGGCGCCGATTTGACGATTTCACTTTGCGTAATACTTGCCTCACTGCGGTCGTATCCGCCAAGCTCGCGCGAATACGGCGCCTGCGTCTGCTTTTCGGAGGAGACAAGCATCTTGACGCTGGCCACGTAAAGCGGCGTTTGTAGTTTAAGACCAAAGGCTACCGTCGCACTCACAACCAAAACGCTTAGGGCGACAACCGCTTTGTGCCGAAAAATAACGCGCAAATAATCGCGCAGGGTTAATTCACTGTAAGAACCAGTCGACTGATGTTCCATTTTATGCCCCTCTTTGTTTTAAAAAATCCCTTCGGATGTCACAATGATATCCCCGTTTTCAATCGGTAGATCCGCCTGCGAATCGCCATCCATAACAGCTTTAATATTGATCTTGATACTTTCATAACCCGTCGATGACTTGCGCTCGCGCAAAACCTTGACGCGGCTTGACGAGCCAAACCGTGTAAAACCGCCGGCCATCGAAATCGCGCGAAGGACGGTCATTTTTTCGGGCAAATCGTACTCGCCGGGGCGAATGACAGCGCCGTAAACAAAAAACCGGCGACTATGGGATTCTAAAAGAGAGACCATAACCGAAGGAAATTTTAAATACCCATCGGCTAAACGTTTTTCGATGAGCTCACGGATTTGGTTGGCGGTTAGCCCAATGACATTGACTTGGCCGATGTATGGCGCGGTAATGCTGCCGTCGGGGGAAACGGTGGCGCGAGTGCTGATTTTGTCGGGTTCGATAATATCGATGCCCAAAACATCCGCCGGACCGACGGTATAACCGGCGCTGGCCGCGGCAATCGGGTCGAGACCCGCATTTGAAGATTCATCGGCAAACGCCCATGCACAAAATCCCAAAATTAAAAATAGACATAAACAAAAACTTCTTTTCATATTTACCCTTTCGCTTGGCTTACTTGGCACCTATGCCAAACAGCACAACGGGAACGGTTTTAAGCAAAATTTTAAAATCCAACCCCAAAGACCAGTTATCAATATACTCTAAGTCAAGTTTGGACCACTGATTAAAATCTGTAATTTTATTGCGTCCACCGACTTGCCACAAACACGTAATCCCCGGCCGCATACTTAACCGCCGCCTTTGCCAATGATCGTACTGCTCAACCTCTTTGGGAATCGGTGGTCGCGGGCCAACGAGAGACATTTCGCCTTTAAACACATTGCCCAACTGCGGCAATTCGTCCAAACTGGTTTTACGTAAAAAATGCCCAAGCGGTGTAATGCGCGGGTCATTGGCCATTTTGAATGCAGGGCCTTTCATTTCATTATGTTTAAGCAAATCTCCTAATTTTTCCTCGGCATCGATAACCATTGTTCGAAATTTATAGAGTTCAAACGTGCGTCCATTGAGTGAACAACGTTGTTGTTTAAAAAAAACAGGCCCCGGGGAAGTCAGTTTGACTAAAGCAGCAATGGTAAGAAAAAGCGGTGCCAATACAATCATTCCTGTCCCTGCAACCACAAAATCAAAAAGCCGTTTAACAAAAAGCTGACCGACCTTATCGGGCGTTGACTCAAAAGAAATCATAGGAAGCCCCATAAAGTTTTCGTCACGTGCAATCGTAAATTTTGTTTTAAAAAGATCAACGGCGATACTCACCGTTACCCCAAGGGTTTCACAATAAAGCACAGACTCCTCAATATAAGACAACCATCCCCGAGGCACGACAAAAACAACTCGGTCAATCGGATTAGCACGTAATAAATTAGGCAGCTGTGAAAGTCCGCCTAAAACCGTATGCCCGGCGATCTGCAGCCCATGCATTGACTCATCGTCGTCAATAATCCCGACAATTCTCAACCCCAATTCTTGATGCGCATCAATCTCAGAGATCAACTGACGGGCTCGGCGGCTTGTTCCAACAATAAGTATATTGCGAAAATTAAAACCTTTACGTCACAGACAACGCAGCATATTGACAATAATAATTTTTTCAAAAGCTAACAGAACTGCCGCCAGCACAAAAGAACTGATCATTAAAATACGGCTGACATACGTCAACTTGGACAGATAAGAAATATTTCCAAAAATAATAAATCCAAAAAACCCAGACGTAAAAACAATCCCTAATATTTGCTTAACCGATTTGATTCGAAACGATTCATACATGCCCAAATATATCAAAAGACATCCCCAGATGAGCACCAAAACCGGCAACAGCCATAAATAATAAACAGGCGGATAAAGCATTTCAAGCCGGTTAATAAAAAGATACGCAATAACCGCCGCGCCAGCGACTATCAAAGCGTCAAAAACCATCATCATCCTGGCAAAAAATTGTGAATGTTTTTTTAACACCAAAATTTCCTTTATTAAAATCTTAATTTCATTTGCAAACTAACAAGATTACGTTCATAAGAACGGATATTTTGATTAGAATTTGTTTGAGAATAACTGTACTCAAACCCTGAGCTGATCTGTTCAGTAAAAGAATACTCCGCGGAAACACTTACTCCAGACAAGCAGTCGCGAATACGACTTTTTTTATACTCCCCTTGTCCAAAAAATCCCGCCGTATTAATCCGAAGCCTCGATGTCAACTCGCGACTTAGCTCGAGACTAAACTGATATGAATCAAAAAGATCCTGAGAGTAAGAGTAAGTGCTCAAACCACGGCGATATTTCAAACCGCCGCGTGTCGTCTTATCGATGTCATTTATCAAACTAACATCATAACGCGCCTGACGAGTGCTTACTATTGTGCTGTTGGCAATAAAATCCTCACCTGCCCTGACTGAAAAATTCAATTGCGCACTCAAGCTATGCCCATAATCAACAAAAACGCTGTGACCCGTAAACTCATTGGCTTTTTCAAAAAAACGGCGTGAATACTCATAGCCGGCTCCCAGACGATTTGACTCATTAAACTGATATTCAACCCGCGCACCCACTTGGTGCTTATCCGTATCCTCTAAATCCTGACGGGAATATCCCGTATACTGATGAGTATACATCCACTGCAAAATCATCTGGCTCTTGACCTGATAATCAAATTGCATGTCAAACTGATTATTATCCCGTCGATAACGTCCGCTTGTCCGGCCAAACTGATCATCAAAACTGCTGGGTTCCTCTCGACGTAAATAAGCATTTGACGCACTTAAACGTAGACGCGGCGAAATTTCAAAAACATCAATTAAACGCATTTTATAAGCCGTATTGTCAAAAGAGCTGTTGTCAAAATAAAGATTCCGAGACAGATCACATTGCGCCAAGAATTGATTGCGGCTTGTCTGCAAGTTAAAATCCAAACCCAACAAAACGCTTTGGACAACATCCTTTTTTTGATTTGCTGAAGAAAATGTAACATTATCATCAAAACTCGTCGACAAATAGCCGCGCAAAGTAACGTACTCATTTTCAGCTGCGAGGATACTGCTGCTTGTAAAGAACAAAAACATTACACCAATCGCACGAGCTTTTAACACCAAAAAGACCTCGCTTTGGCGGTAAATTGATACCGCAATTTTCCTTCAAATATTTCTTTAGAAGATACCTCGACAGAACAAGAATTGTGCTCTAAAGCTTCACTAATCTATCAAAAGGGTTATAGACTGTCTACTCCTAATATAAAAGGATGTCTGAAAATTCTATGCAAAGTTGCAAAAATCCGGGTGTTGAACGATAAGCCCAAGAGCTTTCTTTAAGAGCATTTTGCCCGGCTCTTTTCGATGCCAAGGCGAAGCGCCGGAAGGATGCGGCAAGGGGATCACGTCTAAAGAAAGGCCGTTGCGTTTAATTGAAAACTTGCGTCCAATCATAGCATCAAGATTTTCTAAAGGAAGCAACTGACCGATGGCAAGTTTTCCAACAGGGATTAAGAGCGCCGGTTTTAAAATTTCTAATTCGGCATTTAACCAACGCGAACAGTTCGAGATTTCTTCTAGATCGGGAACGCGGTCACCGCCGCTGTTTTTCTTGCCCGGAAAGCAGCGGCAAACAGCCGCAAAATAAATTCTTTGCCGAAATTGTTCTTCTGTCAATCCTGACGCCTCATAAAACCACTTAAACAATGTTTTTCCAGCTGTCCATGCAAACGGACGGCCAAACTTTGGCTCCTTGTCCCCGGGCGCTTGGCCAATAAGAATAACGCGGCTCTCAACAGGCCCGCCGCTGACCGGTGGAGCGTGCATTTTAGGACACAGCCGACAAGCCTTTAAACAACTAATATGATTTTGTAATTTTAGGGACATAGGCTGCATTAATGACGTAAGCGATTTGGAAGTCCTTTTAAGGCGAATTGCGCCATAGAGGCGCCAAACAATTGAGCCGAAAAAGGATTTCCAAATCGCCAAGCATAGGAAATGATTTGCGATAAATCAATACTTAATCCGCACGCGGTAACGAACCTTGACTTCTGCGTCCTTAGGAACATCGACGTCAAAACGAGCGGTAAAGGCATCAACTTTCGTGAATTTTTGCGATTGGCTGACAACTGTCCAATCCCCGGGAATGGTTTCCAAAACTTGCACCGAGATATCCTCTTCTTTATGATTGCGAATCGTGACTTCCCATTCCGATTCATGGCCGCGATTGATATTTTGATAATCCATTTGCACACGTTCAGCGACAACATCAAAGGCTTCGCCGATCTTTAAATCCACATCTTCATCTTTAGGCGTATGTTTAATCGCATCTTCGCCGATAAATTGCAAACTATCATTAGCATCCGCCTTATACAGCCGCATTGTTCCAGCGGGAAGCGGAAAACCCATCTGATTATCTTTGGAATTCTTAAATTTCAACATCACATTGACTGGTACCTTACCCGTTTCATTATAAGGACCGTACCACCAGTTATTTTGGCCTTGTACTTTAAAGATCTTAGTGACATTCGCATCATTAGCTTCCAAAAGGCGAATCTGTTTGGTCTGCTGATCCTTGATCGTCGTCGGATGCTGCAAATCATAAAGATGATATTCAAAGAAAGATTGTTCGGCAAAACCACTGCCCACGCTATCAGCTGCCATCGTATTTTTCATCATCATTTCTTCACGATATCTCATCGTGTTATCATTGACTCGATTAACTTCTCCAGCGACGAGCTTAAGCTTCGCATTTTTATAAGTGGCTCCGCTTTTGTTGTCCAGCGTGACCCAGCCGCTGACGTTGGCTTTGGCATCATTTTTGTCAATCACGACGATATAATCTGCTTTCCATGAAATATTTTGTGTCAAATACGAAACCTCAATGCTCTGGGGTGAGGCGAATTTGTTCTCGTACATCCACGTCAAAGTCGGCTTGGCAATCAAATCATCCGGCAAAGACGGCAAAATCACCTCTCCCGGATAACCGATATGAATTTCATTGCCGATTCTGTAAATCTGCCCCTCATTATTACTTAAAAGTTCCGCTTCAACCGTTTCGGTTTTATCCTGAAATTGGTTGCGGGTGGTTAATTTCAACTTTTTACCGACGTATTTATCTAAAAGTTTTGTCGAATTCATCAAATCATATTCATAATTCTGTTCGAGAATGGAAAAGTCTTGCGGCGCGTCCAGAGAACGAATCGCAACAGTAAAAGGCTGAATAAACGCGGCCACATCCATAAACTGCATGTTCCCATCGCCTTGCGCTAACTTAATTTTACGCGTGTCTTTGACAAGCCCAAGATTCGAATTATAAACTGTCACCTCGACACTTTCTTGATCTTTGAGCGTGCTAGTCAAATCCGTCGCAGCAAAAGCCACCGACGCACAAAAAATGACCGATACAACAATTAAACTTTTTAGAATTTTCATCCTAAGCCCTCCCTGATTTTAAGTTAAAAATCTGACCATTACTCTACCACTTTTTCACTGTCTTTGCGATGGCGTATTGACTGCGCCGGAATCCCAAACCACACATCACGTGCCTCAACTTTCGTGTCTTTAAGCAAAACCGCGCTGGCTCCGATAATGGCATTATCCCCGATTTCACAGCCGGGCATAACGGTGCAGTGAGAGCCGACGGTAACATTCTTGCCAATCACAACTTTCTTAAGTTTAAGTTTTCCCCGTTCAACCAAATGCCCGATAATAATCGCGCCTCCACCGACGACAGTATTGTCGCCAATTTCCAACAGCGAAGCATCATAAACAAATTTGGAATTAAACTGCACATTTTTTCCTAATTTCGCGCCGAGCAATCTAAAAAGTAAATTAGCAAAAGGCGTAAGCAAAACAAAGTCGATAAATGTGTAATTGATCATCAAATAAAGAGAACTGATAAACGCCCATTTAAAAGCTTCAAAAGAAACCAACGGATAAACGCCTTCTTTGAGCCGTAAATTAAGCGCCGCCCGAAATATTCCGACTAAAACGATAAGGGACAAACCAAAAATAAAATAGCCCAAAGCGATACTCGTTCCCATAAAAAACAAACGCGGCCAAAGAGACACTTCACCCGTTGACATCCAGACCTTCATGACCAGTGCCAAACCCGGCACCAGCGCCGCGCCAAAAAACAACGCGCCCATCGCATACATAAAAACCGTAAACACGGCCTGCGCTAAAGTCATCAGCAACCACGTCATGCCATCCTCCTGTTTAATACAACTTTACCATCGGTGTTTCCTATACTTGCCGACGAGAGAAGTCCTAACTTACATATCACACTACTCACAACGTTTCCTTAAACCAATTCTTGATCAGCCCGACAGTTTCAACCTTGTTTGTGCGAATCAAATACTCGGCATGCGCTCCGCCTTTGATAATCGCCAAATGCTTAGGCGCCTTTGTTTTTTTATATAAACTTTCAGAGTGCCACGGTTTGATGAGCCAATCGTTGGCTCCGTGGATGTAGAGAACGGGACACGTAATCTTTTGAACCAAATCAATCGGCTTGTGTTTCTTTTCCCAAAACGGGCCGGGCCGCACGCCTTTACCGATTTTGCCCTCGCCGATTAAACTATAAACAATGTCCGTATCAAAACTCAATTCCCAAAATCGGTACTCGATCTTTTCAAACGCCGTCGGAGCACTAACAGCAATAAGACTGGTCATCAGATCGCCCAAAGAGGCGGTAATCAAGCTTGTCGCCGCGCCCAAAGAAAAACCAATCACGCCAACTTTTGCATAACTTTTATTGGCGTATTCTAAAACTGCCTTGAGATCCAAATATTCCTTACTCGTCCAATAAAACAAGCCGCCACTTTTGCCGTGCCCGCGAAAATCCATGATGATGACGTCATAACGATCATCGAGCGCATGTCCCAATTCTTTTAACAAGAGCGCATCCTTGCTGTTAAAAAATCCATGCGCGATAATGACAACTTTGTCGTGACCATGGCAATATTGGTCAAAAACAATTTTTTGTCCGTCGGATGTTTTAATTGTATGCGTTTTCATTAATTCTCCAGTGCTTGGCGTTTAATCGCCGCTAAATCCAGCTTGCCGCTGCCCAAAAGCGGGATCGTCGCAATCCTTTTAAACGAATCGCTGTCTGGAATCCAAAGATTTGGCAAACCGCTTTTCTTTAAACCGTCGAGGACAGATGCAACATCAAGGTCGATGGTATGCAAAACAACAATTCTTTCCCCGCGTTTCTCATCGGGGACAGCGGCGACCACACAAACCTGCTCTGAACAATTAAGCACCGTGTGCATCGCTTCTTCGATTTTAATATGCGGCACCATTTCCCCGCCGATTTTGCTAAAACGGCTTAAACGATCCGTAATTGTAATAAAACCATCGGTGCCGATTCTGGCAATATCGCCCGTCGTGTACCAGTCATCTCTGATAACTTCAGCTGTTTTTTGCGGCTGGTTCAAATAACCTTTCATCACATTAGGCCCGCGAACAAGCAAAAGACCATCCTTTTCTGCACCTAAAGTCTCGCCGGTATTCTGATCAACGACCTTAACCGCAATCCCGGGCAGAGGCAAACCAATCGTGCCCTGCTGTTGCGCTTTTTGTAAATCACCTGTTTTGTCATAATCCGGTAAATTAATCGAAACAACCGGCGACAATTCAGTGCATCCATAGCCTTCCATTGGCACAATACCAAATTTTTCCTTAAACTCCAAAGCCAAGGTTTCCTTTAATTTTTCCGCACCAACAGTCACCATGCGCAGACTTTGAAATTGCTCTGGCTCACAGCGACGAATATACGCGCTTAAAAACGTCGGGGTCGCCATTAAAATACTTGCCCGATAGTCGCCAACTAACTTCCCGACGGTTTTAGCATCCAAAGGATTAAAATGATACACGGCTCCAATACCGCTTAGCAGAGGAAACCACAAGGTGCCGGTAAACCCAAACGAATGAAAAAACGGCAAAATGCCCAACATCACATCCTTATTTTGAATATTAAAAACCTGATACAAGCCCTCCAAGTTAGACGTGATGTTGCCGTGGGTTAACATAACGCCCTTAGGTTCGCCCGTCGAGCCGCTGGTAAACATAACCGTTGCAAGCTTTTCATGAGCACGATAATCTTTGGGCCCAAAGATAAACCAATGCGAAAGTCCTCGCGGTAGCGCAAAGGCCATCAAAGACGCTTTAAGTTTTTCAATTTTTGTCAAAGACGCAATAATGTCCTCAATAAAAAGTGTTTCGCACGGCAAGCTAATCCCTGTTTTTTCCAAAAAACTACGCGAAGTTATCACATATTGCATCGCACATTGCTTGATCGTCGAAGCTAAACTTTCTTTAGAGGCCGTATAATTAATATTGACCGGCACTTTATTGAGAATTGAAATCGCAATATTGACAAGCGCGCCTGCCACCGACGCAGGCAGAAGCACCCCAATGGTCTTTTCTTGAAAAAGCTTTCCATTAATTTTACGGCTGATCGCCACAGCCGATACAAGCGTTAAGCCGTAATTGAGTTTTTTGCCGCTGGAATCTGCAATACAAAATTTAGATGAATGCTTTCGCGCTTGCTGCCAAAACGCCTCAGGTAAAGTGACTTTATCCGCCAATCGATATTTAAACGCATCCGCACCCAATTCCATAACCACAGATCGAACGGCAAAAGCGCTTGTGTTAGCGGGCATCGGCTTTCCGAAGGAAACAGTGACAGGATAAGGAACTATCTTTGGCCATTTCTTTAAATACTTGTCGCCTTCGTGACTAAAAATACTTCCCCAAATCCGGTCGATGTTAACGGGAACAACCGGGCAATCGAGACCCTTTAAAATATGCTCCATCCCCGCATTAAACTTAAGAAGATTCCCCGTCCGTGTCAATTGTCCCTCGGGGAAAATACAAACCAATTCACCGTTTTTTAGCGCCTCTTTGGCAATATTAAGGGAACGAATAATTTCTTTAGGATTATCTTTGCGGTCAATAGGTATAACGCGCCCAATTTTAAATAGCGGACGCAAAATACTCGTCTCAAAAACTTCACGGCTCATAATAAAACGAATCGGACGAGCAATGCTGACAACAAGCAAAACCGCGTCAACATACGAAACGTGATTACACGCAAGCAGTGCTCCACCTTTTTGAGGAACATTGTGTTTGTCAATTGTCTTAATCCGATAGAGTGTGTGCGTCAAAATCCAAACAATCAATCGAATCATAGGATATGGCAAAATCCGACACACATAAACCGCACCTAAGATCGTCGTCACCCCAATAAAAAAGAACGTTTGTGCGGGATTGACTTTTAAAACTTCGCCAAAAAAATAAATCGCAAACGAAGCAACAAGAATCGCCGAAAACGAAAAGAAATTATTCGTTGCAATTATTCGCCCGCGCTCATCAGCTTTGCTCTCAAACTGAATAACAGTATTAAGAGGAACAATATAAAATCCACTCGAGACGCCCAGCAAAAATAAAGTCCAAAGAACACTCATATAGGAGTGATAATTAAATCCCAGCTGCATCGAAAAAACACTCAACCCCAAAGCTCCCAAGGGCACTAGTCCCAGCTCAATTTTTTGGTCCGAAAATTTTCCAGCCATAAGCCCCCCGATTCCAATCCCCAAAGAAATACTGACGAGAAGTAAGCTTGCCAAAAGATGATCGACGCCCATCAAGTTGCGGGCATAAAGCAAAATATTAGGCTGAAACAACCCGCCTAAGAAAGCAAAATACACCAAACCTAAAATAGACAAATACACTGAGCGATTCGTTCGGACAAAGCGCGTGTTTTCAACGACTTCTTTGATAAAATTCCATTGTGCTTTACGCTGTGTTCCAGCGGGCGGGACTTTAGAAATAAAAAGGCTCGTGACAAACCCAAGAATAGCAACCCCAATAAAAACAAAAGACGTTTTGTGCGGCGCATGGCCAAAAACCTGCAAAAGATATCCGCCGCTGGCCTGTCCGAGTATGATCGCGGCATAGGTGAACATTTGTAGTTGGCCGTTGCCCTCGGAGAGATCATCTTCATTTAAAATTTCTGGCAAGATCGCATATTTGGAAGGACTAAAAAAAGCGCTATGCAAACCCATTAAAAATAAAACACCCAACATGCCCCAAATGTTTAAATGCAAAAGCGTAAACAAACCAGCAATCATAACGATCACTTCTGAGATTTTAGCAATAATAAGGATATTTCTTTTGCTAAACTTGTCCGCCAAATACCCAGCAAACGTCGAGAACAAAAGAAACGGCAGGATAAAAATACCGCTGGCCAAAGCCACAAACAAAGTCCCGCCGCCTTGTTTGGTAAAATAATCAATCGCCAAAAAAGTGACAATGACCTTAAAGGCATTATCATTAAACGCTTCCAAGAATTGTGTCGCCTGCAGCGCGCGAAACCCGCGGGAGTGGAGAGTGTTTTTCAATTTAAAACCTCTGCTTATTTAAAAAATCTATTATAAAAAATTTGTAATCCGGATCACCAATCGTCGTATAATGACCTTGCGTTTCAAAAAAATGCAGGAATTTTGGCTGATTGGCAACGGCAAACAATTTTTCTGTTTCCTTCCACGAGATAAGCGTGTCTTTTTTGCCATGCATAAGTAAAACCGGCTGTTTAACCTTGGCCATCGCACGCTCTGTTGAAAATTTGCGCAAATCAAAACCGTTCTCAAAGCTTGCCATCGCTAAACCAATATGAGCGATCATTTTAACAAAAAACGGCGGGATAAAACCCACTCTTTCGACTGTTTGCAAAGCCATCGAATCAACATTCGCATACGATGAATCAATAATAATCGCTTTAAGCCGCAAATCCTCTGCCGCCGCTTGAATCATCGCCGCCCCGCCGAAAGAAACCCCGTACCCGATGATTTTTTGTTGATCAATATCCTTGCGCGTACTCAAATAATCCAGTCCAGCTTCAATGTCTTGACGTTCTTGGTAACCTAACGAAATCGTATGCCCTTGACTTTTCCCATGACCCCGAAAATCAAAAATGAGGACATTAAACCCCAAGCTATGCCAAAAATCAGCGACAGAAATAAAATTAGACTTATTCGCCCCTAAACCATGCCCAACAATGACAGTCTTATCGCTCTGCGCCGGAATAAACCAGCCATGCAAAAGAATATCATCTTTCGTTTTAAAATAAGTATTTTCATAATCAAGCCCTAACTCATTGTATGGATTTATCCGGTCACCAATTTTAGGGCGATGGATAGCAAACGTTTCCAAAAGAAACGGGAAAATTATCAAAATCCAAAATAGACTGACCAACATCCAGTGGAGACTTTTTTGCAAAAAAACATTTCTGATCTGGCGAGTCAAAAATTTAGCGATAAAAAGAGCTATCGCTTTCAATAAAAGAATAAAAATCCCAACGGCTATCAAAAAATATCCCGCAAGAACAACTTCGCGCCAAATAATTCTTCCAAACATCATTTTCTCAAGATGATAAAACATCCAAACCGTCACACCAAGCAAAACCAAAATATTAATAGCTCCCGCATATATTTCTTTTTTAGAAATTGATTTTAACTTAAAGGTAAAGATCGCTACACCCAGAACTGCCAGAATCGGGATACTCATAAAAAAAGCTTCCGTACCCGACGATAGAAAAAATCTAAAGCCGCCAAACACGCCCAGCGTAAGAATCATAAAGATTATTATTTTAAAATTATTTTGACGCATACACCACAGCCCAATTATAGATTTTTGGAAAGACTACCTACTCCCTGACATTCTCTAACCATTTACCAAATAAAGAAGCCAAAACCTTTTGTTCACTTGCACTTAAAGAAGAAAGTAATTTTTGCAAGCGGTCCTCATAACCTTTCCAAACAGAATCTAACAGTTTGGAGCCCTTTGGCGTTATCTGCAAAATATTAACACGCCGATCACCATTAAGAGAAGAACGGGTCACGAGAGCGTCTTTCTCTAATTTATCGATAAGCTTAGTCATGTTGGAGGGCGTGACAATCAAGCGCTTGCTGACCTCAACTTGGCTTATCCCCTCTTTGCCGCCCTGATGTTTAACAGCCATCAAAATATTAAATTTCCCGGGCGTCAAATCATACTCATCTAAATACGTTGTCATCTGATCGGTAATAACATTGTAAATCAAGGCGAGGCTGTAAATCACTTGTTCATAATATTTACCCTGACCTGCTTCTACACCAACTGTGCCTAATATTCCCATAAATGTCCTTTCTGGTACTAAATGTTTACCATTCAACTATTAACTTGTCAAGTGTCTGGATAAAAAATAGGGCACGAAGCATCGTGCCCCTGCTGCTATATCTTTATTCTTTCCACAATTCTTTGTACATATAATACACTTCCCGTGGCTGACGCATGAGCGGACTATGGTTTCCATCACCCTGACTTAAAAGGCCATGCCATTCAAAATTAAACTCATCGGCCGTCAAATCATGATAATAGGGATTGCCGCTTTGCCACCAATCATCCACCCAAACAAATGCAAAGCCGCCCAAAGCATTGCCCGGCGATTGAACACCCGCTTTATGGGCGGCGATATCTTCCCAGCAATCTTTATGAATTTTTGCCTGTCGCTCTTCATTAAGAACCCTTGTCTTAGGGTCAACGGGCGGATGAATGGTCCCGTATTCGCTAATCAAAACCGGCTTACCAAATTTAGCTTCCACTTCCTTCCAAAGCGTATTAAAACCATCCCAGTGGCGATACGAGTTAAGACCAATAATATCGACATCCGGCGCATACTCTTTATAAACTTCAAGAAAGACCGTCTCGCCATTTACCAAACAAACCGGATGATTAGGATCTAACTGCTTAATATACTTGGCCACCGAATTTACAAAACGAGCATATTCAACCGGATAACGCGAGGCATTCGTATGCGTAAATTGCTCGAGATTATTTTCATTACCCAACGCCCAAAGAAGAACATACGGCTCATCTTTAAACTCCATAACCATATCATGGACACTTCGCATCATTTTGGCACATTGATCTGGGTCACGATAATCTGTACCTTCGGCCCACCGCGCTCCAGACCCAATTGTATAAGCGCCTAATAAATCGCCCATCATAATCATCAGGCCAGTTTCTTTATACATTTGCCGTAAAAGTTTTTTGTTCGGCGCATGGCTATGCAACAAATTGCCCGGATTAATCGCCTGAACTTCTCGGTCAGCACTGGCATGATGATAAAGTCTTATCGTATTAACTCCCATGTCTTTCATGAGTTTAAAATCACCAACAGGCTTTTCATTTTTGTCCCGCTTATTATTTCGGTTTTCATCCAGCCAAGTTTGATAGGCCAAATCTATGCGGCCGTCATTGTCTTCATCAACAATCATCCAGTCGCGCATCGTATTATCGTGCGCACTTTTTCCAATCTCATTTAACCCTGAGTGGCACACGCCTTTTATAAAAAACGGCTCGCCATCTTTTAAAAGCCGCCAGCCATCCTCAGACTTGACGATCCTAACTTCTGCCGCAGAAGCAAAAGATGAAAATATGCAGACAAAAATACTAAAAAATATAAACTTTTTCATAAAAGCCTTTTATTTTAGGACTTGTTTAGCGAAAGGATAAATCGTTTGTTCAAAAAGAAGTTGCCCCTTAGCCGAGGGGTGCAAACCATCTGCAGATATCAAAGACGGATCAAAACGCATTTTTTGCGAAACGCTATAAATATCGACGATCGCTACACCTTTTTGTTTACAAACCGAAGCGATAATCTTGTTGAATTTGGCAATCCCTTTCTGGATATCCCGTCCCGGCGAAAAAGTCGCCCCCCTAGGTGTCGCCGAAAAATCAGGAATATTAATAACCAAAATCTTATTAGCCGGCAATTCTGAAAGAATATCATCCAAAAGGTCGCTAAAATTTTCACGAAAACGCTCGTCCGTCGTATTCTGCAACCAGTCATTAACCCCGACCATAAGGGTTGCAAAAGTAGCACTGGATTTTCTTAAAACCGCTATTTCCCACTGCTGGGCATCAACCGTGGTCCACCCATTGCGGCCAGGATTAGCCACAAGGGAAATGCTCACTCCATCCGTTTTTAAGTGTTCCGTCAAAAGAACAGGCCACGCTTCCTGAGGAGCAACACCTGTGCCAATCGAGTAGGAATCCCCAAGGGCGACATAACGGATATCTGCATTGTCTGACTGACAAATCGCATTGCCAATCAGAACAAAAAGAAAAATAATAGCATAAACCAATCTAAGTTTCATAAAAGCTCCAATAAAACCTTATAAAAAAATCACATCATAACTGAAAAGGACTCTTCGCCAACTAATTCCTTGATCTCATTGATCAGCGCTTCGCTGGGAGCGACAAAAAGATCTTCGCCGACTAGAATTTGTACGCTTTTAAATTCCTGCGTATTTAAATGCAGATAAATAGGTGTTTTGCCGGGGAATAAACTCAATTTTTCGCGCAAAGACATAAGAACCGGCTGGGTGACGGTCGAAACATTTAAGTTGATGGCCTTAATAGCTTTATAAATTTCTTCGATGCGCTTAATATCGCTGGCGACGATATTAGGCGACTCTTCGCGAAAGCCGACTCGTCCGATGACAACCACGACCGCGCCTTCCTTTAAAATTTCAGCGACATTCGGATACGTCGACGGAAAAACGACAGCCTCCACTTCGCCTTCCAAATCCTGCACCTTGACAATGGCCATGCGCTCATTGCCTTTGCGGGTAGTCGTGAGTTTAACGCCACTAATGATACCGATAATTTTGACTTCTTGCCCCTCAACAACGCTCTTTAAATCTTTGGTCGTATGTTTAACAAACTCTTTGATCTCCGTCTTGTAATGCGTCAAAGGATGCCCACTTAAATAAAACCCTAGAATTTCTTTTTCGTAAGTTAAAATCTCATTTTTGGGAAACTCTTTGATCTGCGGAAAAGTGTCTTCGCCTTTTTTAAATCCGCCCGCGGCCTCGCCCATGCTAAAAAATGAAAATTGCCCGACCGCTTCTTCCTTCTGCGCCTTGGTGCCCATCTCAAGCGCGCGATCCAAAACAGCCATCAGCTGCGAGCGATAAACCTTAAAACTATCAAAAGCG
This sequence comes from uncultured Planctomycetales bacterium, assembly GCA_964400065.1. GTDB lineage: Bacteria > Omnitrophota > Gorgyraeia > Zapsychrales > JANLHA01 > JADLGJ01. The sequence goes on from CAYNSM010000006.1 coordinate 40,812, forward strand.
CCGCATTTGATGAGACTTTCCAAAACCTTGCGATTCGTCACGCGCAAATCTACGCGCTTGCAGAATTCAAAAATCGACGTGTACGGGCCATCCGCCAGACGGTTGGCGACAATGGATTCAATCGCAGTTTGACCGACATTCTTGATTGCCAAAAATCCAAAGCGTATCGTTTTTTCGTCAATCACGTTAAACTCAACGATGCTTTCATTAATATCCGGCGGCAAAATGCTAATCCCCAACTCCTCGCTGGCATTGACGTACTCGACAACTTTGTCGGTATTATCTTTTTCGCAGGTTAAAAGAGCGGCCATGTACTCGACGGAATAATTGGCTTTCAAAAAAGCCGTTTGGTAAGAAATGACCGCATACGCGGCCGAGTGGCTGCGGTTAAAGCCATAACCTGAAAAATAATCGATCAAATCAAAAAGTTTGTTGGCCTCATCTTCCTTGATGTGACTGGCCTTAAGACATCCGTCGACAAAAAGTTTGCGGATCTTTTCCATGTCTTCCGGAATTTTTTTGCTCATCGCCCGACGAAGATGGTCCGCCTGCGTCATCGAGAAGCCAGCTAAAATGCTGGCCATCTGCATGACCTGCTCTTGATAAACGATAATGCCAAACGTGCTTTTAAGAATCCCTTCGAGCTTAGGATGCGGATATTTGACCGCGGCTTCCCCGCGTTTGCGTTTGATAAAATCTTCAAGCATGCCCGAACCCATCGGCCCCGGACGGTAAAGCGCCAAAATTGAAATCAAGTCTTCAAATTGATTGGGTTTAATCTTGCGCAGAAGATCGCGCATCCCCGCACTTTCCAGCTGAAAAATCCCCGACGCGTTTCCGCTGCCTAAAAGCTCGTACGTTTTTTTGTCGTCGAAAGGCAACTTGCTTAAATCTAAATCAATACCGCGCGTTTTTTTGATCCACTTAACAGCCTTGTCAATGACGGTCAAGTTGCGTAACCCTAAAAAGTCCATTTTTAACAAACCGATCTTGGCAATCCCGTCCATCGAAAAGCCCGTCGTCACCTGCCCGTCAGTACTTTTAAAAAGAGGAACATATTCAGTCAAAGGCTTATCCGAAATAACAACACCCGCCGCATGAATCGACGCGTGACGATTCAAACCTTCCAAAACTTGCGCTGTTTCGACAATGTCGTGCGCCACTTGATTTTCATCACAGAGTTTAGCTAATTGCGGCTCAACTTTAAGCGCATCCTTGAGCGTCATGCCGATTTCGGCGGGAATAAGTTTTGCAATCTTGTCCACATCTGAATACGGCGCACTCATAACGCGGCCTACGTCACGCACAGCGGCGCGCGCCTGCATCGTTCCAAAGGTGATAATCTGCGCCACATTGTCTTTGCCGTACTTGTTGGTCACATAATCAATAACTTCCTGTCGGCGCTCAAAACAAAAATCAATATCAATATCCGGCATGCTCATCCGCTCGGGATTTAAAAACCGCTCAAAAAGAAGGCCGTACTTAATCGGGTCAAGATCGGTAATGCCCAATAAATAGCTAACTAAACTTCCAGCCGCCGAACCGCGCCCGGGCCCGACGGGAATTCCTCTTTGTTTAGCGTAATGGATAAAATCCCAGACAATCAAAAAGTAACTGACAAAACCCATCTTTTTAATCGTCTGCAATTCATGCGTCAGCCGCTCCTGCAAAGCCGGGGTCATTGACCCATACCGCTCCCGGATGCCCTTGGCACAAAGTTCTTCTAAATACTCGTCTTTTCCCATACCGCCCGGCGGTGTATAATTGGGCAAATGATACTGGCCAAAACGCAAATCCAAATTACATTTATCCGCAATCTCGACGGTATTCTTGAGAGCCTCGGGCACCCACAAAAATTCGCGCTTCATCTGCTCTGGCGATTTAAAGAAAAACTGGTCCGTCTTTAAACGCATGCGATTAGGATCATTTAAAAACGTCTGTGTCTGAATGCACAACAGCGCTTCGTGCGCCTTGTACTGCGCCTGTTCAAGATAATGAACGTCATTTGTAACAACCAAAGGAAGATCCAACTCTTTGGCGATTTTAAGCAGTCCTTCGTTGACGGGCTTTTGATCAGGCAGACCGTGTTCCATAAGCTCGATATAAAAATTTCCTTTGCCAAAAATCTGGCTAAACTCCGCGGCCGACTTAAGGGCGGCGTCATAATTTCCCTTCATGAGATTATACGCAACTTCACCCCGCAAACACGCCGAGGTGCATAAGAGGCCTTCGCTATGCTGAGCCAAAATTTCTTTGTCCATGCGCGGACGATAATAAAACCCTTCCAAATATCCGGCGGAAACGAGCTTCATCAAATTTTTGTAACCGGTATTGTCCTTGGCAAACAAAACCAAATGCGACGAGCCGCCCTGCTGGGGACTGCGATCAAAACGGCTTAACGGCGCCAAATACGCTTCACAGCCTATGATCGGTTTGACGCCATGCTTGATTGCCGTTTCATAAAAAGTAATCGCGCCAAAAAGATTTCCGTGATCCGTCATGCCAAGGGCTGGCATTTTGTATTCGGCAGCTTTTTTGATCAGCTCCGAGACGCGGCAAGCCCCGTCGAGTAAACTATATTGGGTGTGAACATGCAAATGGACGTAATCAGAAAAGTGCATAGAAGGTCAATGCTGTTGGGGTTAAAAATGTTCTCTATACTATCATAATATTTTTAGCACAGAAAAATTTTTTGGGGCATTAATCAGTTTGATCTGCTTAACTGCGGGGTGGATTTCGAAACAGGGTTTTCGGTTAAAAATAGCGGCAAATTAACAACCGGCACAATATTAATAATAACCGGCACCAAACCGTCGAACTGCAAATTTTGCAATTGTTTAGAGTCAAAATTAAATTCGACAGGCTGACCTTGCCCGCGAATATCTAACGGCGTTTTGCCAGCCGTCAAATCAATACCACCTAAGTTATTCACATTTTCTGACGATTTTTGAGGAATTAGCGACGAAGATGCTCTGTAACCCGGCTGTGGTTTGGAAGAATCGATATCCGCTTGTGTTATGCCGCTGGTTTTAAAAACATTTTCTAAATTAGCAATTAACTGATCCGCTTCTTGTCTGACATCATAGCCTTTGGTGTTCATAAAGTTAAGAATGCCCATGAGCAAACCGATATCCTCAACCGCACGGACTAAATTTAATATTTTCAGATTGTCATAAGCCTGCTTATTCGGCGGCTTCAAGGTCACAACCGCTCGCCCTGTGTCATCTAACGAAAAGCTGTCAAAAATATTCGTCGTTTTTATAAAACTGTCGACGGGATACCAAAGATTAGAAATACGAATAGCTTGGTCGATGTCCAAGGTATTCTCGTTATACCCTTCAATGCGAAGCTTAGCGTCGATCTGCCCGGATATTTTTTCGGTCCTAATATGAACTGTGCGCTTCATAGACCCGTAAACATAGGCAGAGTACAAATATGAAAAATCTAAAGTGTTTTCACTGCCACTTTCATTAAACGGCTTAATATTTAATCCAAAACGCTCATTTGCGGCTTGAATAACCTCATTGTCCAGAAGTGTTTTTGCAAAAATTGCCGCTGTCCCCATTTCAACAATTCCTGCATCAGTATCAACGATTAACAAATGTTTTGTCGGCGGTGTCAAAACTCCTTGATCGTGCAAATATTTGATAAATAACAATTTTTGATCATTATCTTCCTTCATCGCCCGATAATTGCCCATCGTTGCCCAAACACTTTTGAGATTCTCGACAGGAAAGTTCCCGGCAACTTTGGCCATTAACACAGCAGCATCATAAATCGGCTGGGCTCCTGCCTGCAAAAACACAATTTGCGTTGATTGCGGATCACCCAAATCCAAAGCTTTTTCAAAAACATCATCAATGAACTTTATAAGTAACGGTTGAATCGGAACTATCCCTCCAAACGCCGGCGTATGCGCAAGAGATTGCGAAGTCTCATAATAAGAAGCAAAATCAATACCTGTTAAACCAGAAAAACTAAATATCTCATGCGCACGCTTTTTTCTCTCGATGGCTCTGGCTTTATCATTATTTTGGGCTTGTATTTCTGCAAACCGGGCACGAACTCTTTGGTCTTCAAAATCTCGGTTAGAATAACTTTCGATATCTACAATAATCCGACGTAAGCTAGAACTCGCAACGCCAACTTTCTTGGGCAAGCCTTGACGATATTGCGTCTCAGCACTCAAACCAACAAAACCCATTCCACCGGAAAAATATTTGCGTGGAAGAGTTTCTTGCGTAAGAGGGTCATAATCTTCTTTAATATAGTTGTAAACGCCTTTTTTAAAAGCTTCGACGTATTGTGCGTAAATCTTTTGGGCTTGTTCTTTATCGTCTAAGTCAATGCCGGCTACTTTGTTTTTATCAACATAAACCTGCGAAAGGATACTGTCCTTTAAGCGCTTCTTGTACCAGTTGGCGAGTATGAGCGAAT
>CAYNSM010000007.1:0-40704 GCA_964400065.1 uncultured Planctomycetales bacterium
AAGATGCACAGGTTTTGTATCAAGTTCTTGCAACGATCCCCAGCGAAGTTTCGGGAAATCTTATAAAACGTCTATTTGCAATTTCTAGCCGACTTGAGGAAATTCGTGGATTAGTCGATTCTAAGCAAAGTGTAGACCTTAAGCGTTGGGCGATGAGCTCACAATATCCTCAGCAAGGTTTTAGGTTTAAACAAATGTTTGACGCCAATTATATGACACAGGCCATTGCTCAAACATTGGCAGTTTCACTGCGAAATGGGACTCGCCGTGAGTTTTTGTCAAAGGCATATCCTTTGACTTTATTATTTCTCCCGTCGGCGATAGGGCAAAAAGTTCGTAATCATGATTTTGACAACGTAAATCTTAATTGGAAGCAAATGGAAAGGGTTGTGCGGGAATTTGGTTACACGACGGAAGTGTCTGATTCGCAAATGATTTATGATTTGCAAAAAGCAAAAACATCTGCCGGTGTCGTTGCCGCCAGCTCTGTTGAATCAGAGTCTGATCATGATAATAAATATAATGCAATGATGGGAGCAGCAGCTCTAATGAGTCTTATGGCCATCTTTTTCGATTCTGATGGCATTGTTTTAGCGGGCATCGCTGTTATTTTTGTTGTTGCGCTACGCTCAGCGTATCAAGTGCACACAAACTTTTCGAATGCGCAAAAAATTGATGCATTATCTTCAAAGTCAACACCAAGCCAAGAGTTAAATAAATTATCTACCGATCGAAACGCCAGCGCGCCTGTGACAGGCCCGCCGGATAAACAGTTTTTCGTCGCTGCTTCTTCCCCGCTTTTTTCTCTGCACGAACTTTTGATAAATATCCAGCAGACACAAATATTGTTAAACGAACTTGGGCCTGTGCACGCACTGGCCGCTAACGTGATTCAGCCGCTTATGTATGAAATCGGCGCTTGGGAAGATACAGGACTTCGCGGAGTATTCTATGTTTTGCTTAAGAGCCAAGCTGCCGCTGTTATTGATAATGGCAATATCTTTTTTGAAAATGTTCCCGGTGTTCAAATTGATGAATATCGCAAACTGCATATTGACATGCAAATACGCGAAGGTTTAGACGTCATTGGGCATGGAAGCGTTTTTGCCGATATGGACGATAATCTTGCTTTTCGTGAAAAGCCTTTTAGTGAAAATATGGTCAATGTGATCTTGGAATTGATCCTGCTTGGAATAGTTCGGCTGCGGATTACTACAGACAATGAAATTGCAAAGGCGGTTTACCGGCTCGATACGCTTGCGCCGGCATTGCGTACGCAAATTATCGTTTATGCTGATGGCTCGGGGAATATGTATTATTTTAACGTCGAAAAGGATCGATGGGTCGTAGAGCCGTCTTATGCTCAAAAAATCGGCTCCGCCATAAGTCCGGCGACTTATCAATTAATCAAAGATGAACTTTTTGGTGAGTTTACCGAAAATTGGCAAGAATTCTTTTTGGCGCTGGCTGGGATTTTAAATGTGTATTTGCCGCAAGAAAATTGGCCGTCTGGAAAAGAAGCAGCAGAGGGTGTTTTAAAAGATCTTTCTATCGCGCTTTGTCGTTTGTATCTTGACGATTCTGTTTTATGGCAAAGAGCCTTGGAAATTTTTTCATCCGACGATTCAGGTGTTTTGGCAGCAGAGATTTTGTTGGAAGCTGAGAAACTTTATGTAGAAAATCGCAAACGGTGTGTCGTTTTTTTACAGATGGCCGCTGTTTTGGAAATTTTAAGAATTTTAAATTCGACCCAAAGCGAGGACAAAAAGGAAAAACGGGACATTATTGAGAATTTCATCACGCTTGATGAGCTGAAATTTCCTCTCAAAGACCGCGTTTTAGCGCTTAGTTATCGGCAGGATGTTCAGATTTCGCTTAAGGCCATTCGGCCAAAATTAATTCGCGATATTTATGAAGAATTGTTTTTTAAGGAAATGGCGCTTCTTAAAGAACGTTTTGGTTCTCGCTACTTGGATTTGGAAAATTTACAATTAAACAAAGCGAGCCGTACAACAATCAATATTAAGCAAAGTCATGTCAGTAAAGCTTTTCCGATTATGCATGCGGTTGATGGCGGAGTTTTGCCGTTTTATGTTCTTTTTACTGCCGATGACTTAGTCGGCAAAGGCGTCGATGTTCCGGTTGCTGAGTTGACCAACACTGCGCCGGGCTATACAGCGATGATGGTTTTTAATACGGAAGTACAAGCTCCGGATGCGAAACTTTACCCTTATGTCCATTCAACAAAAGATATTCGTTTTTTAAATGGAAAAATCGGTCCGGATGCGAATGCTGTTATTTATGAGCAGTTGGCGAAAAATATTACAGATCAGGTGTGGTTGCTTTTAGGGCGTCAATCGAAATCGCAGCCACTTCCCGCAATGGAAATTTTGCGTATACAGCTTGGGCTTGATTCAAAGATTGAGCAGTTTAGGCAATATTCCCGCCGTCGCGCGCAATTGTTAAGGATTTTTGGTGGTGACCGAATGCTTTTAAATGAATATTTGCGTCGAAATATGTCAGCTTTAGGTTTAAACAGGCTTCAGGTGGAAAGCGGAATTTTTGACCCATTTTTGGTTGAGGATAACCGAAAAGGTGCGGACTCTTATGTTCAAAAAGACGTCGCAGCTGGTTTGTGTTTGGGCGGGGGAACCGGAATGCTTACGGTTATTCAGGCGATTGTAAAAATTGTTCCGCCCGAGTTGCAAATTACCGGAGGAGTCACTTCAACTGATGATGGGGGTTCGAGTTTTGCAATTGATAATGATTTAAGAATTGCCGGATTTGGCAGGCCGCCTGCTTTGGGGGATTTGATTGGGGCTTTGCTTCAAGGGCTTGCTTCGCCGGATAAAATCTTTCGGCTCTTGGATCCGCAAGGGCGGGTGCAAATGACAAATGAAAAATTTGACATGCCGCAAGTAGATTGCGAAGGACATCCTTTTCGTGTGGCGCAGCCGGTTTTTTACGATGATCAATATAACCCTATTTATGTAAAAGATTTCAAAGAGTTGATTATTCGTTCCCTTGAGCGCAGCGTCCGAAAATTTTTACAGCAAGATCGCTTAAGCGATGATTTTATCTTTTTTGCTGTTAGCTTGCTTAATCTTGTTGAGCGCCTGGAACCTTATTTGGAAAAGGGATTTATTGGTTTGCCGGGCTTAAGTATCCGTAATCTTTTGCCGATTGGCGTGATGGATTATATGGGACTCATAGACATTAATGGGTCTAAATATAAACCCGCTGCTAGTAAGCCAATCATTGTTAATGAAAAAGATATGCGCCGGTTTGAAAAGGGCTTAGACCTTATCGCGCAAATGATGGGGATTACGCAAGGCCGCGTGAGGCTTTCGCATCTTTATCCGGGGACGATATATGCGCTTTATCAAGATTATGTGATTCTGATAAGGAATTCTGCTTTGCAAGAAAATATTATTCTTCTTGTCCGCCGAGAGAATAAGAATTGGCTTGTTCGTCCATGGACAAAAAATGAGGAATATAAAGTCGATTTTTTAAACCATCGTGTCGAGATCCCTTTAACAAGCACTTTGACGGCTTATTTTTCAGGCCAGCAAAACAGTTTTTATTTTTCATTTAACAGCGGCTATGGGCCTTTGCAGGTGCTTGAAAGATCGCAAATGTCTGAAAATTTGGTTGCTTATCAAGGTAAAAAATATCGGATGTCGACCGACGGGACGGGTTTATTGCAATTGTTGGGGAGCAAAAATGGGCGTTATCGAACATTGGGTATTGATGGGCATACGGTTTTTATTCGCAATCGTTTTGTTGCGATGCAGACGAATATGACAGAGACTGCAAATTATTCTAGGATTATCGGATTTGGTATTGCTGCCGCCAAGGGTTCTAACGGCCGCAGTGCGTATAAACCTGATTCGCAAAAACATTTGGCGGCTAACAGCGGATTTTTAAAAAAGATTCTTGCGCCGAGCACGCGTTTTATTACTTTTGGTCCTGGATCGCTATTTACGAGTTTATTGACTCATTTTCTTGTTGGTGGATTAGCGCAGGCTTTGGCCGGCCGCTGTAAGCGCAGCGATATTCCTATTGTTCTGTTTTTGGGGCCTGTATTGGATAACGAAAGTTTTGGATATAGTCTTTTAGATTTATTTGACTATATCGAGAAGTTGTCGGGACTGCGGTTTAATAAAAATCCTATTTTTACGGATGTCGTCATTGCGCCTTTGGATACCAGTACACTTGAAAATATTCGTCAAGTTCAGGGGCCTCAGCCAGTTGATTGGTACATAGAACAGTTGCTTAATGACGATGAAAGTGTCAAAGAAGATGTTATTGAGGATTTAGATTTGCGCTATATCCGAAGGCTTATTTTGGATTATCGTGCGCAAGAAAATTCTGGACAGCCTCTTGTCGATATTAATGGCGCAGAGATTTGGTTGGAGGACAAAAATCGTGCTGCAGTTTCGTTGAGGGATTATCTGGAATTTAAGATTACACAATTTTTAAAGTGTGTAAATCAGGAACCTAAGCCTGAGGTTCGCAAGCCAAGCGATCCTTCCAAAGAAGCCAAAAAACCCCGCGGTTCATTTACGCCGTCGAGCCAAGAGTTGGAATTATTGCAAAAACGATACAATATTCGTGTTTGGAAAAATATTTTTACTGCTGGGGTTATATTGAGCCCTCCGCGTGATCCCAGTCAGCCGGCGCAGCCAAAGATTGGTTATACAGAGTATGATTCTGAGCGTTTGCGCGAACTCTTAAGGCTTGCGATCCCAGAAACCTCCGTCGCCAGCTCGACACTTGTTTTAGGCAACGAGAGAGCTGAAGAAATGCCGGCGGTTGTAAAGCCCCTTGGGGTAATTATGAGAATGGGAGAATTCTATTCAAAGTTCTTGGGAGCTCTTGCTGTTCCGATGCGTTTACAGCATACAGTCAAATCATTGTTTGATTACAGGGATATTGTTGAGCAACCGTTGATTAAAGCTCTGCTTAAACGGATCAAAACACTATCGCGATATTATGTCATTACAGATTTTGATGCTTATCGATTGGCGTTGGTGCTTAATCGTGTTCCACCGGGAGCTTTAGGGGTTGCTTTACCCGACGGAACGGTTATTCTTTATGAACCGTATTTGTCTGTTAGCCAGCCTTATCTTGTTGCCCATGAATTGCAGCATAGAATCAATGATTTGGTTAATCGAGAAAGACAAATAGAAGGCGCTCATGTTAGACAGGCAGCGATTGAAGTTTTATTCTTGGAGATTGTTCTTGGAAATATTTCAGGAAAAGCTTTAGTTGAGTTAATGAGCCTTAGGAAATTTTTTACGAATCAATATGGATCAAGTTTAGGGTTAGATGAGTTGATTGCTTGGCTAGCTGTTGGCGCGTACCCAGATTGGACTTATGATCGTGAGAATGCAATGGACTCTCCTGAAGAACGGGAATTCTTTAGTGCTGTCAGCAATGGTCAAGGCGAAACGCTTAGTTTTGTGAGGCGTTTTCTGAAAAAATTAAGTTCAAATGACAGGGATGTTTTTTCTCGCTTTTATCAAGAAGGCTTAGGGGTTGCTTACCGTTTTGATGCAGATGCCATACATTTGGCTGCCAGCTCGGGAGTTACTCATGATCTTGTTGCTAATCGCCAAGAGGTCATTAAAGCGGCAATCGAGAAGTTTGTGAAAATTTCTTTGGAGGCTGTTGAGAATTCAGACAGTTTTGTTGTAGCTTTGTCCGGCGGAAAAACATTGGCTGATTTTTATTTGACCTTTGCGGCGGATATTAAGGCATTGATGAGTGTCCCATTAAATTCGCTAAGTCCTAATCAAAAAATTGATCGTCAACATTTAGAAAGCATTTTGCCGGAGGCCATTTTTATTTCTTTGAATACTTCTATTCGCGACGGAGCGACAGATACGCAAATAGTTTGGCTGCCTTTTTTACAAATGTTAAAAGAATATGGTTTGATCACGCCAGAACAGATTTTGCAGATTGATTATTTAGGCCCAGAGTCGCCAGAGCAAAAAGCTTGGAATTTCGAAAATATCATTGAGCAAAAACTCAAAAGTCTTAATAAAGAGAGCATGGATCTTGCAATCGTTGGGATTGATGAGAATGGCCGTTGGGCTGGAATTGAGCAGAAAGATAAAGATGTTCTGAACTCAAGCAAGATGTTTGTTTATAGCGAAATGGAAACTCATTACACGTTTACGCCATTTTTTATTTTAAATAGAGTCAAGCATGTAATAGCTCTTCTCTCCGGTGGGAATAAACGTTGGGTGGATATGCATTTGACGACAAATAATCCGCCTGATCGGTCGGATGTCCCTGTAGTCGATTTGCGAAATCATCCTCATGCGCTTGTGATTATTGACCAAGAAGCGCGCACTTTTCCGACAGAAACAGTTTTCTATCTTGACTTGGTCAGCGGGCAGATGCTTGAGACTGAAATTTATTTAAATGTCGCCAGAGGTGTTGATGGCATAAATCCCCAAGAGCAGCCAGTTGTTATTGGGGTCCATGGGCACTTGATGCGAGCGTGGAAACCGATTTTGGCGATGCCTCAATGGAGTAAAAAGAAGTACATCTTTGCTGACATGGCTCGTTTGCCAAAAATTGACAATAGAAATGCGTGGCGTGCGACGGGTTTAAGTGACGAAGAAATCTATATGTGGCAGACAGCTTTACATATTCAAGCGGTCATTGAGCATTTTATCCGGCAGGGCCATCCCGTAGGGCTTGTGATGCATTCGATTGCCAATGAGTTTCTTAATTTTATTCTGGCTAATCTTAAGACAAAGCTCTCATTTCTTGACGGAAAAGAATACCAGCCTTTGGAGTTTATGGACCAGAATATCAGTCGTATACCAATCGTTCTTGTTAATCCGTTTTTTGCACGTCATAATTTTCGTGCGGCTTTAGGTGTCCTGCAAATTCTTTTGAAATCCACTTTGCCACCGTGGCTGTATTGGCCGTGGCAAGTTCTTTTTTCAAGTATCCCCTCTCGTTTGGAGCAAAAGTTTGATCAACCAACCAGAAGGTCGGTGCATTCTTTGATTAACGTGACAGCTGCTGTGGCTTTAATAGCTAGACGCGTTCCTCGTTTTGGGAGTTCTTTTCAAAAAGTTATTGTCAGCAAAATAGGTCAGATGGCCGAAATTCCGCGGGAATTTCGGGACGACATTATCGAAGAGTTTGATAATGTCGTTGCATTTGAGGAATTGTGCGCCGTCATGGCTACCACCGCGACGGAAAAAGATGGAACCAAAAATGCAGATATTATTAAAGAGTACAAAATTCGTATCCTTCTCATTTTTAATGACAAGGATTTTATTGCTTTAATTGGTAAACAGATTCGACGGGATTATTACGATGCCGGGGTCGAAATGGTTAATGTAACGCAACAGCTTACGGTCAGCCCTATGATGGCGCATAAGTATTTTGTGACCAACCCAGAAGGGTTTGTCGAAAAAGTTATTGAGCATGCTAGAATTAGTTTTTTAGCATCATCATCGGCGGTTGTTGATGAGGAAATTATTAGATTATTTAAAGTTTTTGTTGAACAGCAAGAATGTTTGGCAATTAATCAGCTTTCTGCCATTAGGGCGGATTACACCCTAGATTTAGCAGCATTACGTTTTCAAGATGAGTCTTTAACAGCAAGGATTACCGACGATCTTTTGTATCAAAAATATGGTTTGGCAGCTCTCTTGCCAAATTTTCGCAGTTTACTTAAGAATGATGAGTGGGAAATGCATTTTCTCCAAGAGAATTTTACGCGGGGTGCGGTCATATATTTTCGGAATATAACAACTCAACGTGAATATTATGTCAAACCGTATCAGGATATTACCGAAAAACGAATTTTAAGACTAGTCGATTTCTTGGAGATTTCTCCACGCGTTATTGATAGTTTTGCAGGGTATCTTTCTGAGGAAAGTCTTCGTGGAGAGTCTATTACGGTTATTGCGCGGCAAGGGCGGATTTCGCCAGCGCAATTAGGGGAAATCGTTGGTGTTGCAGTTGGGGAAATGGCACATCATCGGATCATTTTCTTGGACAAAGCTTTTGAGGGGAGTGTTTATTACAGCCATATTTACCTTGATGAAACTACTGGTCGGGTTGGAGTTATAGATTTTGGGAAAACATTTAGTGATCGCCTAAGAGGTGAAAAGCCTTTAACGCAAGAAGAGGAACAAGACAAACTCGATATTTTAATGCAAAAGTTTTTTTATCTTGATGCAACAGAAGCAAAACGATATCGCTTATATGATGTAGAAGAATTAAACCGAGAGAATATTGGACTGCAGTTGGATATTTTTTATAGCACATCGGATCATCACTCTGACGGGTTTTTTGTCGCCGAGAGCGACCAATCAAGGCAAGCCAAAAGATCTTTTCGCAATGCCTATTATGAAGCACGCGAAGGCAATAGACGCGTTAAGGATTTACGTATTGCAGTTTCTAGTGCGCCAGTCGTCGTTTCCCAAAATCAGGCTTTGCGATTTGCTGCTATTCGCCGCGACATTGATGCTGAGAATTTTAAATTTGCTCCTTACGTTGGCAAGTTACGTTATGTTGTTGGAAAAAACGGGTATGTCTTTTTTGTGAGGGAGGCCAATTTTCAAAATCATCAATTGTTCCGATTGACTTTTCGTCTGACTGAGATTAATCCGTATATAGGATCTTTTGGTCAAGAAATTTTTGATAAACAAGAAAATTTTGTTAATGCTACGATTGATCCAGCCCGACAAATTGCGTCTTTGGGTGCGGGAGATGTTTTGGATATTCAGATTAATGAGTTGTTCCGTTCTTTGGGAGGGTTGGGCTCTATCTTTTTATCTTTGCTGATTGAAGAGTTGTATGTACGGCAGATTAAAACTTTAAAAGTTTATGGTCCAACGGTGCCTACATTTTACTGTAATCTTGGATTAGCTTGGGTTATCGGCGGCAACAGGGCCATGATTTTAAAGATATTTGACAAGCAGCAACAGCTTTATCCGTGGCAAATTCAAGCTGTGGCGGCTAAAAGAGGATGGATTGTTTTAGAGGCGCTTGATTCTGGTGACTTTAAACTGCTTGCGCATCCGTTGATGGATAAGGTCAGCATCACAAAAGAGTTGCCGCGCATGGTAGAGGTCTCTTCTTCGACGGTAACAGCACAATATCTTGCGCAGGTCATTGCGGAATCTGTGGGTCGCGGACCGATTGAGGATTTTATTAATAATACGATTGATTTGACCGAGGAATTCCACAAAAAAGTTATTTTTGCTGATTCGGATCAAGAACAAATGATTGTCACTTTGATTCGTATTCTTGCCAAGACTCATGATATTGCCGTGACAGAGATTTATGAACAATTGCGTTTATGGGTCAGACGTTTCTATGAAGAAGTTCAAAGAAAAGATGAGCTTTATCGTGCCGATACGCAACTTGTTAAGGCAGTGTTAATGGCCTTAGGACCGGCGGCGGCTCCGCGTCGAATTAATCTTCTTGAATTGTATTGGCGTGGGAATTTTAATCCATTTGTTGAACAGGTAAAATTGGATCGCGTGCCCGGTGTTATTTTGCATATTCAAGAGATCAAGCAAGGTGTGGATTGGAAAACCCGCCAGTTAGCCCGCGCCCCTGCACCGAATGTTGTTTTTATTAGCGCTTTAAATCGCGCGGGATATTCATTGCTTTGTACGGGGTATCAAATGATTTCTGCCCAAGCCCCGGGAGCCATTGTTGTTGTCTTTGATAATGAATATCTAGAAACAAATGTGTCTGCACTTTCCAGTTTTGCTCAAAGAAAACAGATTAAGGTTCAAGAGGTTGAATTTCCTTTGCATACATTTTTTATTCTTCCCGTTGATAAAAGAAATGCAAAGCAGGATAAGTCTTCCAGCAGTGTTGTAGAAACAGCGCGACAAGCAGCTTTGCCGTTTTTGTCAGGCGGTGATTATAAAAAGACAGCAAGAGTTGTCGAGCTTTTGCAAGGGTTTGGGGCAGAGCCGTCAACGATTGCGGCGGCGTGGTTAGCGTATATTCCAGATGCCCAGCTGGGGACATTGTCATCGTTAAAGAAACGATCCCGCCAAAAAGATTTAGCCCCCTACGTTGCCCGAGCGCAACATTTTAAGAGAATAAGTAATATTGTTTACATCCCGTCGGTAGGCACAGACGGCCGGCTTAAAGATCTTCGTGGTCTTGAGCGATGGTTGACGTATTTTGTAAAAGTCATTGATGATGGGGAAGCTTTCCTTTTTGCGGTTGCGGATATGATGGTGGCATTAGAACAGGCTAAAGACAGCGTTCAGCCACAGAGAGTGTATCTTGCTCAGAAAGCGATGCATATTTTTGTCACTTTCGCTAATTATTTTAACCTGCATGAAATGGCGCGGGATTTGGGTGTGTTGACGCTGAGAATTGTTGATCCGGATCTTTACAAAATAATCAGCGAGTTTATCAACGAAATACACGGAGATTTGGATTCTGTTCAAAAAGATGTATATCTTGCACAAACAAAAGATAATCTTAAAGAATTTTTGGAAAGCAAAGGGGTTTCCAGGGAACTTTATTATTCTCAGAGGATAAAAGGTGAAGCATCTTTTGCAAATGTCATGGCGCGAAAAAAAAGAACCCCAGACGCTGTCGATGATCTTTACGGCATTATCATTGTTGCTGCAACACAAGAAGAACGTGATCACATAGGAAATATTCTCCATGGACTTTCGGATTTTAATGTTTCTCCGTATTTGGCGTATTTCGATTCTGAAGTCCATGCTCAGCCTGCAAAGCCATTTGAGGCGCTGCAGTTTAAGCATAGAGATTCTCATTGGCGCCCGTTTGACGTTTATGTTTTTGATAAGAAAAATTACGACTTATATCGTACGGCAGTTACCGCCGCGCATTGGGAATATTCTGCTCATAAAATAGAGGCTTTGCGGCAACAGAAACTTGACCGGTTTCCACACTTTAAATCTTTAGGGGATATCAGCAAAGACTTTGCTCGGTTAAGTGGTTATTTTGCCGATAGCAACGCGGTTATTCTTGTCAGACCTATAAAAAATACGGTTAATCCAAGCGGCGATGAACACTATGAGTTGACACCTTATGTTCTTCTTAAGGCGGCAATTGCCGCAGATGTTGCCGCGCAGTGGAGAAGTGATTTATTAAATGGGCATTATCGCGGCGCCTATCCGGTATCGCTTGGCTTATATTTTGATGAGAACTCTTTAATTCTCGACGCAAGAAAGGATCATCAAAAACTTAAGGAAACAAAGAATTTACCCGTCGGGGGAATTCTGATGTTTTCTAAAAATGGTTCTAATGTTAGCGTAAATTTGGGTAAGATTTTTGTTCAAGCGACAACAACTCGAGCTCGTCTTGTTTCCAGATTGATTGATTTGACCGATCAAGAACAAAAGAAATTAGTCGAGCAGGGCCGTATTCGCCTGACAGAAATTGCGCATTTGACAGGCCGTCGTCAAGAAAAAGAGGCACTAAAACGTTTAAGCAATGCTTTAGGTTTTAAGACAACAGACGGTATGGAAGAACTGTATCAGAGTTTTGCTTTAGGATTAGTTGATGCTAATTCTGTGCATGAGGCTTGGAGCGCTCTTGGACGCAAATTGTTAGCCAGAGAAATGGGTATGGCTTGGATCATGGATTTTGACGAAGAAAGAATCCAAACCCGGTTGGAATCTATTTTAGGGACATTTTCTAAGCTACCATTGAAGTATATTAGTACGGTTGAAATGCTCGTCGAAGCCGTCGGCCGCGGCAGGATTGAGCCGTCGGTGATTAAAGAAAAATTAAGCGCTGGCGGTGTTACGGCTAAGTGGCAAATTACCGAATCGCAATATGTTTTGCGTGTTTTGATTAAGCATGATCGTCCGGGGATTTATTTGTCATTAACGCGTATACTCGCTAATTATGGCATTAATATTCGACGGATCAAAGATGCAGGGGCGGATGTTGACATTGAGGTTGATGCCCTTAAGGATGCTGAAATTTTAAAAAAGGTTGTGGTGGATATTCAAAATCTGATTCCGGATGTTTCGCCTGACAGCGGCATTTTTTCGACGCTTTTAGAAGTCTTTGCAAATTCTATGAAGATTCAGGTGAGGATGGAAAATGCTCCCGGTGAAATTTATCGACTTTTAAAAGCCCTCTCGGAATTTGATCGCAGGATTAAATATTCCAGTTTAACTATTACCCCTGCGATTAATTATGCTGCTGTTGCAATGACGTTGGAATTGCCTGTAGAACTTTGTAAAGATTCGCAAGTTTACCGCGAAAAAATACTAGGTATTATTGAGTCCGTTGCTGGCAATTCTGCTCGAGAAACTAATGGAAAAAGCTCCTCCTCGGTGGTGATTAATAACACGCAAGGTGAAAAGATTCTTTCGTTATCGGCAAATCGTGCAAGTCGTGGTGTGGATGTTGAAATTATAAAAAATATTGAATTGGAACGGCAGGAAGAATTTAAGCGTAGATATTTAGAGCGTCGGGCGCTGGTCGTTTGGCCGCGCGGTTATGAAAGAAAACAGCGTGATCCTCGTCGTTATTTTGCGATGAATCGCTTGGCAAGAGTCCAAATTATTAGAACCAGCGCAAATGAAATTTTGCCAAATATCAATAGTCTTTCTTCTCCAATAAATTCAAATAACTTACCAGAGAAAAAATTCTCTCGACGCATAAGGATTGCGCGTCCAAGCGCAACTTATTTCGGCATCGATGTGCCCAAAAAGATGATGGCAGCAAGTAGAGAAAAGAGTTTGCCGCAGAGGGATGCTTTAATTTCTCAGGGAGCATCAAAAGAAATATTTCAAAGTCAGATTGCTGAAGAAGTTGTGCGTTTTCGTCCGAGTGCTGTTAGTGTTGGTGCCGATGTCATTTTTGGAGGTCAAGTTGTGCCAAAGATAAACCGTCAAGGTCAAGATAAGGATTTAAGCCGAAGCTTAAGGATTTCCTATACAAAAATGCAATATTTTAAATATATGGTTATCCGGATTTGGAAATTAAGACCATTCCATTCTTTGGGGGCGAGGTTACGCGAGTGGTTAAGTGCGTATAACGAAAATCTTAATCGGGCGATTTCGAGCTTCGTTGGTAATGATCGTTCGTCGCCTGAATTTGATTATTCCGAATATTCTCTGGTAGTTGTTATCGCAATTCTTTTGGTTAATGTCAAGCTAGGATAATCCTTAAGTTCTAAAGAATTGCCGGTCGAGAAAGTTTTCGTTTAATTCAATCACCGTCGGGCGGCCATGCGGGCAGGTGAAAGGATCGCGGCATTTGAGCAGCTGTTCTTTTTGATATTCAGCCTGTGAGTGCTTAAGCGGATCGCCTGCGCGGATAGAGGCGCGACAGGCCCGTCGAGCCAAGGTGGCATGATCGGCGCGGCTGATATTCCCGCCTGCTAAAAGTTCGCGCACGCCGTGCAAAGGATCACTTAAAAGAGCCGGGCAGCTGTGAATGGCGATTGTGTTTTTGTCAAACTGTGTTGAACTAAAACCCAGTTTTTCTAACACTTCCTTTGATTCTTCCCACGTTAACATTTCGGTCATCGAAACTTTGAGCAAATCTGGTGTCAGCAAATTTTGGACTTCCACTGTCCCGCGGTCCATCTGCCGAATGAGCGCTTCAAAAACAATACGTTCTTGTGCGGCGTGCTGGTCGACGATCAAAAGTGATCGATCGGCTTCAAAAAGCAAGAATTTATTGATAAAGGAACCTAAGTAGCGACTGCGGGAAAACTTGCTTAAGAGATTTTGTCCAGCTGCTTGCAGCAGAGAAGGTTCTTTTGTCGGCTCTTGTGGAAACGTATATTGTTCGGTTGCCGCAATTTTTTTGGTAATGTCGAAGTTTGGAAGATCACTTTCTTTGACCGAAGAAAGGGCGATCTCGTCATTCGAATTTTTTGCTAAAGCCCGGCGAAGCACTGCAGACTCGTCGGACAAAACCTGCTTTTGGGTAATTTCTTTGGGTTTGCCAGAGTTCATAAGTGTCTGTTCGACTAAGTGGCGCAACAGAGGCATCAGATGATGTTCGTCTTTGATTTTGACTTCGCGTTTGGTCGGATGCATATTGACATCGACGTGATTGGGGGGAATATTTAGGAACAGACAAAAGCAAGGATAGTGGTTGGGCGGCAAAATTAAGCGGTAAATGTCGTTAAGATGAAAGCCAATCGATTTGCTTTGTACCGGACGGCCGTTGATAAAAATAAACTGTAAATCCCGACGGGTGCGACTTAAGTTGATATCGCTGAGAATCATATGAACAAAAAATTCCTGTTCTTTAAAATCCTGTTTTATTTCGAGTAAATGCTTAGGATCAATGTTTAAGGTTTCGGCGATACGATCAATTTGGTTTGTGCTTTCGGCTAGATCCAGAATAGTCCGGCTTTCATGCGTTACTAAAAAGCGGCACTTTGGATAAAAAAGTGCATACGGGACGATAGTTGAAAGGATTTGGTTGAGTTCTGTGGTATTGGTTTTTAGAAATTTCCGACGAGCTGGGGTATTAAAGAAAAGTTCTTTGACTTGGATTTGGGTGCCGTTTGGCATCGCGACAGGTTTGTGAGAAATTTTTTGTCCGCCGCGCATATGGATTTCCCATCCAGAATCTTGAGCTTTTGTTTTGCTGCGCAGCGTGATATCGGATATCGCTGCAACACTATAAAGCGCCTCTCCGCGAAAGCCCAGCGAATGGATATTAAATAAATCGTCGGCGGTTTTGATCTTGCTCGTCGAATGGCGTTCAAAAACGGTTTCTAAATCATCCGATTCAATCCCGGATCCGTTGTCGGTTAAGTCGATAAGGACTTTGCCGGCGTCCTTAAGGTGAAGTTCGATTGATTGTGTCCCGGCATCGAGACTGTTTTCAATAAGTTCTTTAAGGACCGATGCGGGCCGTTCAATGACCTCCCCGGCGGCAATTTTGCTGATAACATCTGGGGATAGAATATGGACTCGGCTCATGAGTTTCCTTTTTGTGTCATTTCCTTTAATTCTTGAATTTTATTTAATGCTGCAAGCGGTGTCATTTGGTTTAAATCAAGATTTTTAAGCGCTTCTTTTACGACTTCCATCACGGGATCAGAAGTGTTTGTAAAAAGCGACAACTGGTTTTTGTTTATGGGTTTGGCCGTTAAACGTGCTTTAAGATTGCTTTCAGACTCAAGCTCCTGCAAAATTCTTTTTGCGCGATTAATGATTCCTTGAGGAACGCCTGCTAATTTTGCGACATAAATTCCGTAGCTGTCATCGCTTTCTCCGGCGACAATTTTGTGTAAAAAAATGATTTCATCCTGCCATTCCTTAACGGCGACATTATAATTTTTTACGCCCGCATGCTCGTCGGCTAATGCGGTTAACTCGTGAAAATGCGTGGCAAAAAGTGTGCGGCTTTTTGCCTTTTGAAAATGTTCGGCTAATGCCCAGGCAAGGCTTAGTCCATCAAAGGTGCTTGTGCCGCGTCCGATCTCGTCGAGAATGACTAAGCTGCGTGCGCTTAAATTGTTAAGAATATCCGCTGTTTCGCTCATCTCGACCATAAAAGTGCTCTGGCCTTTGGTGATATCATCATGCGCACCGATGCGCGTAAAAATTTTGTCCACCACACCGACGTGCGCGCTTTGGGCTGGAATGTAGCTTCCCATTTGCGCTAAGATAACCAAAAGGGCAATTTGCCGGATATATGTGGATTTTCCGGCCATATTCGGCCCGGTCAAAATGATCAAATGCTGATTTTTATCGTCGAGATAGGTGTCGTTTGGAATAAAATTTTTGGCTGAAGTTTTTTCAACGACCGGATGGCGGCCTTCCTTGATGTCTAAAATAAAGTCTTCATGGATCTCTGGCGCGACATACCCGGCTTGTTGCGAGAGAAGGGCCAGTGAATATAAACAATCGAGTGTTGCAACGCTTTGGCTAAAGTGATGTAAACTTGGCGCATAGTCAAGAATCACTTTTTTGATTTCTTCGATGAGGCTATTTTCAATTTTGCGGATTTTGTCCTCAGCGGTTAAAATCTTTTCCTCGTATTCCTTGAGTTCCGGCGTGATAAATCGCTCGCCGTTGACTAAGGTTTGCTTGCGGATAAAATGCTCGGGCACAAGATGGGCATTGGCTTTGCTGATTTCAATGTAGTAGCCAAAGACTCGATTAAATCCCACTTTTAGCGAATTGATTTTTGAACGGGTGATTTCTTGCGCTTGATATTGGCAAAGCCATTGTTGTCCGTTTTCCTGAATATCTCGAAGCTCGTCGAGTTCTGTGTTAAAACCAGCTCGGATCACCTTTCCTTCATTATTGGCCAAAGGCATATCAGGATTAATGGCGCTTTCGAGAAGTTTGCGTAAATTCGGGATATCATCGACACAAAAAAGAGAATTTTTTGCAAAAAGTCCGGCAACAGTTTCCCGGATTTTTGGCAAAAGGCTTAAACTGTTGCGTATAGAAAGCAAATCTTTTGGATGTGTGTAACCACAGCTTAATTTGGAAATGGATTTTTCTAAATCCGGCAAAGGGGAAAGGCATTCGCGAAGTTTATTTAGGATTTGTGCATTACTGCGTAAAAAAGTGACAGCATTTTGGCGGTTGTGGATCGCATCGACTTTTCGCAGTGGATGAGTCAGCCATGTGCGTAATTGCCGCTTTCCCATTGCTGTTAAAGTGTGGTTGATTGTTTTAAAGAATGTGTCGATTTCAAGTCCGTAATGGGCAGCTGGCGAAAGATAAACATATTCCTCGTCGGTATAAAGGCTTAAGTGGTTGATGTGGCGCAGAGGCTGGCGGTTGTTGGTTTTAAGATATTCCAAAAGTGCTCCGCTTGTGGCAATCGCGATGGGCAAACTTTCAAGGCCAAAGCCGTTTAAGTTTAAAACAGCAAAATGTTCGCAGAGATTTTTGGAGGCAATTTCGAGATTAAAAGACCAATTTTCCTGCGCGCTTAGCGTTAAATTTTTTGTTTTAAGAAGCGGGCTTTTTAATATTTCTTTGATTTTATTTTCTTCGATCAATGGAAAAACACATTCGCAAATCGGCAAACGCGCTAAAAGTTCGATGATTTTGTGGATATTCTCAAATTGATTGGTTTGAATAGTTCCGCTGACCAAATCGGTAAAAGCGATACCCATAGCATTTCCATTTGGATAGAGAGCGCATAGATAACGAGCGTCGGAAGAATTTTCATCAAGGTAAGTGCCAGAGGAAATAACGCGGATTACGTCCCGCCGGACGATCCCCACAGCCGTTGCCGGGTCTTCAACCTGTTCGCAGACAGCGACTTTGTGTCCGGCTTTGATCAAACGGCTAATATAACCATCTGCCGCATGGTAGGGAATGCCGCACATAGGCGTTTCATTGGGCGTGCCTCGGCCGCGGGCGGTCAAAACAAGATCAAGGATTTTGCAAGCGGTTTTGGCGTCTTCATAAAACATTTCATAGAAGTCGCCTAAACGAAAGAAAAGGATACAATCGCGGTATTGCGATTTGACCTTTTGGTACTGCGTAAGCATAGGGGTAGTCGCTTGCGTGGTCATCAGGGCTTATATATAGGGAAGACAAGGTCTTTAAAAATTATGATTATTTATAGCACAAAAGTAAATTTTGGGGGATAAAACTTTTTCTGAATAAATAGTCGTAACCTTTGTTGCAGTCGCAATTAAGCGGTGGTATAATCGCAACCATAATTTGAAATTTCCTATCAACACTCGACAAATGACCATGAATAAAAAATTATACCTTCTTTTTGCTTGCATCTGTTTTTTCATTTTTTCTCCAGCCAGCGCACATGCCAATGCTCATCTTGTTGCGAATTATTACGTCGAGAGTGGCAAAAAACTTTTTGATGAAAAAAATTACGAATCGGCGATTAAAGAATTTAACAAAGCGCTTTTAGTTAATCCTGACAATGAAGAGGCGCTTATGTATTTGCGTATGCTTGGGCTTGGCAGCGCAGATAGTGACCAGATAACAACAAATCGTGAGCAAGGCAAATCTTCGTCTGAAGAAAAGCCAAATAAAAAAACGAAGAAAAATGCTCCAAAGTCCGCAGTGTCGGTAAAAAACAATAAGGATACGGATTTAAAAATTGAACAGATTAAAGCGCAGGTCGTTTTGGAAGAAAAAGCTGCCATTGAATCTTTGCGTGCGCAAGCCGCTTTAGAAGAGCAAAAAATTTCTTCAGATTCTGTATCGCCGAAGTCTGCAGGCGCTGACAATAAAATTCAAAATACGGTTGAGGGCTCAAAGCAGAAAGTCAATCAGCAAAAGAAGTTAAGTCGTAAGCCGGATGCAGAACAAGTTGTTTGTGTCGGGAAGAATGAAACCGAAAAAATTTCTAGCGATGCTGCATGCAAAAAGCTTTGCTGCGAATGTGCCCAAAAAGGTCAAGGGCAAAATATTATTCAAGAAGGATTGTTGGATGAGCAACAGAGTGTTTTAGGTCATGAACAACAAGAGGCCAGTTCTACGGAGACCGACATCGCAGGGCTTGTGTCAGAAAATCAGGATAATATTTGTAAACAATGTTCGGTCTGTAATAAAAAAGCCGCTAAAAGTGTTAAAAATCAGAAATCTAAAGCACGAAAAGTTTCAGGTAAATCCGCTGGTGCCCAAAAGACTGTAGATGTTAAAAAAACACGTCCCGTTAAGGCAAAAAGCTCTGGGCAGCCTACCATGAGCATTTCCAAAAAGCAGGATATTTCTGATTTAACGCAAGATCTAGAAGAAGCTGTAGGCGAGCCTGCTACTTTAGCCGTTGTTAAAAAGGATCCGAGTTCTTTAACATTTAAAGAAAAAGAAGCGGCAACGATTGACGCTATTAAGGCAGATGGGGTTAAGCAGCAAGCAGAGGTTCACAAAGAATTTGCAGAGCAAGAAAAAAGAAACATTAAGCAAATACACGCGAAATATAAGAGCAAAGGTATCGGTAAAAACGAAAAGGCTGTCTTAAGAGATTTAGATGGTGATGGTGTCAAGGAGCGAATTTCGTCCACTGAAAATAAAGCGATCGAAAAAATGCTTGCGGTAAGTGCCAAAAAAGAAAAGGCGGCATTAAAAGATTTGGATAAAAAAGTTTTGCTTAAAGAAAAGGCCGCAATTAAGCGGCTGCATGCCCAAACTCAAAATTCAAAAAAAGAAATTTCTTTGAAAAAAGTTAGAGCCGGCGATGTCGTCGTTGATCAGCCCGATATAATCGCTGCCGACGAGGATGTTTCTTTAGAGAATCAGCAAAAGATTGTTCAAGAGGATGATATTCAAATCCCGCTTGTCGATGCAAACGTTGTTCCACAAGTAAAAGCGAGCATAAAAGAAACTTCAACGAGTCCTGTTGGTAAAAAATCTACGAAGAAAAAACCTGTTTTAAACAAGCAGTCTGTCGAAAAGAAAAAACAACTTGATCAAGAAAAGGTCTCTCAAGAAAGTTCTTTAGCCAAGATGGAAGATGTCGTCCAGGAAGGTGATGCCAGCCAGGAAGAGCTATCGGCTGCAAATATGTCGGAAAGTTTAGGCTCTCAGAAGGCTGCACATTTATCGGCTAAAGAACAAGGCGCTGGGGACATTGAGAAAAGTTTGGATAGCTCGTCAAAGGCAAATAGTAGTCAGGCTAAGGAAATTAGTTTCAAACAGATCGATGAGCCGCTGGAAGTCTCAAAAGATTTGATCGAACAAGAAAAAGTTTTGCATGAGAAATTTGAGCAGAAAAAGGCTGCGCTTATTGATGAGGTTAAGAAAAAATCAGAGGACGTTTCTTTGGAAAAGACTCTAAAGCCCGCCAAAGATCAAGATAGCTCGTTGGATAATGAACAGGTTGAATCTGTTGAAAAAGTCCGAGAAGAGGCTTTGGCAGCAGTTTCGAATTCGGGCAAAAATGAAGCCTTTAAAGCTGTCGAAAGCGAAAACTTGGTTTTAAAAAAGAAGTTAGCTCAAGTTGTGGAAATGGCAGAACAAGATCAGAAGACGATCAAGGACTTAGAAAAAAACGTTACCCAAAAGAGTGAAAAAGCGCAGATTCTCGAAAATGACCTTGTTGAGGCCAAGCAGACTTTAGAGTCAAAGAAAGAAGCGATCAAAGAGCAAACTGCAAAAATGAAAGATTTGCAGACGCGGATTAGTGCGATGGAAGTTGATTTGCATTCTAAACAGTATGATTTTAAGGACAAACAGCTAGAGTACGAAAAAAAATTACAGGCGATCGAAGAAGAGTTTGGTAACTATAAGTCAGAAAAAGCCAAGAATGAAGAAGAGCTTCAGGGACAGTTAAAAATTTTGAAAGAGGCGCTTGCTAAAAAGATTTCCGAGCTTAATGAAGCGCAGGAAAAATTGATTTTTGTCGAGAACAAACTTGAGAAAAGTGAAGCTGCTCACAAGGCGACGATCAAGGAGTATGAAGATTTAAAGAAAACGATGAGTGACTTGGAAGGCCGTTTGACTGGTTTACCGACGGAAATCAAAACAGATCAGTTGCCAGTCGTTAGTGTTGATCCCAAAAATCTTCCTAAGCCTAAAACTTCTGATGAATTTATGTATCAGCAGTGGATTGCACGGCATGATAAATTGATCACCAAGCTTAAAGAGAAGCTTCTTTGGGCCCGTGAGCAAATGGATTATTTGGGGCGCTATGATATCAAGTTAAGCGATCAAAAAATGGCCGCGCTTAAAGAACAATTGGCTGCTGTCAAAAAGCAGTTGAGTGCGCAAGACGGTTCCTCCAGCGGGAAACCGACAGATTATGCTTTGACAGAAGAACGGTTAAAAGATGCGCAACAACGCCTAGAGATGGTTGAGAAAATTTTGCGTGAAAAAGATGAGCAGATCCAAGAATTAGAGAAGCAATTAAACGGGGTTTTATCAGCGTTCTGATGGCTTTTATGTGGATGCGAAAAATTATTAACGGCAATCGTAGCATGGATT
This sequence comes from uncultured Planctomycetales bacterium, assembly GCA_964400065.1. Lineage (GTDB taxonomy): Bacteria > Omnitrophota > Gorgyraeia > Zapsychrales > JANLHA01 > JADLGJ01. The sequence continues at coordinate 20,886 of CAYNSM010000007.1, forward strand.
GCCGTTTGTTTTAAAAGGTTTTTTTATAGAAGGAAACGGTTGTATGGCTACAGAAAGCAAATTGATTCTTGGCAAATTGATTGGTTTTTTGACGGGCGAAATTTCTAAATCGGAAATTTATGAGTGGGCGCTTTATGTGGTTGTTTCCAGTGAGTATGAAAAGTCTCTTAAGCATGACAAACTGACTGAACAAATTTTTCAGTTCTTGATTGATATCGAAAAACCAAAACTCGCAACAGCCCCGACAAAAAAGATTTTGCAATACTTTATCGATTGCTTGGAAGGCAGAAAAAACTTTAGCCCCGAGGATTATAAGGCTTTGATCGGCGATAAATCTGCAGCGACGGGGCAATCTTTTGCAAAACAAAATTCACAGGAGATCAAAAAAAATTCAGCAAATTTGACAGGATTAGCAAAACTGGCAAAAATTTATGCCTTGATTTTTGTGACGGGTTCTATTCTCTTGAACACGGCGGCTGTGATAAAGCCTGATTTATTAGTCAAGCCTTCAGAAATTGCTCCGAGTGCTTTTGAGGTTCGAAAGGCAGCTCTGCCGCATCTTATTTATGGGATCTTGATTTTGGTTGCGATGTCTGTTAAAGTGCCGCGTGTTGTATTTTACGGTTTTATTCCGGTTGGAATTTGGGGAATGTTTTTTTATTGGTCTGCCTCAACAAGTTTTGGCTTAAAGCACGGATTATCGCTTTTAAATGTTTTGCTGCTTCTTGTATTTGTTGCACTACCACCGACAGCAGCATTTTTTGTATTGTTAACACAATGGTTTAATCAGTCAAAAACACATCATGAGAATCAGGAAAAATAATCCAGGAGAAAACTTATGCTAGCTTTCGTTTTGTTGTTTGCAGGCATTGCGTCCAGGCTGGTCGTCCATATGCCTAACTTCACACCGGTTTTAGCCCTTGCTTTATTCGGCGGCGTTTATTTAAGTTCTCGCCGGGCGGTATCTATGCCGCTTGTGCTGATGGTTGTTTCTGATTTATTGATTGGCTTGCATGACACGATTCTTTTTACCTGGAGCAGCGTGCTTCTTATTTCTTTACTAGGTTTATTTTTGCGTTCACGAAAAAGTTTTTCAAATATTGCTTTGACGGCGGCATTGTCAGCGGTTTTATTTTTTGTTATTACAAATTTTGGTGCGTGGCTTATGATGTATCCCAAAACTCTTTTAGGATTGCAGCAATGTTTTTGGGCGGCTGTGCCGTTTTTTCGCGATACTTTGCTTAGCACATTGATATACAGTGCGGTTTTGTTTGGGGGTTATGAGGCGCTTGCGCTGTGGATTGCCAAGACCCGTTGGGCTGGAATTTTGCAAGCAGTTTAATCTTGTTCTGTTGATGATAAATTGTGTCCGTTTCATCTGTATAGATGATTCCACGCATTATGTGGAAAAAGGGGAATCCCGTGAAAATCGGGAGCGGTCCCGCCACTGTGAATCCTTGGCATTGTAAGTGTACGAGGAAAGTCAGGTCGCCTAGCGGATACTTAAAGCAAATTTTTCTGCGAAGACAGAAAATGGATGCTTACACCTTGGGACTATAGATACAAAGGGTGCAATCCCAATTGATTTGATATCAATTGGGATTTTTTATTTTTTAGATCAAGGAGCAGAGAGAGCATGAAAAGAATTATTGGAGTGGCTGCTGTAGTTATTTTAACAATTTATTCGTCAGCTTTTGCAAATCTTAGCGTTGATTTGGATACCATTGTTGTGACCAATTCGCGAATAGGGCAAAAGGATTATAAAACACCCAGCAATGTGACAGTTATAAGCCAAGAACAAATCAAAGCTTCTAATGCCAGCAGCGTTGCGGATCTTTTAAAGGCAGCTCAAGGGGTCAATGTTTATGATAATAGTACCAGCAAGACGGCGGTGATTGATATTCGTGGTTTTGGGGACACCGCATCGCGCAATATTTTAGTTTTGCTTAACGGACGCAAGGTCAATCCCATTGATATTTCAGGGCCGGATTTAGCACAGATATCGCTTGGCGCCGTTGAACGTATCGAAATTATTCGTGGGGCCGGATCTGTGCTTTATGGTGATAATGCCGTCGGAGGGGTTGTTAATATTATTACAAAGGAAGGCAAGGGGGATCTCTCAGGTAAGATTAACGCTACTTACGGCAGTTATGCAAGCCGTGCAACCAGCGCCGAGTTTTCCGGTAGTTCCAAGAAAATATCCTATTATATGTATTTAGATTATGATGATCAGCATGGGTATCGAAAAAATAGCGATGTCTTAAACAAAAATTACAAGACCCGTTTTAGTACCCAAGCTTTTGATTGGCTTAAAGTTGGATTGGATGCAACATGGCATGAGGACGACTATGGTCTTCCCGGGGGGTTAAACGCTGCTGAGTTAGAAAGTTTGGGCCGCCGCGGCACACGTAATCCTTCGGATAAAGCCTCTTCAAAAGATAGAGCCGTGCAAACGACGTTTCATATCAGCCCTTTAAATGAAAATTTTGGGTCTTTGGTCATGGATATTTCTTATCGCAATCGAGACACATTTGGGGATTTTCAAAGCCAGGGAATCGCCACCAAGCGCGATAGCAACACAGCTGGTTTTAACGGGAAGTATATTTTTGACAAAATGATTTTTGACCACGAAGTTCATTTCGTCAGCGGAATCGATTATTACAATACCGATCAAGACATTTTGGGTAGTGGTTATAGCAGCGATGATATTACTATTTCAAAAGATGAATATGGGGCATATATTTCAAGTGAATTTGAGATATGGCGTCGGGTATTTTTAACGGGCGGCACGCGGTATCAAAAAGCCTACTATATTTTTGATCAAAGAAATGCACCCAAAAGTTACCAGAAACAGTCGCCGGACAAACAGGTCTCCATGGGTGGTTTAAAATACGAGTATGCCAGAGGCTCCAACATCTTTTTTAACGTTGAGCAGAGTTTCCGTTTTTTAGCCACCGATGAATGGTACAGTATCTATAGCGGGTTAAACACAGGGCTAAAACAACAGACGGGTGTTCAGTATGAAGCCGGCGTTAAACATAATTTTAATAATACGGTTGTCGTTCACGTCACACCTTATGTTATGAAATTGAGAAACGAAATCTTTGTCGATCCTAGGGCCGGAGGTGGATTTGGCGATAACAGTAATTATGAGCGCACCTTAAGGCGCGGTGTTGAAATAGGGCAGACGACCGATGTATTAAAGTTTTTTCCAAAATGGGGACATCTCGATAAAATTGATCTGACTACCAGTTATAATTATCAGGATCCTGAGTTTGACGGCGGGGATTTTGATGGACACCAAATTCCCATGGTAGCTAAACATCAGCTAAACACGATGTTGGCCGTTGGGATATTTGATCATTATAAGGCGTCTTTAATTGGGACTTATGTTGGGGAAAGATTTGCCATTAATGACACAAATAACACAACGCCAGCGCTTAAACATTATTTTACTTTAGATGGGAAATTGGCTTATAAGTATGAATTGCTGGAAATATTCTTTGGCGTCAATAATATTTTAGGGCAGAAATATTATTCGACGGCGGTAAAATCCACGAGTTCTGACAGAAAAGATTTTTTCCCCGCACCAGAGAGAAGCTTCACTTTGGGTGTTGACTTAAAGTTTTGATTAAATAAAGATATCGCTTGTCTGGTCAAGGAGAGAGTAGGCTGGTATAATCTACGGTATTATGTCAGCTGTTTTTAAACAGAAAATCAGTTTGTTTTGGTTCTTTTTTGGAATAACTCTTGTCTGCTGGGTTTATTCTTTTTGGGCTTTTCTTTCTCGCGATGTTCAAATCGTTTCTGACGCTGTTTCTTTTTATGAACACTTAAAATTCTACATCGACAATATTTCGTCGGGTGTTTATCCTTATTGGGATCCTTCCTGGAGTTGCGGTTCTCCAAATGAGTTTTTTTTACGCCGCATCGGGCCTTTTAATCCTTTCCTTTTATTAATTCTTATCCCCTATAGGCTTGGTCTTGATTATTGGACAGTTTTTGCTGGTTTTATTACTTTTTATTTCTTTTTTGGAATGGCTGGATTTTATAGGATTACTTTGGAAATTATAAAAGATGAAAAAATTGCTACGGTTGCTTTTATGTTGCTGAGTTTTTCATCTCTTAGCACAAGGGTTTTTGATTCCTATTTGACAATTATTTTAACGCCGATGATTTGGTTTTTTTATTTTGGTCTTCTTTTTGTGCGTTACGGGAAAGAATCATCTGTTCTTGGGATGACTTTTTGTGGGATGCTTTTGATGACAACATATATACCATTTTATTTCATTGTTTTAGTTCTATCTTTTTCGCTGGTTTCTTTCATTATTTTTTCAAAAGAAAGTATAAATTTCTTTTTGCGTTTATGGGATTTTATCAGACGGAATCCGTTATTGTTTTTGCTTTGTATTATTGCAGTAGTTCTGTCTGTTCTCCCTGGGGCATTATTTTTTAAGTTCGCGGGAGAGGGAACTTTTTCTCTTCCGCTGCGGCATTTTAATGCTTTGGATCCGCATGTATTGACAGTTAAGCCTCAAGTTGCGACATATTGGGCCATTCCGGAGGATCTGTTGTATTCTTCTTTTTATCTTCAAGATTTGCGTCTGTTTGATTTCGCAGTTTTTTATGTTCCTTTATTTGGAATGATTGTTTTGTTTTTGGGAATTATAGTGCGGATCACGCGCAGGACACTATTTTTATTTTTGTGGGGTTTTTTTCTTTTTGCAATGGGATCTCCGTACCTGTTTTCACTGTATGATTTTCTACAGAAAAACATTTTCTTTTTTAAATATTTCCGTAACTTGCATTTTTTCCTCTGGCTTGCAATCCTGCCTTTGGGTATTCTTTTTATTGCAGAACAACTGCGGATATTTCTTAAAGTGATGGATGATAATCCTCGCAAAAAGTCTTGGGGCTTTTTGTATATTCTGTTCGTACACGCGGGGATAGCAGTTTTTTTATATTGGCAGGAAAGTTTTAATGTTTCGACATGGATCACGTTGGGCTTGAGTTTAGGTTTTTTTACCATTTATTTGCGCTGGCGATTGTCATCATTTATTTTTTGCGGGCTTTGTTTTCTTGCCTTGTTTGTTCAGCCTTTTGAGGCTTATCAGGGTTTGCAGCGCAATGCGTATAAAACAGGAGCGCTATCCCATTATGATCAACGTCAGCCGCAAATTGAATATACTCGCGGTCAAAAGGAGTTTCTGCCAGCGAAAACTGTGCAGAATAGTCAAGGGTCTGCAATAAGGAATAGTCCGTTATATTTTGGGACTCAGTGGTACAGTTTTCTTTGGGATAATTTAGATGCTGATATTTTTAGACACTATACGTGGGGAAAATTTATTTTTTATGATCACGTTGTGATTTTTGATGAACAAAAAGAGGACTTGCAAATCATTTCAGGGGTTTGGGCTAAGAATTTAAATGTGGCTTTTGTCCCGCCGGGAACACGGCCGGAGGATTTGAAAGGCGCTACTTTTCTTGAGCCTGACGGTGCTTTGGTAATTGAAAAAGCTGGTCCACTTTTGAGCATTATGAATTTTAATGCCAACAGGGTCAAATTAAAAACAAGTTTGCTGACAAGAAAGTTTTTGGTTTTTAATGATTGTTATTATCCGGGATGGCGTGCGTATATCAATGGAAAAGAAGTGACGCTTTATCGCGCCAATGTCGCCTTTAAGGGGGTTTGGGTTCCGTCGGGTAATCAAGAAATCGAGTTTATTTTTTCCGGATCAGGACGCTACCGATTTGAAATTTTTCTTTTAATTTTTTACTTTATGTTTTTATTGCTGGTGTTTTGGTTTTGCAAAAGAGATTTTGGCAGTCAGGGGGGAGGGGATGTTTAAGAAATTTAGTTTTTTATATTTTCCAACGCTTGTTTTATATCTTTTTGCTTGCTTTTTTGTGTTTTACTTTGCGAATTATGAACGAGCCTGGAATCATGCGGTAACAAGTACGTTGAGCCGCTATATGCCTGTGCCAAAATATTGGCGTGATTTTAATTTCGCCCGGGGAAAACTTGAAATTAAAAAAATTAAAGAATTTCAACGGTATTATCGTAAAGTTTCGCAATTTATGCCGTTTTTGCCTGAGGCGCATGCGATGGCGGGTTTTTGTTATTTTTATGACGGAGAAATTGCAAAAGCGCAGAGAGCCTATCAGGTGGCTGTGGATGTATATCCGAAAGTTTTTAATTTTCATTATAATCTGGGCCTGATTGCATTAAAACGCAACGATTTTCCTGCTGCTTTAGAATATTTTAAAAAGAGTGTTGCTGTCGCCCCAATTGAAAATATTCAGTTTATTCTTGTTTCGCGCATTTATCAGCCTTTTTTGCCATTTGCGCATCAACCGCAAGCTTTAGCCACAGAAATGGGGGAACATACAAAAGAATTTTACCGGCAGGCGTATTTGCGGATTTTAGAAATTTCGCAAACAATTGGAGATTATCAAACGATGTTGAAATATAGCCGGCTTGCTATGGCCAGTGGCGTGTTAGAGAAATCGATTGTTTATTTTTATACCGGATGTGCGGCGTATGAGCTAAAAGAGTACCGGGATGCCGGGGCATATCTGCAAGAGGCGGTCAAGCATGGATTTTATTATGCCCAAGGTTTTCGAATGATTGGTTTGTGTTTGCAGGCTTTGGGTAAGCCTGAAAGCCGATCAGCGTTTGCTTCTGCGTTGAGTTTGACGAAAGATGGTAAAGTATTTGTTCCCGAAAAACTTAAAGGGGAATTATTGATTTATTAAGGATTTGAAAACGCTAATCGTCGTCGGACATGACTTTAAATTGTGTCCAAATTGGCCTGTTAGCAGACAGAGAGGATTTTTGTCTTGAAGAAAATTGGTTTTCTGAGATGTTGATGATGCCGGATTTTCCGTTAAATTCGATTAGGTCATTTTTTTTAAACCAAAAATTTCCAACCAGTTGAGATTCATTTTTTCCGGCAGATGTTGCGCGAGCAAAGGTGGGTAACAGTGAGTCGCTGTCCCAGCTTAGTGATTCCGATTGAAATGTAAAATTGCCAAATATCATGATATCTTTAATCTCTGAATTTTCACCTTTGATTGTCTCGTAAATGTTTTCTAGCGGTTCCATTGAGGTTAAGGCAAAGCCTTCGCTAGAGCTAGGGAACGTTGCGACGATAAAATCAAAATCCCCGACTTTAAAGATTTTGTAATATGGCGACATAGGAAAGAAATTTTCGCCGGAATAAATCTTTCCTTGTTTAAGAGATTGGACTTTATCATTTCGGTAAAGATAGCTAATGACCGTTTTATCGACGTTGGAAAGATCGCTGGATTCAAAAGACGCATCGTAGCGTAGAATTTTTAATAATGTTGTAAGTTTTGATAGAAATTGTTGATTGGAAAGATTCGATATACTTGATAGATCGCATAATCGGAAAATATTGGCTAGGTGAACCATTTCTTTGTCAGAAAGTGGATTGTTGAGAAGAAAATCGGCATTAAACGCGCAGATAGTCATTTCGTCTGGTTGGTGGCGCATCATTTCTGCGGGTAATTCTTGTTCGAGAAGTTGCTGACTGTAAATAAGTTCGTCAAAGCTGCGGGTTTCTGTTTTTTTCAGCGGTGATGTATTGTTGGATTTGGATGGATGGGATTTTTTCCATGCGGCTATTTTTTCTTTGAGTTTTTTTGTGAAATTTTTGGCGGATTTCTTGTAGTCTCTTAAGTAAAAATTGAGTTTACTGATCTGTTTCCTATGGGCGCGTTGAAAGTCTTGGTTGGTATAAATGACATATCCGGTTCCAATTACAATAATCAAGGTAAGTAAAAAAACCAGCAAAGAATTGCCGCGAGTACTATGGATTTTGTAAAGAAACATGGTTGTTAAAGTTATAGAAATTCTTTTAATTATTTTTTTGAATTTTATTATAGCATTAGGTTACATCATGGGTAGAATTTTTGCGGAAGAATAACGTTTTTATACTTAAAAGAGGAATGGATGTTGGATTTTTTGAAAAGGAAATTTAAAATATTTTTAAAAAGCAATTCTGGTTTTTTGATTGCATTGGCTGCCGCTTTTTGTGTGGGTATATTTTTGTGGTTCTATAGCACGTTGCCGCCATATGGTTCGATAAATAATGAATTAAGCAACCATTCGTGGGGCATTATTGTTGATATTGCACATAAGTGGCGCAGTATTGATTTGAGCTTTTGGGATCGTGGCATCGGCGGAGGAACGTGCCTTTTTTCGTCTGGATTTTATCCTATTTTTAATCCAACGAATGTGAGTGCTTTATTTATCAATGACGATATGTTTTTTAAATTTAAAATCATTGAGCCGTATGTTGCAGGAGTTTTTTTTGCCGTGTTGGTTTTATTTGAAATTTTTGCTTTGCGTTGGGCGTATGCGGTTTTTGGTGGATTGCTTTATATGGGACTTGGATTTGGACGATTTGCGACTTTGTCTGATGCACCGTATTTTCTGTGGGGATGTGCTTTGTTCCCAGCGCTTGTTTATGCGCTTGGAAAGTTTGAAGATCGTCAGTGGATATTGACGGCCGCTGTGGCAGGCTTGGTTTTAAGCACACAGTTTTTGGTAGAAGGAGCATCCCAATTTTTTCAAATTTTTGTTTGGGGTCTTGTCTTTTTTACTGTTCAATTCTTTTGGTTGACAGCAGAAAGAGGTTTATCAAAAAATTTGTGCATTCGGTGGATTGTTAGTTGTTGCTTATTTTGTTTTTTTGCGACTGCGCTTTGTGCTATTCAATTTTTGCCGACTTTTTATTTTTCATTTTTTGATTCCGCCCGCCCCAACGCTGGGCAATACAGCATTAATAATTTTCCGATTTTTCACCGGGCTGCGGTTGAACAGAAGGGCTCGGTTTTTGGTTTCTTTTGTAGACTTATTATAAGCCCCGGTGGTGTAAGTTGGCGGGCGATCATTGCCTTATGGTTTTTGTCTATTGGGCTGGTGGTGTCTTATCGAACACATTTTAAGAAATTTTTTCAACAGTATCCAATTTTAGCAATCCTGTGTATAGCGACGATGATCCATTTTTTATTGCCGACAATTGCAGGTTGGCTTGCTGTAAGCTCGCCATTATTGGCAAAGTTGCTGAGATTTTTTTCATTTGTTACTTTTGCTTACAGCGTGCATATTATTGATTTTTGCGCGATGTTGGTGCTTGTTTTTATATTGAGCAATGGAGAGAAAATTCTAGAGCGCAAGCTAAATATTTTTCATTTGGTTATGTGTGTTTTTGCGGCTTTTTTTGTAACCCTGCCTCTTATTATTGCAAACCCATATTTAAAGAATTTTTTGGTAATGGCTTGGCCTATTCTTGAGGGATTTAATCCGGTAAATTTTAAAAGTGCAGCCCTTGTATTTTTTTTGGGGGCAGGATTAATTCTTTATTACGGATTTAATATACAGCAAAAGTTTATTCGTTTTCTCGTTTGGGGTATGCTTGTTTTGCTGGGATTTATGACGATGATCCTGAGTTTTAACTGGAATAATAAAGGTCAGCGGACGGATGTGATTTCTTATGCCGTCGATTCTCCGGAAGGACAATATTTTCGCAATGCTGGTGGAAAATTTTATTTGCCTTTTGATGAACTTTTTTCAGTAAGTCATAATTTCAATTTGCTTTATAACGTCAGGGGAACATCGGGGTTTTTGCAGGTGCCACCAAAGCGTTTTAATCAGTTTATGGCAGCGTATCATAATCAATTAATCGAAAAGAAAGAGTTCCGGTGGGTGCCCAAATACATGATTATAAATCCGTCGAGTGCTCTTGCGACACGTTTTCCGGTGGATTTTACAACTGTTAGAAAAGATTGTCTTTTAAATTGGTCGGGATTTGAAAAGAAAATTAGCGGAAAAAATTTTGATATTTGGGAACGTAATGGTTCAACGGAACATGTTTATTTTGCAGATACGCTTGTTGTTCAAGAGTACGCCAAGATTGTCGCGGCGTATGATGAACCTTTTGGTCATGTTGTCCGTGTTGAAAAGAAAGACGCGTCTGTTTTTTGTGTCACGGAAAAAAAATTACTATCTTTTAAAAAAGATAAGACCACTGGATATGATTTTATTAGCAGGTCAGCGGATGAGATGGTTTTTAAAATCAGTTCTTCGTCAGATATTTTTGTTATAGTCCCAGAGATTTTTCAGCCAGGCTGGAAAGTTTTTGTTGATGGAAAGCCTGTCAAGATTTTTCCAGCCGACGCTCTTTTTATAGGATTTGAACTTGCTGGTGGTCAACATGCGATTAAGGTAAAGTTTATTCCGCCATATTTTTGGATTGGTTTAATGATAAGTTTATTTTCAACTGTGCTTTTGGGTGCAGGGCTTTATTCCAAAAGATGGCCAGGGAAAGCAAATAAGCGATGAGCGCGACATAGTTTTAGAGTGCGCTGGTTTAGCTTTAGGTGTGGGTCGGTTTTAACAGATTTTTTTGCAAGAAGCAACGCATTGATAATATTTTGACATTGACGGTTCTTTTACTCTGCCCTCCACCAGCTGCGGTCTAAGCTCCGATATCCGATTGCCTCGGCAATATGTTGCGGAAAAATTTCATCTTTGCCTTCTAAATCTACAATCGTGCGGGCGACTTTGAGAATTTTGTCATGGGCGCGGGCAGAAAGCTTTAGTTCGTCGATGGCTGTTTTAAGAAGCTCCTGGCTGTCTTTGTTTAATGGACAAAATTCTTTGATCTGTTTTTGGCTCATTTGAGCATTGGCAAAAATCCCGGAATTTTTAAAACGCTCCTGCTGAATCCCGCGGGCCAGCACGGTCCGTTTTTTAATTTCAGATGAGCTTTCAGCTTGATAATGTTGCATGAGTTCCAAAGGTTTGAGCGCGGGAACTTCCAGATGAATATCAATGCGGTCTAAAAGTGGCCCGGAAATTTTTCCTAAATATCTTGCGACTTGTTGCGGCGAGCACTGGCATTTGCGTCGCGTGTCTGTTAGATAGCCGCACGGGCAGGGGTTCATGCTGGCAACCAACATAAATTTTGCCGGAAAACGCGCACTGCGATTGGCCCGCGAAACTGTGACGCAATGATCTTCAAGCGGTTGGCGTAACGACTCAATGACGTTACGGCTAAATTCCGGCAGCTCATCTAAAAAAAGAACTCCATGATGGCTTAATGTGATTTCACCGGGCTTGGGGACCGAACCGCCACCAACGAGCGCCACATCGGATGAGGTGTGATGAGGCGAGCGAAACGGCCGTGTGGTTAGTAAGCTGACCTGCGGTGGAATAAGGCCCATGACTGAGTGGATTTTAGTGATTTCTAGCGCTTCTTCTAATGTGATGTCCGGCAAAATGGTTGGAATTCGTTTGGCGAGCATGGTTTTCCCGCTGCCTGGCGGGCCGATTAACAGACAATTATGCCCTCCGGCGGATGCGACTTCAATCCCGCGTTTGACATGCGCTTGGCCTTTGACATCGCTAAAATCAATTAAATGGCTGTTTGTTTTTTTGAAAAGGGAAGCTGTGTCGATTTTAAATGGACAGACGAGATCCGGTTGAGCAAGAAAAGTGATCACTTCCTTGAGCGTCTGCATAGGATAAACTGGTATTGTCTGTGTTACAGCAGCTTCAGGGCTATTGGCCTTAGGTAAAATCAAGCCTTTGAATTTGTCTGGCGCAATACTTAAAGCTACGGATAAAGATCCAGTAATCGGCATGATTTTTCCGTCGAGCGAAAGCTCGCCTAAGATGACATACTGCGAAAGATTTTGAGCTTCGATTTGTCCGGTTGCGCTCAAATACCCTAAAGCAATTGCTAGATCAAAAGACGGCCCTTCTTTGGGAATATTGGCCGGTGAAAGATTAACGGTGACCCGTTGCGGCTTGTATTGATAGCCGCTGTTTCGGATAGCGGCGCGTACACGTTCTTTACTTTCTTTGACCGCATTGTCCGGAAGGCCGACGATGACCGTGCCGGGTAAACCGGCGGAAACATCGACTTCGATGGTGATTGGATAAGCATCCAACGAGGAGATGCCAAAGCTATAGACTTTTGATAGCATTGTGAACTTTGACTTTATGGGGGGTAAGTTATGGGGAATTTCTTTTGGGAACGGCTAATGCTAACACAAACCTTGCGAATTTTCCAAAACAATTTGCTTTAAGCATTCGATCCATGTTGGCGAGGTGTTTAAGCTTTCGACCAATTGCCAACGTTCTCCGCCGAGTTTTTTGAACAGATGCTGGTACTCGATGCCGATTTCGACGGTTGTTTCCAAACAGTCGGCGACGAAAGCCGGAGAAAAGACGAGCACGTTTTTTATTCCGCGCTGGATAAGCTGTGCAATAACTTGGTCGGTGTAAGGCTTAATCCACGGGTCTTTTCCTAAGCGTGACTGGAAACAGAGTGTATATTGGTTTTCATTTAATCCTAATTCTTTTGTTAAAAGTCGTGTTGTAGCAAAGCATTGGGCGCGGTAGCAATACTGGTTTTTGGCGTGATAGCTTTTGCAGCAATCGCCTAAACGGCAATGTCCGTCGAAGGAGGCTTTTAAAATCTGACGTTCAGGCAAGCCGTGATAGCTAAAAAGAAAATGATCATATTTGGCTTCTGCCATATACTTTTGACCTAAGCGTACGAAAGCTTTAATAAAAAGCGGATGGTCGAAAAATTGGCTGACCATTTTTAAGGTCGGGATTGTTTCCCAGCTTTTGATTTCGTCCATAAGCTTTTCGTGTGTTGAGCCGGTTGAAGCGGATGCGTATTGCGGGTACATCGGGATCACAATGATTTCTTTGAGGCCTGCGTTTTTAAATTGTGCCAGCGCAGAACGCAAACTGGGATTTTGATAACGCATTCCTAAAACGACCTTGTAATCAGGCCCTAAAGCTTTTTGTAAAAGTTCGCTGACCTGATAGCCATAAATTTTAAGCGGCGAGCCGTCTTTTGTCCAAAGTTGCTGATAAGCTTTGGCTGATTGGGGAGCGCGAAAAGGCGCGATAATCAGGTTGACTAAGGCAAAACGTTGCAAAAAGGGAATATCAATCACGCGGCCATCCATGAGAAATTCCCGTAGATAACGGGCTACGTGCGAAACGCTTGGGCTATCGGGCGTGCCCAAGTTTAATAAGAGAATACCAGTCGAAGGTTTTAGCATAGGGATGCATTTTATACTAATTTTTAGGATTTTCGAGGGAAAATCTTGCTTTTAGAGGCCATAAAAACTATAATGTCCCAGTCTTTTGATAATAGCAGTTAACTAAAAGGGGTTTGCGCTGGTCAATTTTACTTCACAAAATGATTTAGCAACGCCGGTTGGCCATAAAATTCTTTTTATAACGCTTCTGGTTTGGGGCATTGCGCAATCGATTAAAGTGGTTTTGGGCGTTATTGTGGAGCGGCGGTTTAATTTTCGCTGGTTTATCGGCACTGGCGGTATGCCTTCAAGTCATGCCGCTGGCGTTGTGGCTTTGGCGACACTTTGCGGCTTGTGTGTCGGGTTTCAATCAATTGCGTTTGCGTTGGCTACGGTTTTTGCTTTGATTACGATGTTTGACGCCCAAGGGGTCCGTCGGGCAACCGGCCAGCAAGCCGAGGTGCTTAACAAAATTGTCGATGACATTTATCGTCATGGGAATATTGAAATTAATCGGTTAAAGGAGCTTATTGGACACACGCCGTTTCAGGTTTTTGTCGGCGCTTTGATCGGGTTTTTGTTGGCGGGAATTTTTTATAATTTATGGATTAAACCGTGATAACGTTAAGCTTTTTGTCCCTGCCCTAAGGAGGTCGGACGTGAATAAAAAAATTGTGATTGCGGTTGTTGGGTTTGTCGTTGTTGGACTGGCTTTTGTTTTATGGCCCAAAGGACAAGGCGGGCAAGCGCAGGTTTTAAGTCCTGCGACAAATACTAAAGAAGCCAAAGACCTTTATGCTCAAGCGGTTAAGCTGCGCCAGAGTAATGAGCCGATTCGGGCTAAGGCGGTTTATCAAGAAATTATCAAAAATTATCCTGACCTTGAAAATATTGCGGCAATTCAACAGGAATCAGAAGCGGTTAATTTGCAACTTTTGTTTTCGCGTACCGAGGTTCCCGGAAAAACAGTTATTCATGAAGTCGCCCCGGGCGACAGTTTGGCCAAAATTGCCAAAAAATATAATACAACCGTTGATCTTATCCGCCGCAGCAATAATTTAAGCGGAGACATGGTCCGCTTAGGGGACAAGCTGCGGATTTGGACGGCCAAATTTAATGTCTTTGTCGATAAGTCGCAAAACATTTTGATTCTAAAAGACGGTAATGAAGTTGTTAAGGTTTATAGTGTTTCGACGGGCGAAAAAAATAGTACCCCGGTGGGGACATTTAAGATCACAAGCAAATTGGAAAATCCGGTATGGTTTAATAAAGGTATTGTTGTTCCGCCGGAAAGTCCGCAAAATGTTTTGGGCACTCGCTGGATGGGTTTTGATATTCCCGGTTATGGGATTCATGGGACGGTTGAGCCTAACAATATCGGCAAGCAAGTGACCGCCGGCTGTGTGCGTATGATCAATGAACAGGTCGAGGAGCTTTATAGTATTTTACCTGTCGGGACTGAAGTTGTGATTGTGGATTAACGTTTAACAATTGATTCCTTCGCTCGTTGCACTCGCTAAAAGGAATTCGGATTTGAGCAAGGCAGCAGAAGGATAAGGAAAGGGCTCAAATTATAATGAGCGCATTGGATTTTGAAAAACCGATTATTGAGTTGGAAGCCAAGATCAATGATCTAAAGAAAAGCGGCAAGACCAAAAAAATCGATTTTGAGCCTGAGATTAAGAAGATTGAGCAAAAGATCGAAAAGATGAAGCAGGAGATTTATTCTAATCTGACCGATTGGCAAAGAGTGCAAATTGCCCGCCATCCGAATCGGCCGTATACGCTGGATTATATTCATTTGATGACGTCCGAATTTGTTGAACTTCATGGTGACAGGCTTTTTGCCGATGATTTGGCACTGGTCGGTGGTTTTGCAAAACTTAATGGCCACAAAATTATGATTATGGGCCATCAAAAAGGGCGCGATACGAAAGATAATATCCGCCGCAATTTTGGCTGCGCGCATCCGGAAGGGTATCGCAAAGCGATACGCCTGATGCATATGGCCGAAAAATTTGGACTTCCGATCGTAGTTTTGATTGATACACCCGGCGCTTATCCGGGGGTTGGTGCCGAGGAGCGCGGGCAGGCGCAGGCGATTGCAGAGAATTTGATGGAAATGTCCCAGCTTAAAACGCCGGTTATCGCAACAATTATTGGTGAGGGGGGAAGCGGCGGGGCTTTAGGAGTCGGTGTGGCGGACCGGGTTTTGATTTTGCAAAATGCATATTATTCGGTCATTTCCCCAGAAGGCTGCGCATCGATTCTTTGGCGAAGCAGCACAAAGGCCCCTGAGGCGGCGAACGCTCTTAAACTCACCGGCGAGCATTTGCTTAAATTCGGCATTGTCGATGAAGTTGTCGCCGAGCCGCAGGGTGGGGCCCATCGCGATCCGGAATTTGTGGCCAATCAATTAAAAAAATCTATTCTTAAAAACATTAAAGAATTGTCTTCTCTTTCATCGCAAGAACTCCTTGACCAGCGTTACGAAAAATTTCGGCGCATCGGGCATTTTGCACAAGCCAAAGCGTAAAGTGCGGCGGGCGCATTTTTTAAAATGACAAATTCCAATAAACCAGATATTCGCGGCCTTTCTTTGATGGAGCTTAAAGAGGCACTGCAAGCTATCGGGCAAACGCCTTTTCGCGCGTCTCAAGTTTTTGATTGGATTTATAAAAAAGGCGTCAGCGATTTTGAGGCGATGTTAAACCTTGCGCCGGCACTGCGTACAAAGTTAAAAGAAAATTTTTTGCTTTTTGTGCCGAGCGTTGTCACCGAGCATCATTCGCTCGACGGGACAAAAAAGTTTTTGTTTGCGATGCAGGATGGGGAAAAAGTTGAAACGGTCCTCATCCCCTCGAAGACCCGAGCGACCGTGTGCGTTTCGACACAGGCCGGCTGTAAGTTTGGCTGCAAATTTTGTGCCAGCGGCATAGGCGGCTGGACGAGAAATTTAACAGCCGCTGAAATTATAACGGAAGTTCTTTATGCCAAATCTAAGAGCCATCTTCAGCCGCTTTCGCATATCGTTTTTATGGGTACAGGCGAACCTTTGGACAATTATGAAAATCTCATGCAAGCGATCCGTTTGATTAATGCTCCCGAAGGCTTAAATATTGCGGCCCGACGGATCACGGTGTCAACTTGCGGGGTTATTCCACAAATTTTACAGTTGGCTAAGGAAGGATTGCAAATTGAACTGGCAATTTCGCTGCACGGATTTAATGACGAATCGCGCAAAGTCCTTATGCCGGTTAATAAGAAGTATCCGATGAATGAACTGATCGCCGCTTGCCGTGAATATATCAAAGCGACCAAACGCCAGATTACGTTTGAATATATTTTGATCAAAGATGTGACGTGCAGTCCACAGGCGGTGCGCGAATTAAGCGTGCTGCTTAAGGGGATGATATGTAAAATGAATCTGATCCCCTATAATCCCGTTTCGGAATTTGATCATAAAACTCCGGCCAGACAAGAGATGATTGATTTTCAGGACAGCCTAGAGCGCGCCGGCATTCATGCAACGATACGCACGCCGCGCGGACGCGACGTTTCTGCTGCCTGCGGGCAACTGAGGCATGCTTTGTCAACGGCAATGCCGAAGCGCGTACCCTAAGCTAACAGGGAGGGTGTAACTTCAAGCATCGGCAGAAAAAGTGACTTTGTTATAACAAGAGTATTGCCTAAAACAATTTTTTTGGTTTGTGTTTGTTCAAATAGGCTTTATAATTTCATTCAAGGCGGGCTTTAAACAGTAGTCGTATTGATCCATGATAGGAAAATTGAATATCGGCATTGTCAAATGGCTGCTAAAACGCCAGTCCTTAACGTTGGCAGTTTTTCAGATCGGCTTGATTCTATTGATCTTCATTTTGCTTATGATTGCTGTTTGGCGTTATCAAAAAACCACTTTTTTGGTGATCGAGTCTAAGAATTTAGACAAAAAACAAGCGAACTCTTCCGAAGAGTTTTTAGCTAAAGAAAGCAAGCCGTTGAGTTTTTATACGGATATGACGGCCTTGCGTGATATCTTTCGTTTTGGGTCGGCTGATTCGGGTATTGTCGCTGTGGCCGCTGATTTAACTTTGCCGGCACAAGGTGATTTTGCGGCACGTTATATTGTTCAGGGCATTATTTTCGACAAAAATCCACAAGCAATTATTAAGGATACACAAAATTCTAAGACGTATTTTGTGCACCGTAAAGAAACTTTAGATGGGGCGGTTTTAGAAAATATCGACGGAAATCGGGTTATTTTTCAAATTCAGGGACAATCGGTGGAGTTGATTAAAAAATGAAATGCTTGGGAGCAAATGTTTCGATTGTTAGACAAAATATCGGCAGGCTTGTTTTAAGTTTGCTATTTGGGGCAGTGTGTTTTATTTCTCCGATTAGAGCGCAGGAAGCGATTACTCCAGCGTCAAGCAATTTGGTTTCTTCGGCGCCGGCAGTTTTGCCAGAAAATGAAAAAGCTGCCGTTGCCCCAGAGACGACGCCAATGGTCATTGACGAATTGGATCTTAAGGACGTTGATATTAGCGATGTGCTTAAACTTATTTCTCAAAAAAGCGGAATGAATATTGTCGTCGGAAGCACTGTCACCGGCAAGGTCACGTTGTATCTTAAGAATGTTACCGCGCTTGATGTTTTAGACATTATCGCTAAAACCAATGATTTAGCCTATGTTCAGGAAGTCAGGCTCGTGCATGTGATGACTGGCGCTGAATATGAACAAACCCACGGCCGGAAATTTTTTAGAAAAAATAAAACGATTTTGCAGCGGCTTAATTATATCAGCATCGCTGAAGTTGTCCCAATGCTCGAACGGATGAAAAGCCCCAGCGGAGTTGTTTTGGCGGATGCGCGAAGCGGGACGCTTTCTTTAAATGATTTGCCGGAAAATATTTTGGACATGGTTGCTTTTATTCGTGAAATTGATGTTGCGCGGATGACAAAAGTCTTTGATTTGAAATATGCCAAAGCCGAAGAGCTTGCTGAACGGATCAACCTTATTTTAACTCCCACCGTCGGGTCAATGCGTTTTGATAAACGAACAAATAAAATTTCGGCAACGGATATTCCTGACAAGATTCGGGAAATTGATCAGATGATAACGGCTTTTGATGTTAAGGAAGAACAGGTGGCTATTGAAGCTAAGATTGTACAGGTTATTTTAAGTGATCAGTATCAGATGGGTGTCGATTGGCAGGCCGTTTTGGATAGCTCGCATAATATAAATCTTGTCAGCAACTTTGATGTTTTGGGTTCCACGCAAAAACATGGCCGCATGAGTGTTGGGACTTTAGTGGATGATAATTACAAGGCGATGATTGAGGCGTTGGAAACCTTTGGGCGGACAGAAAATCTTTCTAATCCACATATTATGGCGATTAACAACCAAGAGGCAAAAATTTTGATCGGTTCTTCCCAGCCGTATGTTACATCGACGACAACCACACCTTCCTCAGGGCCAACGACAACGGCCGAAACCGTTAATTTTATCGAAGTGGGAGTTAAACTTTACGTAACGCCGACGGTCCATAAAGATGGTTATGTGACGTTAAAAATTAAGCCTGAGGTCAGCGCTGTCACGCGTAATGTTACGACGAGTAATAACAATACCATTCCGGTTGTCGAGACCTCTGAGGCGGAAACCACGGTGCTTGTTAAAGATGGGGTCACCATTGTTATCGGAGGACTGATCAAGGATGAAAAAATCAATACCGATTCACGTATCCCGGTTCTCGGGAGCATTCCTCTAATCGGAGGCGCTTTTCGCAATAAGGATCATTTGACCCGTAAAACGGAACTCGTTATTTTCTTAACTCCGCGAATTGTTTCCGGAGATACCCCTGCAGAAAGAAAATCAGCAACCCCAAAATCTGAATTTTTGCAATGACAGTCCTTCCTGTCCATAAAAATATTCGTTTAGGCGAACTTCTTATCGCCGAAAAATTAATAACACAAGATGAGTTGCAAGCGGCTTTAAGAGAGCAGGAGCGCGTCGGTGGTGCTTTGGGAGAGATTTTGCTCAAAACAAAATTCCAGCAGTACCCGCAGATTTTGTATCGTGTTTTGGCAAGACAGCTGGGTGTTGAATTCGTCGACTGCGGGGAAATTGAAATTTCTCCCGAAGTTTTGTCCGCGCTTCCCGCGCAAGCCGCCCAGTATTTTAAAGTTCTCCCCATTGAATTTAAGGATAATGAGCTGGTCATTGCCAGTGCGGATCCGACGAATATTAATAATCTTGATGGCTTAACGAGTATTGTCGGCAAACGGATACGCTTTGCTTTGGCAATTGAGGCGGATATTTTTGAGGGGATACGTCAGTATTACGGGCTTGGGGCAGAAACAATTGCACGCATGCTCGAGGACAAAGATCAATCTGTCGCCCAGGTTAGTACGACGGTAGAAAATATTGCTGATTTGCAAAGCGAAGCTTCAATTGCCCATTTTGTTAATCAGATTCTTTTAGAAGGTTGCCGCAATCGAGCGACCGACATTCATTTTGAACCTTATGAAAATGATTTGCGGGTGCGTTATCGGATTGATGGGGTTTTGCATGATGCGCCGGTACCGCCTGAGATCCGGCATTTTAAGGATGCGATTAACTCGCGGATTAAAATTCTTTCCCGTCTTAATATTGCCGAAAAACGTTTGCCTCAGGACGGGCGGTTTAACGTTTTGGCCGGAACACAAATGCTTGATTTGCGTATTTCTT
>CAYNSM010000008.1:0-38112 GCA_964400065.1 uncultured Planctomycetales bacterium
CATTCATTACTGTCCTTCTTTCTCTTGTGCCGTGTTTCCTAATAGGCACAAGACCAAAAAGGACACAGCAGATGTGCGTATGCTTCTCTGAACGAATATCAGAAAACACAAGCACTAAAATTTTGGATTAGTCTATCACGTCGACGCAATAAGTACAAGCAGTCTCCTTGGAGACAAAAAAATCTTACCCTGCAACATTTTGGGGAAAATATTGGGCTTTTATCTGGGTGGTCATTACAAATTGCGCATCCCCACGAAAATTTCCGCTGATTGCAGCCGCCATGCAAGCAACCGCGCCGGTCGAAAGCGCCAGATGATGGCCAAAACACACAAGGCCCAGCGTCGGGTCAAATCCGCGCCAACCAGCGCCGGGAATGTAAGTTTGCGCCCAAGCGTGCAATTCCAACTGCGGCTGAAACTGATCAAAGTAATAGCCGCTGACAAAACGCGAAGCTAAACCCACAGCGCGTGCGGCCTCAATAAATAAAACAGCAAAGTCCCGGCAAGAACCGCGCCTGTAAGCCAACGTTGTGGCCGCCGAATACGGCTCGCCGGACTGACGCGTTTCATAAGTGAACTCTTCCTTGATCCGCCGGCACAATGTCGTCAAAAAAACCAAGGTTTCACCTTTGCTTTCTCTTAAAATTTCATAAGCAAAGTCCACGACCGGCGCTAAGGTCGGTGTTAAAGAAACATAGGAAGATAATTCGGCATACATAGGTTTGGGATATTGCATCGGCAAGTTCTGGCAGGAATCGGGAAAAATCATAAAATTAAAAGGATTTCTTTGAGCCAGCTCAAAATCCATACGCGCAGAGACGCAAAAAACACGACTCTCTTTATCAAACCAAGCTAAACGGCTCAATGAACCGTCTGTTTCCAAATTTTCGCTAAGACCACAGGGCTCTGGAGTAATCGTCAGCTTATAGTCTCGCAAAACCTGAAAAAACTCAAGCGCGGGAAAAAGACGTATCGTCTGCGGCTCCAAAAAAACAGCAGCGTCATATTCATACGTTGTCGTATGTTCGACCGTACAAATCATCGATGCCGCCATTCACAATTTTTGTCATTAACCAACACAAAAATCTTGTTCATCCAATCATCGGGCATTTCATTAATCGATTTTGCAATACGCTCCTGCCACCAAAGCGCATATTGATGCATATCATCACGTTCAAAACGTTCTTCGGCAATATGAAAACTATCTTTGCGCAAAGCGACAACATCGATGGGATACTCGACGTCATTAGCACTGACTCTCGTTGCGTTAAACGAAAGAAACCCAACCTTAAGCGCAAACTCCATGCTCGATTCATACCGTAAGACACGGTCTAACAACGGCTTGCCATGCCCGGTATTACCGATAATAAAATACGGTGAACTTTCACCTGCTTCAACCCAATTGCCCTCCGGGTAGAGCATATAAAGCATCGGCTGGGCATCATCCTCCAATTGTCCGGCGACAAGCGCATAAAAATTAAAGGTCAGGCCGTTTTCTTCCAAGGACTGCCGGTCCTCTTGGGCGACCCGTTTGACCTGCAGAGCAAAAGCATTGACCAGCTTATAAAGTTTGTTAAAACTTTTGTCCTGAGCGTCAATAACTTCCTGAAAATACGTCAGCGCCTTGTCCCGCAAAGACCGCAAGCCCGAAGTCATAAAAAAAACGGCATACTCACCGGAAGATTGCAAGACAGTGACCTTTTTTGCGGTCATGCATTCCTTGCCGCTTGTGATACGAGTATCTGCAATGCCCACCAAACCATCCTTGACCTTCATGGCTAAACAAAATGTCATATGTCCCCTTTTTTAAATGTGTTTAATAAAATCATCATCCGTAAAAAACGTTTCCGTAATTGCCGAACCGACTGCGTTGAGCTTACTTTGAAAGACATCGAGATATTCGTGCAGCCCGACGGCAAAAATATCGTGTAAATCTGTGTAATCCAACTCTGAGCGTAATTTTCCAATTTCTTTTTCGGCTTTTGTCTCATATTTAACCATCTGCGGACGGACAATCGCGTGCAAAGATTGTTCAACCTGATTTAAACTATAGAGCATCGCCCGTGGGAAAGAACGGTCCAAGACCAAAAAACGGATAATATTCCCGACGTCAAGCTTACCGTAGGCCTTACGATACATTTCAAAAGCGCTCGCCGACTTAAGAAGCGAAGACCATTGCAAAAGATCCAGCGGCGTGCCGACATAATCGACATTAGGCAGCAAATAATAATATTTCATGTCCAAAATCCTATCCGTCTTGTCTGCCCGTTCAATAAACCGGCCGGTGTTGGCAAAATGCCAGCCTTCCGAACGGGAAAACGTCGCGTCCATAATCCCGGAAAACAAATGGCTCCCTAACTTTACTTCACGAAAAAATTCGCTCAACGACTGCTGGGGCCAGCTTTTTTTGTCGATGACATTGCGCACCATCAAATACATTTCATTGATCTGCATCCACATTTCGCTGGGAATAATTTCGCGCACCGTGCGCGCATTTTCGCGTGCTGCAAACAAGCACGAACAGATCGAATTGGGATTTTCTTTGTCAAACGCCAAAAACTCAATCACGTTTTTTTTGGTAAACTCCTGATAACGGTCCACAAAATAGTGTTCATCGCCGGTTGTCACAACCAAAGGACGCCACTGCTGCTCGATAATCCCCGGAGGAAGATCCATGGCCAAATTAAAATCAACTTCCATAAACCGCGCATAGTTATCCGCCCGCTCCACGTAACGGTTCATCCAATAAATCGAGTTAGCGACCCGGCTTAACATAAAATTCCTTTTTTATTAACGTAAAACCCACGTATCTTTGCTGCCCCCGCCCTGAGAAGAATTGACCACCAAAGACCCTTCGCGAAGCGCAACACGCGTCAACCCACCGGGAAGTATATATGTCTCTTGCCCGCAAAGAATATACGGACGCAGATCAACATGCCTGCCTTTGAGCTGATCTTCAACAATCGTTGGCACCCGCGATAAAGCCATCGTCGGTTGGGCAATATATTCACGCGGAAATTTTCGAATTTTTGCTTTAAAAATATTCTGTTCGCGCTTGCTGGCCGCAGAACCGATAAGCATGCCATAGCCGCCGCTTTGATTAGCAGCCTTAACAACCATCTTGTCAATGTTTTCTAAAACATGTTCGCGCTGCTTTTTGTTCCAGCACAAATACGTCGGGACATTTGGCAAAATCGGCTCTTCGCCCAAATAATATTTGATCATTTCAGGAACAAAAGCATAAATGACCTTATCATCGGCAACGCCGGTGCCCGGCGCATTGGCTAGCGCGACATTTCCCTTTAAATAAACATCGAATAACCCCGGCACACCTAAAACCGATTCACTATAAAAATGTTTGGGGTCAAGAAACGTGTCATCAATTCGCCGATAAATAACATCGACCCGTTTAACCCCCCGGGTCGTACGCATATAGACAAACCCATCCTGCACGATCAAATCCCGCCCTTCGACTAATTCGACACCCATTTGTTGGGCAAGAAAAGAATGTTCAAAATACGCGCTGTTATAAATCCCAGGTGTCAAAACAACAACCGTCGGGTTCTCGCGTGTTGAAAGATACTGCAACATCTCCAAAAGACGCAGTGGATAATCATGGACAGGCCGCACTTCCATCTGTTCAAAAATTTCCGGAAACGTTCGTTTCATGATTTCCCGATTGCCCAAAACATACGAAACCCCCGAAGGCACGCGCAAATTATCTTCAAGCACATAGTTTATTCCATCCGAGTGCTTAATTATGTCAATGCCGCTGATATGCGCCCAGAGATTACGCACTGGCTTTAAGCCTATGCATTGACGCAAATACCCAGCGCTGGAGTTAACAAGTTCGCTAGGGACAATGTTGTCTTTGAGAATTTTTTTATCCCCATAAACGTCGGCAATAAAATGATTAAGCGCTGCAATCCGCTGCTTTAAACCGCGTTCAATATTGTCCCATTCCTGTCTGTCAATAATCCGAGGAATAATATCAAAAGGAAAAATCCGTTCCAACCCCTCGCCATCCCGATAAACATTAAACGTGATGCCCATCGACATAAAAGCCCGTTCGGCCGCTTTCTGGCGCTGCACAATTTCGGCAAAACCGACCCCGTCTATGCCACTGGTCAAACGCTGATACCACGGCCGGACTTCTTTATGCGAAGAAATCATTTCGTCATAAAAATCATCAAGCCGGTAACGGTTAACCATCTCAGGAAAGGAATATGAATCGCGCCGCAAACGACGCATGGCGGCGCCCGAGAGATGCTGTTGGATACCCGCAAGTTTCATTTTGACCTCGCTTGGTTGATGTTTTGCCAGCATAAAAAAAGCCCTGCTTTTTTTAAAGCAGGGCATCATCGCCAAAAACAAAAAACCCAATAACCGTTTGAACAAGTTACTGGGCATCATTGCCTTTATATTTTCTTCTTTGAAACAACCTGCGGCTTCAGCGCCGTCAACTGCGTTTATATTATCCTACTAAAGTGGAAAGTCAAGCTCTGATATTTTATGGTAGTGGGTCAGTTTCATTATAGAGAACCATCTGAAACCTTGTTAATTCTCGCAATCTTTTTATATTTCTTCATTTTTGACTTATTCTTTTCATCTAATAATTTCACGATGTCGTCGATGTTCCACAATTTATCTGTAACTTTTACAGCCATTGCCAGGGTGATTCTAAGGCTTTGATGAATGCGACAGAAATTATAATACATAAAATGTAGCGCTACAGCACAAGCTAAATTATCAACCTTTTTAGAAAAAGCATTTGTTAATCTGGTAAATCTTCTCATGCTCATTCGCATGGTTAAATTATTTCTTTGAACATAGTTTGTTGAAACGTGTCTTGATTTAGGCGTTCCATTGATCTTAATCGGGTCAGTTCCAATGCAAGAACCGAGGCTATATCTAGCTTGCGGCCCTTTATGTTCCTAAAAGTTTCCTTATATTTCCACAAGCATGACATAATCAATATCAAATCCAAAAACGCTCTCAACAGCTTCTAAATAAGGTTTGTGCCCATCAGTCGTTAATTGAGCTCTATGACTCAAGCGGCTCGCTAAGTCGCTCATAAAATGTTTTGCCGATCTCAAATCTCTATTCCCAATATACCAAGAAGGAACTAGCTTAGTGTCAGAGCATATAGCAGTCCACGTCCAAACGTCGCCAAAACCAAACTTCCCCTTCACTTCTTTAGGGATATTCTTTTCTTTAGCGTAGCAAAAAGACCATATTTCATCATATTGAATTTTCTTGCAGGACAAATTTTTTAAAACCTTATCTTGATATTCAATACAAACTGCCCCAACATCGCTAAGTAGTTTTAACACTGTTCCCTTCGCCACTCCGGTCACTTTAACCGTTGCTCTAATCGAGTTTCCATCGACGAGTGATGCTATTACTTGAGTCGGTTATTGGGCGTCTGATTGGTTCATAAACTATATTTCCCATTAGTGTTGAGTAAAGGATAACATAAAAATCAATATGTGCCCAGCATGCCCTGCATAACCTGCATAACCTGCATAACCTGCATAGCCTGCATAGCCTGCATATTTTACTTGCACCTGCGCAGCCTGCATGATATAGTAAATCTATATCAACAATTACACAAAGGAGCACACATGAGCAATATCGAAAAAGTTATGGAAAAACACAAAATGGTCGTCGAGGACGGGTACAAAGAAAAGAGTGGATTAAAATTTAAAAGTTACGCCATTACCACTTTAAGAGGCGGAGTCGGTAAATCTACCCTCGCTTTTAATTTAGCTTTTGAAATGTCAGACCAGCGTTCTTTGCTTGTAGCTGATCTCTGCCCACAATGCAACTTAACGGAAACATTAATGCGAGACGAAGACCCAGAAATTAAAATATTAGATGTATTGCAACCACGTATGCTGGGGCCAGCTTTTGGAATGGAACCCCCTGACCCTACATATAAAATTTCGGCTACTTGCCATGCCTTTAAAAGTCGTAAACCATCATTCTTAATTCCTGGTGATCCATTAATGTTTGCGTTTCCATCGACCATGTACCAACAATTACAAATTGCAATGGCTCAAAATAAACCGCAAGCTGTTAAGAATTTACTTGAAAGTCTTGGGAATGCTCTTAGAGATCAAATGATTTCCATAAAGGCTGAAGGTATCTTAATGGACACAAGTCCTTTCTATGCTGGAGGAACACACTTAGCTTGGTGTGCGGCAGAGGCGGTAATCATTCCCGTCCGTGTAGACGAACATTCCATTGCTTCTTTAGAATTAACACTCGACCTATTGTCAAATACAGACAGAGATTTTCAAAGCTGGAACTCTAGAGCCGGCGGCAGAAAAACACCTAAAGTGGCGGCCATTGTCATGACAATGGTTGGTGCCCGCAGTAACACAAAGTCAGTATCAGATCGAGCCTCAATCATGTATATAGAAAGGGCCCTGGAGATTGCACAAAAATATCCACAACTTTTCAACCATTCCGACCCAAGCGATGCGTTTGTTATTACAGATGACTTTGTTTCGGCGGGTCGTATTAGCGGCGCAAAAAGCATTCCGATCTCCAAACTTGAGGTAGGAAGCTTTCACACCGTCGAGGGAAAAAGACTTCAAGTAAATCAATCAGCCAATAGATACCAACGGGAATTGGCTTACTTGGTCAGCGTTATTTAAGCCTTTTTCTTTTTAGGCTTGGCAGGCTTAGCGGAATTAATATGTGTTGTGCTTTCAATAATTGAAGCGGCAATCTAATTTATATCCGCAGATTTTTTCTTTGTATTTTTCATCATTGTTATATGACAGAAAATAAAATAATTACAAACAACCTATGTCAAAGAACAAATTAAAACCCTAAAAAGAAAGGAGGTAACCACAAATGACTAAGAAACCAGAAACAAGTCTAAAAGGTCGTGATGCAAGGACTGGCGAATTTATACCAGTTAAAGAAGCTCGACAACGGCCAACGACTACTACAGTTGAAAGAGTCCCGCTTCCCGGTAAAGGAAGAAAATAGTCAATTCTCTTTCAAAGCAGTAATTTTCAAAATTGCTTTTGTCGGGATTGTTAGATCACCGCACCCCTGTAATAGGACATCGCCTTGACGCTCTCCTGATATATGAGGAACGATAACCTTGCAATCTTTTTTTTCAGACAAATTCCATCCAACTGATCGGCAATAGAGCGGCTCGGCTATCTTGTCGAACTGCTCTATTGTTTGCCATCCCCTGCCAGAGTGAGAATTAATCCATTCAATAATAACTAATCTGTTTTTCTTCATTCAAACTGACCCACTACCTATTTTATGGCAAATTTTCATTAAAGACCCCGCGCAGCATCTGTTTCTTTGTCCCGTAGCCGGGAAATTTTTCAACTGCAAATCCTGCCTCTTGCAATCTGCGGCGCACAGCGCCTGCGACGGTAAAAGTTGAAAACGTTGTCCGATTTTTACTTAAACGCGCCATGCCTTTAAAAACGTCCAACTCCCACATTCTGGGGTTGGCAAACGGCGAAAATCCGTTGAGCAGCCACGCGTCAGCTTTTTGCGGGACAAGATTTTGCCGGGAGACTCTTTCTAAAGCGTCAACAACATCGGCAAACACAATAGTCAAACGCACACGATTTTTTTGGAAATAAATATCGAGTGTCCCATCCGGCAAAGGCGCATATTGCGCACCAAGAAGCTCTCGGTACTTTTGCAAAGCCGGCCAAGCACTTAAAGCGTAATTCAGCTCGAAATTTGAAAGCGGATAAAGCTCGACGGAAAAAAAATGCAAACTCCACGATGCCGGAGCGCAATTTTCCCAAAGATCCCAGAGAGCACAAAAACTCAAACCCGTGCCAAAACCTGTCTCGCCGACGACAAAGTTCCCGTTTGCAGACGGGTCAAGCGCGGCAAATCGCTTAGGCAAATGATTTCCCTCTTTTAAAATATAACGGTATTCTTCCAGACCGTTTTGCGTGCAAAAATATTTGTCACGAAAAAGTATTGAGTGCGGCACGCCACAAGCATCCCAGCGTATAGGATTAATGTTTGTCATTTTAACAAATCCGCGGCAATTGCTCGCCGCTTAACATGTCCACAATGCGCTTAACGCCTATAATACTTTCCATGCTGACTAACCCCGCCGGCTTAGCAACAACCTGACCGATTAAGGCCGCATCTTTTCCGACGAGACTTTGTTTGATAATCGACAGTGCCTTCTGCACATCGTCTTTGGCGACAAAACAGACAAAACGTCCTTCACAAGCAACATACAAAGGGTCAAAACCTAAAAGTTCACAGGCCCCTTTCACATCTTCACGAACGGGAATCGCTCGCTCAAAAATTTCAATTCCAACTTGCGCAGCACCGGCAATTTCGTTTAAAGCGCTCGAGAGCCCTCCGCGCGTCAAATCACGCAAACAATGAACTTCAATGCCGCCTTCAATCAATTCTCCGACGACCGCAGAAAGCGGGGCGGCATCGCTTTGAATCTGACTTTCAAATTCTAAACTTTCCCGCAGTGCCATAATCGCCATACCGTGACGGCCAAGATCTCCGCTGACAATAATCTGATCGCCTTCTTTAACCGAATACGGCGAAATTTTTTGTTCGTGCAAAACAACGCCAATGCCTGCGGTGTTAATAAAAATTTTGTCAGCTTTGCCACGGTCAACAACTTTTGTGTCGCCGGTAATAATTTTTATCCCGCACTTTTGCGCCGCGTCCTTTATCGAAAGCACAATGCGCCAAAGCAAATCCATCGGCAAGCCTTCCTCAAGAATAAAGGCCACACTCAAATACAAGGGCTTAGCGCCCGACATCGCCAAGTCATTGACGGTTCCGTAAACGGCCAAAGAACCAATGTCCCCGCCGGGAAAAACCAAAGGGCTAACTACAAACGAATCGGTTGTAAAGCTAAGACGACCTGCCGGCGGCACAAAAACCGCAGAGTCATGCGCAAAATCCGCCTCCCCGCAACCAAACGCAGCGCGAAACATTTTTTCAATCAACTCGTGCATCAGTGTCCCGCCGCCGCCGTGAGCAAGCGTCACCGTCGGATAATTACGGATGGGAACAGGACAAGATAAATTAAATTCTTCGGGCATAATTGTCATTTCAAGAAACGGCCTTTGGCGAAAAGCGCCGATAACGATAATACGCCGCGCATGCTCCCTCGGAAGAAACCATAGGCGCACCTAAGGGTTTTTCGGGTGTACAACGGACCCCAAAAGCCGGACACTCATGCGGCTTTTTAGCGCCCAACAAAACTTCCCCACTAATACACTCTTTCGACTCCTCGACGCTTATGCCGGCTAAACCAAAACGCTTTTCAGCGTCAAAATCTTCAAATTCTTTTTGCAACCCTAACCCGCTTTTTTGTATTTCGCCCAAACCCCGCCACTTGCGAGGCACCACACAAAAAACTTCTTCAACAATCCTTCGCGCATGAAGATTCCCGTCAAAAAGCACAGCCCGGACATATTGATTTTCGACCTCACAGCGTCCCTCTTCTAATTGTTTGACGCACAAATAAATCCCCTCCAAAATGTCTAGCGGTTCAAAACCGGTGACAATAATCGGCACTTTGTATTTTGGCGCAAGCGGAACATATTGCTGATACCCCATAATCGCACAGACATGCCCAGCGGCCAAAAAACCCTGCACACGATTTCTTTCCGATGAAAGAATCGCCTCCATGGCAGGCGGAACCAAAACGTGCGAAACCAAAATTGAAAAATTTTTGACCCCTTGGCTTTTTGCCTGATAAACCGCCATCGCATTAGCCGGCGCCGTTGTTTCAAACCCGACGGCAAAAAAAACAACCTGCTTATCTGGATTCTTTTTTGCAAGGGCAAGCGCGTCTAAGGGGGAATAAACAATACGCACATCCCCACCTTTGGCTTTGACGCTAAACAGATCCTGCCCCGAACCGGGCACGCGCAGCATGTCCCCAAATGAGCAAAAAATAATTTCCTCCTTTGCCGCAAGGACAAGCGCCTGATCAATTAATTCCAAAGGCGTAACACACACCGGACAGCCCGGCCCATGCACAAGTTCAATGGTTTTTGGCAAAAGCTCGTCGATACCAAACTTGACAATCGCATGCGTCTGCCCGCCACAGATTTCCATAAGGACCCATGGCTTAGTCGTGATCTTATGGATCGCCTGTGAAAATTGACGGGCCAATTGCGGATCACGGTATTCGTCTAAATATTTCATAAGAATCCTTACCGCTTGCGCGTCGCCGGATTAGGGAATCCTTTTTCGGCTCAATTGTTTGGCGCCTCTATGGCGCTATTCGCCTTAAAAGGATTCCCTAATCCAGCCAAGCTCATTGATTAAGTTCTTCTAGCTCGCCCATCTTTTCTAAATACGAAAAAACTTTTTGGGCTTCCTCTTCTTGTACGACACTAATCGCAAAACCCACATGCACGATCACATAATCTCCGACGAGCGCCTCCGGCACATAAGCCAAAGACACTTCTTTAATAATCCCGCCAAAATTAACTTTGCCTCGAACAGTCAAAGAATCGGCGCCGTCATTAAAAATTTTTTCTATTTTCCCGGGAATCGCTAAACACACTAATTTTCTCCCAATGCCATGCGCGCGCACGCTACGCTAATTTGTCCTAAAGAAAGCCCGCCGTCATTGACAGGCACGTTCTGAGGCCAAAACACATTAAACTCTTCTTTCTGCAAGCATTCAATAACGCGCTCCAATAAATATTTATTCTGAAAACACCCCCCCGACAAAACAACATTTTTTCGCTTGGCCGCCTTGGCCATTGTAACCGCCAGTACAACGAGTGTGTTATGAAATTTTAAAGAGATTTTTCCAACTGGCAATTTAAGGCGAACATCGTCAATAAGCTCTTTAATAATCGGCGCCCAATCAAAAACCAAACAATCTTTACCCTGCACACAACAAGGGTAACTTTCGTTATCCGTAAAACCCTCCAGCACAAACTCTAAGCTCATCGCCGCTTGACCTTCAAAACTAGCCTGCTGACAAATCCCCGTCAAGCTGCTTACCGCATCAAACAAGCGTCCCATACTGCTAGTCAGCGGAGAATTTGTGCCTCGTTTTAACATTTGTTCCAAAACTTTTATTTCTTTTGCAGATGACTTTTCGAAACACGGCAAATCCCGATACTTTTCCAAATTCCCCGAGGACAACTCATGCAACAGACCTAGCGCCGATTTGTACGGCGATCGTGAAACCAGATCAGCCCCGGGCAAACGAAAATTTCGAAGATGCCCAAACCTTTTGTACTGGCTACGCGTACACAACAAAAATTCTCCGCCCCAAATAGTCCCGTCGTCGCCTAAACCCGTCCCGTCCCATGCGATGCCAAAAACTTCATCTGACAAATTATGTTCGGCCATGACAGCGGCAATGTGCGCGTGATGATGTTGGACTTGCAAAACTTTTTTCCCGCATCCTAAAGCAAACCTCGTCGAAAAATAATCCGGATGCAAATCGCAAGCGTAGCTTAAATCCACTGTTGCGTAAAGATTTTTAAAATTGTCGGACGCCGCCTTAAAAACTTCAAATGAAGCCGCATTCTGTAAGTCGCCGATATGCGCACTTAAAAATACATTTCCTTTAACTTTAAGGGCGATCGTATTTTTGTAGTGTCCACCCAAACCTAAAACTGAAACTTTTGTTTCATCCATTTCAATTGGCCACGGCGCATATCCGCGCGCCCGTCGCAAAATAAAAGGTTTTTCTTTAATAACCCTG
Organism: uncultured Planctomycetales bacterium; assembly: GCA_964400065.1. Taxonomy (GTDB): domain Bacteria; phylum Omnitrophota; class Gorgyraeia; order Zapsychrales; family JANLHA01; genus JADLGJ01. Next base: position 11,717 of record CAYNSM010000008.1, read on the forward strand.
ACAAGCGAATCATCCAGAGGACGAACAATTAGGCGATTATGTACCAAAAAAAAGTCGGCAATTTTTCCTAAGCGCTTTGAAGCTTCGTGCTCGTCGATACAAATCGGCTCATCCGAAAGATTGCCACTTGTCGCCACCAGTGGTGCGCCAAAATCTTTAACCAAAAGATGATGCAACGGGGTATACGGCAACATGACGCCCAGATACGGATTGCCCGGGGCGAGTGCGTCAAAATCTTTTATCGACGACAACTTTCTTAATAACACAATCGGGGCCTGCGAAGAAACAAGCAAGTTTTCTTCTAATTGTGAAACCTCACAAAAACGGCGCACCATTTCTATCGACGGAAAAAGCAGAGCAAACGGTTTTTCCTCACGATGTTTACGTTTTCGCAATTCTTTGACTGTATGCGCATTTCCAGCGTCGGCTAAAAGCTGAAAGCCCCCCAAGCCTTTGAGCGCCAAAATTTTTCCATCCCGCAAAGTTTGGACAGCTTTAGTTAATGCGTTATCATCCTTCTTTAAAACACGACCGTCGTGATCCCAAAGCTCCAAGCGCGGGCCGCAGTCTGGACACGCATTAGGTTGAGCATGAAAACGGCGATTGGCGGGATCATCAAACTCCTTCTGGCACTCTTTGCACATCACAAAACTTTTCATCGACGTCGAGAAGCGGTCATACGGCAAACTTTCTAGAATCGAATAACGCGGCCCGCAATGCGTACAATTTGTAAACGGGTAACGATGCCGGCGATTACAAGGATCAAGAATTTCTTTCAAACACTCTTGGCACGTTGCCAAATCCGGCAAGGCAATCGTTTGGACAAAAGACTGACTCTGGCTTTCGAGAATCAAAAAATCCCGATGCCCTTGCAAAGGGACAAAAGAACTTTCAATCTTTTGAATAAGCGCATGGGCTGGGGCGTTGGCCTTTAGCTGGTCTAAAAAATTTGCCAGCTTTTGCTCTTTTCCCTCGACGAGAATGCTTAATCCCTGGGACGTATTGCGGACGAAACCTTTAAGATCAAATTTTTGACTTAAGTTATAAACAAAAGGACGAAACCCCACGCCTTGCACAGCGCCGTAAATTTCAATGGCCAATGCTAAAACGCGATTCTGATCCAAACTCGTTTCCTTAGGTATTGCACAACTCGATTGATTCGACAGTGATTTGATTGCCGCGAATCGGCGTCACATCAACCGCATAACAAAACGGGCAAGCGACCAAATGATGGTCTTCGACAAAGGTTGTTTTTTTACAATGAGGACAGTAAACTTCCATCGACTCTTCCTGTAAATCAAGGACGACGCCTTCCAAAGATGTGCCTTTGGTCAAAACCTCAAAATGCATTTTGACCGCCTCTGGAACCAAGTGAAAAACCTCGCCAACCTTAACTAGAACAGACTTTGGTTTTTGACCGGGGAATTTTTTAAGCTCCAAAAGAATAGCGTCCACAATCTTTTCCGTAAACTGACCTTCGTGCATATTATTTCTCCTTTAAAAATGCCTCAATCTCGGATAAAGCCTGCGGGAAGATGTCCAAAACCTCTGCGGACAAAGTGTTTCCGACTTCAAAATTATTTGCGCGCAATGAACAGACATACAAATTCAAATCTTTTTCATAAAGCTCACGAGCCATTGCCAAAAAAAATTCCGGCGACAAATGATGGGAAGATGCGGCTGGAGCGTTTTCTGCAACCTGGATTTTTTTAAATACCAACCCTTCCCCAACAGCGCTTGCGTCAATAACCAAAATCTTCGCATAGCCAAGAGCATCTTCCAACAATTCAAGATTCAATAATTGTGACGTGATGACTTTAACACCCGGAATATTTCGTTGAGCAATCTGTGCGGCCAAAAGCGGTCCTAAACCATCATCAGATCGCAGCGGATTTCCAATGCCAACGACAAAAAAATTCTTATCCTCTTTGGATGGCATTTAATAGCTCGCCCTTATGATCCCGAACTTCAATTAAAAGCGGCATAGACCCTATCGCATGCGTCGAGCAAGAAAGGCACGGATCATAACAGCGAATAGCGGCCTCAACACGGTTAAGCGCGCCTTCCTTAATATCTTTTCCGTTAACATACTGCTTGGCCACCTCGAAGACCGAGCGGTTCATCGCCGGATTATTCTGACCTGTGGCAATAAGCAAATTCACTTTGAGCAATTTTCCGGTTTCGTCAGTCTGGTAGTGATGAAATAGCGTACCCCGCGGAGCTTCCGAACAGCCAATGCCTTGAGTATAATTGTGTTTACCGGTTACTTGCGTTTTCGCGCCGGTCACCTGCGGATCTTTGAGTATAGTTTTGCATTCCTCGACACACTGCATAAGCTCGATCAGTCGCGCATAATGAAAATAAAACGTCCCATGCACCGGGCCTTGCGCTAATTTTTTAAACTGTTCAAATTCTTTCTGCGCTAAGGGCGTTTTCATCTTAGTCGCAACATTTAACCGCGCCAAAGGCCCGACACGATAAAACCCACGTTCAAACCCATAAGGTTTGTAATATGGATATTTTAAATACGACCATGGAATCACCCGCTCGGCGATATACTCCAGATAATTTTTGGGGTCCAGCTGATCACCAGCAATTTTTCCATCTTGGTCAATAAAGCGCAATTTGCCGTCGTAAAGTTCCATCTGGCCTTCTGGCCCTACCGTACCCAAATACATTGACGGAAAATTAGCAAAACTCGATACTTCCTGTTGATGCTCTTGATGATATTTTTTTATAAGGTCAATACCCATCTGCGTTGTTTCCAAAGCTTCAGGCACCCACGCTAAAAGCGCTTTGCGATTCTCTTCTGTCAAAGGAAACGACATCCCGCCGGGCACAATGCCCATGATATGAATTTTTTTTCCTGTCACCCGCTCGCTTATTTCCTGCCCAAACTTGCGCAAGCGGATTCCTCGACGAGCAATATCCGGAAATTTTTGAGCGACCCCCAAAATATTTCGCAAAGCCGGGTCACTGTCCCAGCCTAGAAGAAAATCCGGCGAAGAAAGATGAAAAAAACTAAGCGCGTGAGACGAGATATGCTGACCCAAATGAATAAGCCGGCGCAAAATATCTCCCGTGTACGGCGGGGTAATACCCATAATCATTTCGCATGCCTTAGCACTGGCCACCGAATGGCTAACCGGACAAATCCCGCAAATCCGAGGGGTTATCGCCGGCATTTCCGTAAAGTAACGGCCTTCGCAAAACTTTTCAAAGCCGCGAAACTCATTAACATGAAACTGCGCGTCGTTAACCTGCCCTTGATCGTCGAGCATGATAGTGATCTTGGCATGTCCCTCAATGCGGGTCACGGGACTGATAAGAATCGTATTTTTAGGCGGCTGTCTATCCATATTTGAGTTTCCTTTCCTGCTCCAAATTGGGAATCCGGCCGTTTAAAAATTCGGCCAACACATAAAATATGGTATCAGCCGACGGCGGGCACCCGGGGATATAAAAATCCACCGGGACAACTTCATGTAACGGGACAACTTTGTCATGTAATTTTAAAAGCGTAAAATGATCCGGCGCTGTTCCCTGTTTATCATTACTTTCCGCCTCAACATAAGAGCGATTAAAAACTTCTTCCTTGGAAAGCCAGTTGCGCAAACCCGTAACATTGGCCGTCACCGCACAATCGCCAAAAGCGATCAAAACCTTGGCTTTCGCACGAATGTCCTTAATCTCATGGTAATGTTCATCGCTGGTCACTGAACCCTCAACAAGCGCTATGTCCACAAAAGGGAATGTTTTTCCGTCGACAATAGGACTTTTAATAATGTCGGCGAGTGCCGCAACATCCAAAATCCGTTCATCAATATCCAATAATGACATGTGACATCCGCTGCATCCGCCTAACCACACTGTCGCTAGTGTCTTTTTGCTCATAAATTTCTCTCTCTTTTTTCAACAAGGTCCGAAACAGCCTGCGGATACTTGACCAGCGAGCCTTGGGTCTGTTCTTTATTCCACAATGCGCCCGTCGGGCAAACGTCTACGCATTTGCCGCAATAGGTGCACGTCACAGAATCGCCCCACGGCACATTAAAGTCCGCGATAATCCTCACCTTAACCCCGCGATTCATAATATCCCAATTGTGCGCGCCTTCCACGTCAGAACATACTCTCACACAGCGCGTGCACATGATACAGCGATTGTGGTCCATGACAAATTTCGAATGCGAGCTGTCGACTTCGCATTGCTGAAAAAGATAGGGGAACCGGACACTTTCCATCCCGACTTTATAGCCTAAGTCTTGCAATTCACAATTACCGTTGGCCACACACACTGAACAGACGTGATTGCGTTCAGCAAAAAAAAGCTCGGTAATCATCCGGCGGTATTTCTTAAGCTTGTCGGTCTGTGTCGCAATGACCTGATTGGCCGCAACCTTAGTCGTGCACGCAGGCAAAAGTTTTGCCACGCCCTGCACCTGCACCAAACACAACCGGCAGGCGCCAACGTCCACAAGTCCTTTCAAATGACACATCGTCGGAATATCAATATCATTTTCGCGACAAACATCCAGCACGGTTTTTCCGACGTCGACTTCGAGATTTTTGTCGTCAATGGTAATGGCTACTTTAGGCATAGAGCTTTTCTCCTAGCAAACCTCTTGCGTCTTGTTGACGTAATCTAAATATTCATTTCGAAAATACCGCAGCGTACTTAAAAGCGGATTAGGCGCCGACATCCCTAAGCCACAAAGACTTGTTTCCTTGACAAAAACCGCTAATTCTTCAAGACGCTCCAAATCTTTGGGCGCGCCTTTTTTGTTGCAAATTTTGGTAAGCAAATCAAACATCATCTTGGTCCCCACCCGGCAAGGCACACATTTGCCACAAGACTCATCCATACAAAATTCCATAAAAAATCGCGCCACGTCGACCATGTCACAGGTGTCGTCCATGACAATCAACCCCCCGGAGCCCATGATGGAACCTAGCTCGACTAACGATTCGTAATCGACCTTGACGTCCAAATACTGCTCTGGGATACATCCGCCGGAGGGTCCGCCAGTTTGGGCAGCCTTGAACTTTCGCCCGTCGGGAATGCCGCCGCCTATATCAAAAACGATTTCGCGCAACGTTGTTCCCATCGGCACTTCAATAAGCCCGGAATTCATCACTTTTCCCGTCAGGGCAAAAACCTTGGTTCCCGCACTTTTAGCGGTTCCCAAAGCGCTAAACCACTCCCCGCCGTTTCGCACAATCGGCGCAATCGCAGCCAAAGTTTCGACATTATTAATCAAAGTCGGCTTTTCCCATAAACCCGATTCAGCCGGAAATGGCGGCCGAGGCCGCGGCGTACCACGCTTGCCTTCAATAGAAGCGATCAAAGCGGTTTCCTCACCGCAAACAAAAGCGCCGGCACCGATGCGGATTTCTACGTCAAACGAAAAGTTACTTCCCAAAATATTGGCACCCAGCAAACCGATTTTTTTGGCTTGTTTAATAGCCAGCTCAAAACGCTTGACCGCCAAAGCATATTCCCCACGGATATAAGCGTATCCCTTATTTGCCCCGACAGCATAACCGGCAATGATCATTCCCTCCAGCACACGGTGCGGGTTACTTTCCAAAACGCTGCGGTCCATAAAAGCACCGGGGTCGCCCTCATCGCCGTTACAAATCACATACTTTTGATCCGCTACATATTTATAAACCGTCTCCCATTTAAGGCCCGTCGGAAAACCAGCGCCGCCGCGCCCGCGCAGGCGGCTGTGCTTGACTTCCGAAATCACATCTTCCGGAGAAAGCAAAAACAACGCCTTTTCCAAAGCGCGATAACCTTCATTGCCGCCGATATATTCTTCAATCACCTCTGGATTTAAATCACCCCGCCCCTCGAGAACAATATGAAACTGTTTCTTAAAAAACGGGTCCTCCCACGCATTGACAAACGGCTTCTCTCGAGTTTCATGAAACAAAAGCATCGACTCGATCGGGCGTTTATTAATAATGTGTTCCTCAACAATTTTGACAGTGTCCTGCGGCTTGACCTGTTCATAAATCGTATTCTCCGGCGTGATGCGAACCAACGGCCCCTGAGTACAAGCGCCCATACAACCCGACAAACTGATATCGTAATCTTGATCTATGCCCTTTTCTTTGGCCACCTGTTGCAAATTTTTTAAAATCTCTTCACTGCCGGCAGCTAAACACCCCGAACCGCAACAGACGCGTACCTTACCCTTTTGGCAAGCGTGCTTTTGGTCCTGTTGGGTTTTGATAACGCTTAAATCCTGACGGTTCATATAGCCACTCCGATCTTTTGCTTGAGCATATTCGCTACATCCGAAGGCTTTGCGCGCGGAACAACTTCCTCGTCGACAATGACTGCCGGAGCCAAGCCGCAAGCACCGATGCAACGGGCCGTCTGAACGCCAAGTTTATTGTCGGCGGTTACCTCTCCATTTTTAAGGCCAAACTGTTTTTCGACCTCATCAAGAACGGCTTGAGCGCCCTTAACATAACAGGCTGTTCCCGTACACACCAAACAGGTATGCTCGCCCTTAGATTTAAGCGAAAAGAAATGATAAAACGTCACCGTCGAATACACGCGACTCGGTGGGACTTTAAGTTCTTTGGTAATAAAAGCTAAAACATTCAGAGGAAGATACCCGTAAGCATTCTGGGCGGCGTGCAGGATTTCGATCAAAGCATCCTGCCGGTAATTTTCTTTCTTTATTTTTGCAAGAATAAGCTTAACCCGAGGATCACTTTTAGGAAGTTCAACATCCAAAAAACTTTTCTTGGTTTTAAGCATACTCATCCTTTTTAACGCTTGCCTTGGTTATAGACGTAGCTGTCGAGCACTTTGATATAATTAGCCCGTTCAAACGCGTGCGGGTTGGCACAGGATTTTTGGCTCATGCTCCCCTGCATCTGTTTAACCGACTCGTAATCATGCTCTTGCATCCATTCTTTCATCTCTTTGAGAATTTTTTCAATATACTGCGGGCCATTCTTAAGCAGCGTCGAGCAAAGCATCGTCGCATCCGCTCCCACCATAAGCATTTTTAAAACATCTTTCGCATCATGAATGCCGCTGGTGGCCGCCATACTGCATTTCAAATGGCCGTAAAGAATCGCAACCCAGCGCAGCGGCAAACGCATCGCCTGAGGTGTCGACAAAAGAACATTGGCAACAACTTCCAAATTTTCCAAGTCAATGTCCGGCTGATAAAAACGATTAAACAAAACCAACCCATCCGCTCCGGCCTCATCAAGCTTTTTAGCCATGTTTGCAGTGGCGCTAAAATACGGCGAAAGCTTAACTGCCACCGGAATCGTCACGCTTCCCTTAACCGCGCGAAAAATATCGAGATACTCTTCTTCTACTTCAAAAGCGGTTTTGGACATGTCCGTCGGTAAAGAATAAATATTAAGTTCAAGGGCATCCGCGCCGGCTTCCTGAATGCGTTTGGCGTATTTGATCCACCCGCCTTTGGTAAACCCGTTTAAACTTCCGATAATCGGAATATGCACATTGCGCTTGGCTTCCGAAATATGCACCAGATACTCATCCGGCGTCAAATTGTAAGTGTCCGGTTCCGGGAAAAAACTCAAAGCCTCGGCATAACTTTCGGTCCCAAAAGTCGAATGATGCGTAAGCTCAAGGGCTTCATGAACAATTTGCTCTTCAAAAAGCGAAAAGAAAACCACAGCCGACGCACCGGCATCCTCAAGCCGTTTGATATTTTCCAATTTATGCGACAAAGGACCGGCAGAAGCAATAAGCGGATTTTTTAATTTCAACCCTAAATATTTCGTCGTCAAATCCAGCGGAGTGTTCTGGCTCATACTTTGATTTCCTTTTGAGGTTCTTTTTGTAATTGAACAGCCGGCTCTGCGGCCATGTCTTTATAAATGCTCCAGCGCTTATCTACGTCTTCTTGGGCTAAAGCCATCAAACGCTCAGCTTCGGCGGGATTGGTTTTTGTCAAAATCTTAAAACGGTTCTGACGATACGCATACTGCGAAAACTTTGTCTGCGGATCCCCAGAATCTAAGATAAGCGGATTTTTGCCCTCGAGCGCCAAAAGCGGATTATACCGAAACAGCGGCCAATGGCCAGAGGCAACTGCGGCTTTATGTTCCTGCAAACCGGTCGTCATATTAATCCCGTGGGCAATACAATGACTGTAAGCAATGACCAAAGATGGGCCGTCATAACTTTCGGCTTCCATAAGGACCTTAATCGTGTGTTCATCTTTGGCGCCTAAAGCGACCGTCGCCACATAAACATGTCCGTAAGTCATCGCCATGCGCGAAAGGTCTTTTTTGCCGAAAAGTTTTCCGCCAGCGGCAAACTTAGCGACCGCACCACGCGGAGTCGATTTTGACATCTGCCCGCCGGTGTTAGAGTAAACTTCCGTGTCCAAAACCAAGACGTTCACATTTCGGCCTGACGAGAGAACATGATCCAAGCCGCCGTAACCGATATCATAGGCCCAGCCGTCGCCGCCAATAATCCAAATGCTCTTTTTGACGAGCATATCCGCGACACTCAAAAGCTGGCCGGCGGCCGTGGATTTGATCAACGCTAATTTTTTCTTGAGTTCTTCAACGCGCTGCCTTTGCTCAAAAATTTCAGCTTCGTCGTTTTGGGTAGCATTTAAAATCGCCGCGACAAAGTTGTCGCCTAAGGTCGATGCGAATGTTTTGAGCAACTCACCGGCAAATTCTTTTTGCTTGTCTACAGTCAGCCGAAAACCTAAACCAAACTCGGCATTATCTTCAAAAAGCGAATTGGCCCACGCCGGTCCACGGCCTTCATTATTTTTGGTCCACGGCGTTGTCGGCAAATTCCCGCCGTAAATCGACGAGCAACCCGTCGCATTAGCGACCATCATCCGGTCGCCAAAAAGCTGAGTGACAATCTTAATATACGGCGTTTCCCCGCAGCCGGAACACGCGCCGGAAAATTCAAACAAAGGCTGTAAATACTGCGACCCGCGAATGCTCGCCTGTTTGACCTTGGTGCGATCAACTTCAGGGAGTTTTTCAAAACTTTCCCAGTTTTCACACTCCGCTGCAAGTAGCGGGGCGATCTCGTGCATGTTCAAAGCTTTGACCTTAACTTCAGTCTTGCTCTTGACCGGACAAACATCGACGCACAAGCCGCAACCGGTACAGTCTTTTGGAGAAACCTGAAGTACAAACCGCGAACCGGGCAAATCTTTGGCCGCAACATGTTTAAAACTCGACGGCAAAGACGCAGCCAAAGCCGGCTCAAACATCTTCGCACGAATAACAGCGTGCGGACAGACGCTCACGCACTTGCCGCATTGAATACAAAGGTCTTTTTCCCAGACAGGAATCTCGAGGGCAATATTACGTTTTTCCCACTTGGCGGTGCCAACCGGATATGTTCCGTCAACAGGAAATTGACTGACACGAAGTGAATCGCCGCACTGGCTGACAATCTTACCGATAACTTCACTGACAAATTGCGGCGCACCAGCGGCTACCGACGGTACAAGCCCAATCGAACTTGTCACTGTCGCAGGAACCTTGACTTGATGCAAATGCAAAAGTGTCTGGTCAACAGCCGCATAATTCATTTGCACAACGTCTTCGCCTTTTTTTTCATAAGTCTTCTTAATCGACTTTTTGATTTCCTTAATCGCATCTTCCTTAGACAAAATTCCAGAAATCGCAAAAAAACAGGTTTGCATAATCGTATTGACCCGCCCGCCCATTCCGGCTTCATGCGCGACTTTATACCCGTCGATAACAAAAAAGCTCAGCTCTTTTTCGATGATCTGCTTTTGGACATTGGCAGGCAAATGCGCCCAAACTTCCGTCGGGCCATATTGCGTATTAAGCAAAACAACCGCTTTTTGATCGGCGTACTTCAAAACATCGTACTGAAAAAGAAAATTAAACTGGTGGCATCCGACAAAGCTTGCCTTCTTAATCAAGTACGAAGAACGAATGGGCTGCGGCCCAAAACGCAAATACGAAATCGTTAAGGAACCCGACTTTTTGGAGTCATAAACAAAATAGCCTTGCGCAAAATTTGGCGTGTTTTCGCCGATAATCTTGATCGAATTCTTGTTGGCACTAACCGTACCATCGGCGCCAAGTCCGTAAAAGACCGCGCGGACACCGCCCTCGTTTTCGGTTGAGAAATTTTCATCATAACTTAGCGAAGTATGCCCCAAATCATCGTCAATACCGACGGTAAAATGATTCTTAGGATTTTCTTTTTTTAGTTCATCATAAACAGCCTTGACCATAGCGGGTGTAAATTCTTTGGACGACAAACCAAAACGGCCGCCGATAATCACTGGCATCTGGCTAAACTTCTTTTGCTTGGCCGTTTCAAAAACAGCGTTGACAACATCCAAGTATAAAGGCTCACCGCCGCTGCCGGCTTCCTTGGTCCTGTCTAAAACCGCCAAACTCTTTAAAGTTTTAGGTAAAGCGGCAATCAAATGTTCATTAGAAAACGGACGATACAGCCGAACAATCAGAAGTCCGACCTTTTCGCCTTTTTTGACCAAATAATCTACCGTTTCACGGCAAGCATCGGCACCAGAACCCATAACCACAATGACCCGTTCTGCGTCGGGCGCGCCGTAATAATCAAAAAGTTTGTATTGCCGGCCGGTCAATTTTGCAAAATCGTCCATCACCTTTTGCACAATGCCCGGACAAGCAACATAAAACGAGTTGGCCGCTTCGCGCGACTGAAAAAACACATCCGGATTTTGGGCAGTACCTCGAATAACCGGCGCCTCAGGTGTCAAACGACGGGCACGATGCTCCAAAATCCGTTTTTCACTGACCATCGCACGAATATCATCGTCGGATAAAAGTTCGATTTTGTTAACTTCGTGAGACGTTCTAAATCCATCAAAGAAATGGACAAACGGAACACGCGATTCGAAAGTAATAGTGTGCGACAAAAGTGCAAAATCCATAACTTCCTGCACGGATGAAGAACACAAAAAACCAAACCCTGTAGCCCGAGCCGACATAACGTCCGAATGGTCACCGAAGATAGAAAGTGCATGCGTCGCCAAAGAGCGGGCCGCGACATGAAAAACCGCCGGTGTCAGTTCGCCGGCGATTTTGTACATATTAGGGATCATCAGAAGAAGGCCTTGAGAGGCGGTAAACGTCGTCGACAAAGCGCCAGTTTGAAGCGCGCCGTGCACCGCACCGGCCGCACCGCCTTCGCTTTGCATTTCCTGCACCAGAGGAACCGTGCCCCAAATATTTTTAGTCCCCTTAGCCGCCCATTCGTCAGCCAACTCGCCCATCGTTGAGGACGGGGTAATCGGATAAATGACAATGACTTCGTTTAGACGATACGCCACATAAGCGGCCGCTTCGTTTCCTTCAATCGTAACCTGTTTGCGCATACGTTTATCCTTTAAGAAATGAAGATTCAAAAACCAAAAAGTTTTTCTCTTACAAAACTTTGTCATTCTACCTTATTTTTTTTATTTTGCTTTCAAAAATTATGTTATATTATCGATAACTTTTACTTATCAATTACAAGCTTTTTAAAGCCTTTGAGAAAAAATGGTCCACCTTTTTTTTATCAAAACCTTTGTCGCTGTCGCCCGAACCGGCTCGTTTCGCAGCGCGGCGCTCGAAAACCATATCACCCAACCGGCTGTCTCCCAGCATATCCGCCAGCTTGAAAAACGCTTAAACTGCAAGCTCTTTGAACGCTCTTCTAAAAAAATCGTGTTAACAGATGCCGGCAAGATTTTCCTGACCTCTGCCCAAGAACTTCTTAAACTTTACGAAAATGCCAAAAGCCAAATCGAAGAACTTTCAAGCTCTTCAACCGGATCAATTCGCATTGCTTCCATTTATAGCATGGGCCTTTATTTACTCAAACCGGTCATGCAGCATTTCCTTAAAGGATATCCGGGGATTAACATTCAGCTCGAGTACCGGCAAAACGAGCGGATTTATGAAATGGTGAGAAACGACACGGTGGATTTTGGGCTGGTGGCCTTGCCACAACAAAAACCCGGGCTGACGATCAAGGCCTTTGCCTTTGACAAGCTTGTCCTGGTGCAGTCGCACAAACATCCATTTTTCAAAAGAAAAAAGATCGAACTTGCGCAACTTAATCACGTTAAAATGGTCGCGCTAGATCCACAAACGCCGACGGGAAAGATGATCATTGAGTTCTTGCAGACAGCGGAGATTTTGCCAGATATCATCAAAAAGTCTGACAATATCGAAACGCTTAAAAACGCCGTTGAAATCGGGATGGGATGCTCAATTCTGCCGGAATCGACAATCGGTCATGAGCTGCAGAATAAAATTTTTGACAGAATCACCGTCAGCGGCCTTAACCTGACGCGGCCTTTGGCCATCATTTACAATAGCAACAAAACCTTCAACCGCCCCAGCCGGCTGTTTTATGAAATGATGACCCAAAGCTAAGAAGACTGAGGCGTCATCCCTGCAAAAATCTGCAACGTCGCCTTGACTACTTTAAACTTCTATTTGCGCTCTTTGCCCCAGAGTTTATCCAAAATTTGTTCGCGCCCGGAGGCTTCATGATACATCTCGTAGCGCTGAGCGCTTTTTTTGTAGTAATCCTGATGATAGTCTTCGGCAGGATAAAACGTTGTTGCCGGCACAATTTCGGTGGCAATCGGCTTTTTAAACTTACCCGACGCGCTTAAAGCTTTTTTGCTTTCCTGCGCCAGTTTTTGCTGTTCTTGGTTATGATAAAAAATCGCGCTGCGATACTGCGTTCCGTGATCGGCAAACTGGCTGTTAACCGCCGTCGGGTCAATGTTATACCAAACGGTCTGCAAAATTTTGGCATACGAAACAACGCTTGGGTCAAAAACAACCTCAACGGCCTCCGCATGTCCGCTCGTGCCTTCTGAAACTTCTTCATACGTTGGATTCGTGGTATGCCCGCCGGTATAACCTGCCGTAACACTAATAACGCCTTTGATTTTTTCCAAAAACGGCTCCATGCACCAAAAGCATCCGCCGGCAAAAGTCGCTTTTTCTAATTGCGGGGCTGCTGTTTGCTCATTCTGAACTTCTTTAAATTTAAGCGACGCGGAATTGATACAAAAACGCTGTTTCGTTGGCATTGGTCCGTCGTCAAACACATGTCCCAGATGCGCGCCACAGCGGGGGCAATGGACTTCAACGCGCTGCATGCCATGGCTTTCATCAACAGTTGCGGCGATATTGGCTTTGTCGATTGGCTGATAAAAACTCGGCCAGCCGGTCCCCGAATCAAACTTATTTTCCGAACTAAACAAATCCAGCCCGCAAACACTGCATTTGTAATGGCCTTTACGCTTGTTGTCGTTATACTCTCCCGTAAAAGGACGTTCCGTGCCATGCTCGCACGTAACATGATACTGCTCTTTGGACAATTCTTTTTTCAACTCTTCCGGCGTTTTGCTGACCCTCTCGACTTCTTTATAAGTTTTTGTCTCTGCGTCAAAAACACGAATCATTTCCTTTTTATCGTTGGCCATAACCGTTTCTCCTAGTAGTAATACTGCACAAAAGATCAGTACAATTTCACGTTTCATCTAGACTCCATTTTAAATCGATTTTAAATTCCACAAATAAAATACCATAGAAAGACTTCTGTTACTCAATTTTATAGTGATAACGCATTGCAAGAATCATTTTTTGATTACCATGAATATTTAACTTGAATATAGCATATTTCATGGTATGCTTTTTACATGATTAAGCGGCCACAAATCATACGACACATTGCGCAGGCTTTAAAACGCGGACGCATCGTCTCGCTCTTAGGGCCAAGGCAATGCGGAAAAACAACCTTAGCTAGGACTTTTGCCCAGCCCGGGACTTCTACGTATTTTGACCTTGAGGATCCCGTTGACAATGCAAAGCTAACACAACCTAAAAATGCCCTTATGTCACTTAAGGGAACCGTTGTCATTGATGAGGTGCAACGCCAACCCGAGCTTTTTCCTATTTTACGCGTGCTGGCGGATCGTAAACCACTGCCGGCCAAATTTCTCATTTTAGGAAGCGCGTCGCCCGATATTCTTAAACATTCTTCGGAGTCTTTAGCGGGAAGACTCGAACGAATTGTCATTGGCGGATTTTCATTAAGCGAAGTGGGGATTCCCAGCTTTGAGAAGCACTGGTTGCGAGGAGGCCTGCCACGTTCATTTCTTGCCAAAAACGATCAGGAAAGTTTTATCTGGCGCAAAGAGTATGTGCAAAGTTTTGTGGAGCGCGATTTGCCCTCTTACGGTGTATCTTTGCCGGCGCTGACACTACTGCGATTTTGGACAATGCTAGCCCATTATCAAGGACAAGTGTTTAATGCCAGCGAAATTGCACGTTCGCTGGGGATCGGCGTTCCTACGGTTGGGCGTTATCTTGATATTTTGACCGGCGTTTTTGTGCTGCGCCAATTGCAGCCATGGTACGCGAATATTAAAAAACGCCAAGTCAAAGCGCCCAAAATTTATTTTCGCGATACAGGAATTTTGCACGCCCTCCTAGGCACACGGACGCTCGACGAACTTTTAGCGCATCCTAAACACGGAGCTTCATGGGAAGGGTATGTCATCAACCAAGTCATTGACTCGATAAAACCGGATGATGTTTATTTTTGGGCGACGCACCAGGGAGCAGAAATCGATTTGGTTTTTACAAAAGGTGGAAAAATGTATGGAGTCGAAGTCAAGCGCGCCGATGCGCCAACGATGACACCGTCCCTGCGTATTGCCTTGGAAGATTTAAAACTCGAACGCATTGCTGTTATTTACCCCGGGCAAAAGAGTTATTCTCTTCACAAAAAAATAGATGTCATGCCCCTTGGAACAATCACCGATGGAATCAAAGAACTGTTTAGATAAAAGCTTTTATGGTTAACATCAATGCTCAAAAACGAACAACTTTCGCCGCCCTAAAAATCCGCGACGTCCGTTTTTTTATTCTCGCTATCGGATTCTTTTCTTTGGCCAGCCGCGCACTGGCCGTTGTCATCGGTTTTCAAATTTATCAATTAACACACAGCGCTTTGGCTTTAGGAATTCTCGGGTTGGTTGAAGCAGTCCCTGCACTTTCACTTATTCTTTTTGGAGGCTATGTCGCCGACCATTATGACCGGCGCAAAATTCTTCTTTGGACGCGGTTTTCGAGCTTTGCCTGTGCCATTATTCTGATCATCCTATCTTTAGAAGTCCGAGCTTTTTCTCTGTTGGGCTTATACGCGGTTATTTTTATTGCCGGAATCGCCCGCGGCTTTGCCGATCCGGCCAACTCGGCTTTTGAAGCGCAAGTTGTGCCGCAACATTTGACGGTCAATGCCTCGTCGTGGATTGGTAGCACGTGGATCGGCGCCTCAATCCTAGGCCCAGCGATTATTGGTTTTGTTTTTGCCGCGTTTGGAGCCGTCGGCTCCTATATTTTAATCAGCGTCTGGTTTTTGTGCGCGTGCACAGCAACCATTTTTATTGCGCCTAAACCCATCGTCAAACAAGAGCACAAAGAACCATTTCTTAAAAGCATTCGTGTCGGCTGGGATTTTGTTTTAAAAAATCAGCCGCTGTGGGGCGCGCTGACTCTAGATTTATTTGCCGTTCTCTTTGGCGGAGCGATAGCCCTTTTGCCGATATACGCACAGGACATTTTGCACGTCGGACCAATCGGTTTAGGCTGGCTTAATGCCGCACCTTCCATCGGCGCACTTTTAATTATGCTTTTGGCCACGCGGCATCCACCCATTGAACATGCCGGACGAAATCTCTTATGGACGGTAGCAGGATTCGGTGTTAGCATTCTCGTCTTTGCATTCTCCAAAAATTTTGCGCTTTCTATCATCGCCCTTATTTTTAGTGGAATTTTCGACGGAGTCAGCATGGTCATACGCCGGTCAATGGTACGGCTTTTATCCCCGAATCATATGCGTGGACGAATTGCGGCAGTCAGTTGGATTTTTGTCTGTTCGTCGAATGAATTAGGCGCTTTTGAAAGCGGCTTGGTCGCCGCATGGATTGGCGCGGTCCCTTGCGTTGCCGTCGGTGGAGTTTTAACACTTTTGATTGTAGCGTTTACCGCATGGAAAGCGCCGCAATTGCGGCGTCTGCGCTTTGATCCGCAAACATTAGAAAGAAAATTATGAAAACAGACGTTATTATCTTAGGCGCTGGTGCAGCTGGCCTTATGTGCGCCATCGAAGCGGGTAAACGCGGACGAAGTGTCATTGTGCTCGAACACAATGAACAGATCGGCAAAAAAATACGCATCTCCGGCGGAGGGCGATGTAATTTTACCAATATCCATACGAACGAAAGCCATTTTCTCTGCACCAATCCGCATTTTGCAAAATCCGCGCTTTCGCGATTTACCCCACAAGATTTCATCGACTTAGTAAACAAACACAATATCGCTTTTCACGAAAAAACCTTAGGTCAGCTTTTCTGTGACGAGAGTTCACAAAATATCATTGGGCTTCTTAAAAAAGAATGCGATCTGGCCAAAACCCGCATCCTCTTAGGCGTTCATGTTAACAACGTCCGTCACGAAAAAGAATTTATCGTGCAAACCGCTCAAGGCGATTTTCACAGTCAAAGCTTGGTCGTGGCCACCGGCGGGCTTTCGATTCCTTCTCTGGGCGCAAGTAATTTTGGCACAAATCTTGCCAAACAATTTGGGATCAATGTCACCCTCTGCCATCCGGGTTTAGTGCCCTTGACTTTAAAACCCAAAGATTTAGAAATTTTCAAAAATTTGTCCGGCGTTTCGCTCGACGTGATTGCAAGTTTTAAAAATACCCGCTTTCGCGAAAAAATGCTTTTTACGCACAAAGGCTTAAGCGGCCCAGCGATTCTGCAAATTTCATCTTATTGGCAAGCCGGTCAAGAAATTCAAATTGACCTTTTGCCCGACGTTAACATCTTCCAAATTTTTAAAGACAATCACACGTCCAAATTAAATCTCAAAAACTTTCTAAAAAGCTACCTGCCGATACGGCTTGCCGAAACACTAGCTGACCATTTTTTTACCGATAAGCCATTGACGCAAATTTCGCTAGATGAGTTAAAAAAAATTTCAGAGCGCCTGCACAGCTGGCCAATAACCCCACAAGGCAGCGAAGGCTATGCAAAAGCGGAAGTCACTGTCGGCGGCATTGACACCGACGAGCTTTCATCCAAAACGATGGAAGCTAAAAAAGTACCCGGGCTTTATTTTATCGGAGAAGTTGTAGACGTCACCGGCTGGCTGGGAGGCTTTAATTTTCAGTGGGCGTGGGCATCCGGATTTGCCGCCGGGCAATATGCTTAAATGTTTTATGCAAGCATTAATTTTGCAGCCGTGGAAACCAATTCTTTAGAATCAAACGGCTTGGCGATCGCCGGAAAAAACTTTCCATCGATATTAATACTTTGAGTATCCTCATGCGCTGTCGTATACGCGGCCAACGCCGTCAAAAACAAAATCGGAATATTCTTTGTTTCACTCAACAATTGTAAGCGTCGTGCCGCGTCCCCACCGGACATTTTTGGCATAATCACATCCATAATAATCATCTTTGGATTATATTGCAGCGTCTTTTCAATGCATTCCTCGCCGTCTGCGGCTGTAATGACCTCATAATCACTTGACTCAAACCTTGCCTTTAAAATAGAACGAATGTCTTCTTCGTCATCGACAATTAAAACTCTGCCATTCATAAACTTCCTCCTTTTAATGACCGACACACTGCGAAACTGTTCCCAAAAGCGCTTGCGCGTCAAAGGGTTTTAAAAGAAAATGTTCAATCCCCACGGCATCAAATTCATTTTTGGCATTGGCGCGCGCCGTCAAAACAACGACGGGAATGTCGCGAATATCATCGTCCCATTTCATTTCCTGCAAAAACTGATACCCGTCCATAACCGGCATGCTGACGTCCAAAACAATCATATGCGGCTTCTGTTCACGGGCCTTGATAAGCGCTTCTAAACCATCCGAAGCTTTGATGATTTCATACCCGTTGGCCCGAAGCCGCGCTTCAACAACAGCGGCCAAATCCAAATCATCTTCCACAACAAGAATTTTTTTCATTGCTTTTCTCCTGTCTTTGGGAATAAAAAAACCCGTCCCTTAAAACGAAGACGAGTTAAATTTTGACTTTTGTTCGGCAACTGGCTATCCAACTTTCTGAACCCTCTAGTGCTGTGTTTTCTTAATGACTACTTGTCGAACACAGCATAACAGTGCACTTTTGCAAAAGTCATAACTTTAATATTAAAGAACAGTGCACTGATTTTGCGTCGCCGGGTTTCCCCGGTTTTGCCTTTTCGTTTAACTTTAGTACCGCTGAAAGTATATCCTATGTTTTTGAGAAAAACCAATCGTGGAGAGAAATAAGTTTTAAAACGCAATACATTTTTGTAGGGGCGTATTGCAATACGCCCCTAGCTAAAAATTCGAGAACATCTTAATAAATTAAGATTAGGATGTGTGTGCCTTTGCTTTGGGGCTCGATAAATAATACAAAGTCGCAACCGCGATAGCAATAACAGCTAAATGGCAAACATTTGCTGGAAAAGTAAAAAGCAGTGATTTAAGCGTAGGCTCCCCCGCATATTTTGATAACACCCTGTAGGCTGGGTCTATTGGGTCGATCAATAAATTAAGAGCATTCATTCGATCCCTCATAAAATCTATCATAAATAAGATCGGATAGGTTTGATACCAAAAGAGAATATACAAAAAACAAAGATTAAAAATGCTTAGGAAAGCCAAATATCTGCCCCAACTTTTGTGGACAATTAATCCAATGCCAGCGATTAAAAAAACCAACCCCGCAAATAAATATATCAAAAAAGAAAATTGGCTTCTTGCCGGCAAGCTCGCCTTGTATTCTTCTCTAAGCCGTGTAAATTCCTTTTTAAAATCACTGTATTCTTTATTAAATTGCTCCAATTTCCCTGACGCTTTTAGCTTTGATTGCTCTTTTTCGGCTTCAAGAACTTTGCTCGCATCATAAGCCGCCACAACTCCTTGCTCACCCGCAGAAATAAAACTCATCCAGAGAGAAGAACTGGCTGGGCTTATAGCGATTGCGCAACAACATATTCCTAACACAAAAAACACTGCCCCAATAAATACCAATCCTTTTGATTTAGTTTGCATTTAGTCCCCTCCTTATAATTATTAATAAAGAATCGGAAGTGTTTTAATTAAGACTATTTACTTCTTTTTCATAATAGTTACACTCTCATTAAAAGAATTATTCTACTTTATCAATTGCATCATTATAAAAAGTAAGCCCAATGCCTTCCACCTTCACTTTTATGTAATCTTTTGATTGTTCAACAACTTCACCCTCAACCGTCTGATGTGACTTAAGCGTAAGCTTGACCTTACCCGTTTTTCCTTGCGCTGTCTGAATCTTGTTTTCCTTAGTTTCTTTATTCAACCCTAAGTTTGCTTGCGTCGTATCCATGTTAAGAGCCGTCGACGAAACAACCGTTTGAACAGGTAAATTCGATAAATCTGTTTTGATATCGTCTGTTTTTTTAATAGCATCATGAATCGACTCCTCAAATTCAGCAGGAATTGGGACCTTTGCTGTTTTCAAAATATCGACATCAGCCAAAGCTTTGTCATATTCCTTAATATTAAAAAAACACATGGCCCGCATAAGGACAGCGTTATATTCATCTTTCTTTATCTCTAAAACCTTATTACAATCGGCAATTGTCTTCTCATAATTCGGGATTTCATAATAAGTTCTTGCGCGAACATAATAGTACTTATCATCGCGAGGATTTATCTCAATGGCTTTATTTAAATTCTCAATGGCTAAATCATAATCCCGCAAATAGCGCCCCAACAATAGTCCTTTTTCAAAAAATGCTTTGTCATTTTTAGGATTTAATTTAACAACCTGATCATAATCAGCAAGCGCTTCTCTAAAATTTTGCAAAGCTGCATTAGCATATGCACGTCGTGAAATCGCATCTTCATACTTCGGACTAAGCTCAATGGCCAAGGTAAAATCTTTAACCGCCGTTGCATATTCCTGTTTTAACAAATAGCAATGTCCTCGCATCGCATACGCATAAGCACTTCTAGAATCCTTAGCAATCGCCTTATCAAATTCTAAAACAGCTAAATCATATAACTTTTTTTCAGAAAACTGTTTGCCGTGGGCGATAATCTCTTCTACCGTTAAGGGCTTTTGTCTCCAATGATTTTCAAAACTGACATAAAGCAAAACCAACAACAAAAAAATAAAAACACCCAACATCCTTTTGGAATAGTGCATTAAGCCTCCCTATTTATTCGGACATATCCTAAAAAAAATGGCATTCTTTTAAATACCACCTAACAGATGAATAAATCTATGAATTCGACGCGGCGGGATCTTCGAGCATTTGGTCAATCAAGCCATCGGCTTTTTTGCCCTTCATTGTTTTCTTAAACTCATCTTTATGCTTTTTAAAATGCTGGGCGATCATTTTGTTGGGAATAGCGTTGATCATATTATAAATCTGCTTTTTGCTCGTAAAAGAATTGATCTGGGCAATAGCCCTTTCTTTGGTCATTTTTTCAGTCACGCCATAAGTATCTTTAAGTGCCTGCGGCAAATCGACGATCATCTCACGATAAATTTTGCCATAAACGCGCTGAAACTTGGCCTCGTCCATCTTTTTAATTTTTTTGATATTCTTTTCTTTGAATTTTTGCAAATTGGTCGTTGCCACATACGTCTTGGCAAAAGTTTTGACCATCGAACCGATGAGCTTGTCTTTAAGCGTTTCGCGTGGCTTGGGAGGCTGCGCGCTGTGTGCAAAACTGCTGACGCATATGAAGAGAAACAGGAGAGTCAATGCTGTTGTTTTCATCGCCTATATAGTACCGCATGAATACCAAACTGACAAGGGCAAGAAATTTTCAATATGTATTTTTTTAAAATTGACACTTCGGCGAGTTCTTCCTATACTATTGTCCTTAAACACGAAAAAATAGACTAAAAATATTTTCACGCACACTTTTGCTGGGAGTGAAATGGACATTTCCGCTTTATTTTTTTATTTTTTTGCAATCATTCTGGTTTTGTCAAGCCTTGGCGTTGTTGTAGCGCGCAATCCGCTTTACAATGTCCTCTCTTTAGTCGTCGCTATTTTTTGCCTGTCTTCTCTATTTATGCTTCTGGAAGCTTTCTTTGTGGGAATCATCTTGCTTATGGTCTATGCGGGAGCCATTTTGATTTTCTTTCTGTTTGTTGTCATGTGCCTAAACTTAAACACTCCTGCTTTAACGACAATACAACAAAGCCGTTTTCGCTTTTTAGGCTGGCTGGCCGGAATTTTATTTTTTTGTGAATTGCTTTTGGCCAGCAAAAGCTTTTTGGCGGTGCAAACGATTGGCACTTTATCGGTTCGTGGAACAATCGAAACGATCGGCCGCATTCTTTTTACGGATTATCTGCTGCCGTTTGAATTAACATCGCTGTTGCTGCTTATTGCCGTTTTTGGGATCGTTTCTTTAGCGCAAGGCGCCTTAAAAACCCCAACTGAAGAAAAAACATGATTGGCATCGAACATTATCTTATTTTAAGTGGCATCATTTTTACCGTCGGGATTATCGGCGTTATGACCAGCCGCAACGTGCTCAAAGTCCTTTTATCTTTGGAACTGCTTCTGGCAGCTTCCAACCTTTCCTTTGTCGCATTTTCCCGTTTTAACGGAGACTATGAAGGGCAGCTGGTCGTCTTTTTTGTTATCCTCGTTGCGGCCGCCGAAGTTGCCATTGGGCTTGCGATTGTTGTTTTGATGTATCGGCATTTTGGCACAATTTACGCCGATGAACTCAAGGAAATGAAATGGTAAATCCCGCCTTAGCCTGGACTGCTTATTTTGCGCCGCTTCTAGCGTGTCTTTTGATCACTTTGTTTTTTTTGCGCTCAAAAACCTTCAGTTCTCTGACTGCCATCATCGGCATTTTGACCTCTTTTGTTTGCACAGCTCTATTGGCCATACAAATTTTTGGTGCCAGCCAGCCGATCGAATTCCAGCAATCCTTGACGTGGATACAGTTTGATAGTTTAACCATTAACTTTGGTTTTCTCGTCAACCCATTGGCCATCATGATGCTGTTAGTCGTGACCGGTGTGGGCAGTGCGATTTTTATTTATTCGATCGGTTACATGGACCAAGACCCAAGTCTGCCGCGCTTTTTTGCCCTTTTAAGCTTGTTTGCGTTTTCGATGATCGGCATTGTTCTAGCCAATAACTTGATACAGCTTTTTATTTTTTGGGAACTCGTTGGTCTTAGTTCGTATCTGCTCATCGGGTTTTGGTATCACAAACCCTCTGCCGCCGATGCTGGCGTCAAAGCCTTTCTCGTCAATCGTTTTGCAGATTTTGGTTTTTTGTGCGGGATTGTCTTGTTATGGAGCCTTTCAAATGTTGGAGCTGGCCGCAGCTTTCAATTAACCGATTTAGCGGCTGGCGTTTCCCAAATGGATCCGCATCTATTAACAATCGCAGCACTTTTATTGTTTTGCGGGGTCATCGGAAAATCCGCGCAAGTGCCTTTGCACGTCTGGCTGGCCGATGCGATGGAAGGCCCGACACCGGTCAGCGCCCTTATACATGCGGCGACCATGGTCGCTGCTGGTGTTTATCTTTTGGCACGAACGTTCTTTATTTTTGCGCCATTAACAACTGCGCTGACCTTCATCGCTTATCTGGGCGCAATCACCGCACTTATGGCTGCAACACTTGCATTGGCCGAAAATGATATTAAACGAATCTTGGCTTACTCAACACTCAGCCAACTGGGTCTTATGGTCATGGCCTTAGGATTAGGCGGTCCTGTTGTCGGAATGTATCATTTGACAACACACGCTTTTTTTAAAGCGCTATTATTCTTAGGCGCGGGCAGCGTGATTTACAGCCTGCATCACGAACAAAATATTTGGAAAATGCGCGGCCTTTTAAAAACAATGCCTATTACAGGAATCACTTTCCTTATTGGGACGCTGGCCTTATGCGGAATATTTCCTTTGAGCGGATTTTTTAGCAAAGATGAAATTTTGACGCTCGCCTTTGAACACAATAGCCTGCTATACATTGTGGCTACAGTAACCTCGGCGTTAACAGCCTTTTATATGGGCCGCTTGTTCTGGACAGCATTCTGGGGAGAACCGTCAAAAAACGATCACGCTCACGAATCCCCGACGATTATGA
Organism: uncultured Planctomycetales bacterium; assembly: GCA_964400065.1. Taxonomy (GTDB): domain Bacteria; phylum Omnitrophota; class Gorgyraeia; order Zapsychrales; family JANLHA01; genus JADLGJ01. Next base: position 34,915 of record CAYNSM010000008.1, read on the forward strand.
CCTTTCCGCTTATCTTTTTGGCGATTCTTTCGGTCATCGGCGGCTTGATCGGCATTCCCCATTTTTTAGACAGCCAAGCGCCGCATGCGCCGCTAAATATGAGCGTTGCGCTTATTTCAACTTTTGTAGCTCTCTTAGGACTGGGCGTCTCGTTTTTGATCTACAGCAAACGCCCCAGCACTGATCCGCTAGAAAAAAGCCTCGGATTCTTTTATATCATTTTAAAAAACAAATATTATTTCGATGAGCTCTATCGTTGGTATGTTGACGCTGTCCAACAAAATTTTGCCAGACTCTTATCGGGTTTTGAAAAAATATTTATTGTCCGCTTAGGCGTCCATGGCTTGACAGATAGCGCCAACGCCGCCGGCAAAACCTTGCGATATTTACAAACCGGTTTTGTCCAATTTTATGCGATCATTTTTGTTCTAGGAACCGTTTTGCTTTATTTCATACTGACCAAAAGTTTATGATGCCTGTTAATCTCTCTTTATTTTTAATATTGCCCGGCGTAGGCTTAGCGCTTTTGTTTATCACTCCGTCAGAAAAGACCGCTTTACTGCGACGCATTTCAGAAATCACAGTCTTTTTAACCGCATTATTGTCCGTCTGGTTGTTCTGCTCATATAATCAAGCGACAGGCGGCTTTCAGTTTATCCAAAAAATCCCGTGGGTTGTGCCGCTTGATATTTCATATCACTTAGGCGTTGACGGCATCAATTCTCTTTTGGTTCTTCTTTTGGGAATCGCATCTTTAGCCGCAGTGTTAATCAGCCAAAGCATCAAAGATCGGGTCAAAGAATACTATATTCTCTTTCTTCTGACGGTAATCGGCACTTACGGCGCTTTTTTGTCGCTAGATATTTTCTTTTTCTATTTCTTTCACGAAATTGCCGCTATCCCTGTTTTTCTGATGATTGGGATTTGGGGGTCCGAACGAAAAGATTATGCGGCGATGAAATTAACTTTATATTTGGTCGCTGGGGCAGCACTGGCTTTAATCGGCTTTTTAGCCTTGTATTTTGCAACCGGCTTACAAACTTTTGATCTTATCCAAATTCAAAATCATTTAATCAATCACCCGATTCCCGCTGACGTACAAAATTGGATATTCCCGCTTATCGTCATCGGCTTTGGAACAACACTGACTCTCTGGCCTTTTCATACGTGGGCGCCCGTCGGGTATGCAGAAGCCCCGACTGCAGTCAGCATGCTGCATGCCGGAGTTCTAAAAAAAATGGGGGCTTACGCGATTATTCGTTTTGCGATCGCTCTTATGCCGCAAGCGGCACACACGTGGATGCCCTTAATCGCCACACTTGCCGTCATCAATATCCTTTTCTGCGGCCTTGTCGCGCTCACACAACGGGATTTGAAATATCTTTTGGGTTATTCAAGCGTCAGCCACATGGGCTACATTTTTTTGGGACTGGCCTGCCTAAACACCATCGGCCTAAACGCCGTCGTATACTTGATGTTTGCTCACGGAATTATGGCGAGCCTTGCCTTTGCGCTGGTCGGTTTTGTGACTGACCAAACAAAAACCCGCAACCTCGATCAATTAGGCGGACTGGCCAAAACGATGCCGTTTGTCGGCACATGCTTTATTATGACGGCCTTAGCCTCTGCGGGCGTGCCGGGATTTGCCAATTTTGTCGCCGAGATCATGATCATTTTAGGAAGCTGGGATCAGTATCGTATCTTAACTGTGCTTGCCGTTTTAGGCATTGTCATCAGCGCTATTTATATGCTCAAAGCGATTCGTTTAGGTTTTCAAGGGCCGCTTAATCCTCTTTGGGCAAATTTAAAAGATGCCAAAACTTTAACCGAAAAATTGCCTTATGTTCTTTTATTGGCTGTCTTGATCTTAGTCGGCTGCTGGCCGTCACTTATTCTCAATCACATAACTCCAAGTACAAAACCAATAATTGAAAGTTTATATGTTTCCCAACGTTGATTGGCATCTTATTTATCTGGAATTATTCATGAGCTTCACCCTTGTGGCTTTGGTGATCTGCGATATTTTACTGCCCCAAAGCGTACGCCAAAAACGCTTAGGCTTAATCAGCTGTCTGGCCGTCTTTGGATTGTGCGGCTTTTGGCTGACACAGCAGAATGTTGCAGGTGTAACTTTTAGCGGCATGTTTGTCGTCGATTCACTCTCGTGGTTTTTTAAAGGCTTTTTTCTTTTGACCATGATTTTTATTTTTCCGATGACGGAAAAATTCTTTAAATCCTCCGGCAAGAAAGGCAATGAATTTTATTTTCTCTTGTGGCTCTCTTTAATTGGAATGTGCTTAATCGCTTCTGCGGCCGACTTTTTGGTTCTTTTTATCGCGCTCGAAATTCTTACCATCTCGCTTTATGTGATGACCGCATATCTTAAAAGTGATAAAAACTCGCTTGAAGCCGGCATGAAGTATTTAATTTTAGGATCTTTAGCGTCGGGCTTCTTTCTTTATGGCTTAAGTTTTCTCTACGGCACAACCCACTCAACGCGCTTTGAGGCGATCCAAACATTCGTCAATACGCATACGATGTCCCCGATGATGCTTTTTGCTTTCGTGCTCATCTTTTCTGCCGCAGCTTTTAAAATTGCCGCTTTTCCTTTTCATATGTGGGTGCCGGACGTTTATCAAGGTGCGCCAACGCCAGTCACGGCACTTTTATCCGTCGGGTCAAAAGCCGCCGGATTTGTGATTTTGATTCGTCTTTTCTTTAGTGTTTTTGCATCTTGGCAACCGCAATGGAGTTTTGTGTTGGCTATTCTTGCCGCCCTTACAATGACCTACGGAAATCTTGTGGCAATGTTCCAAACAAACATCAAAAGACTACTGGGTTATTCAAGTATCGGGCATGCCGGATATCTTATTATGGGGGTCGCCGTCGGGTCTGTCTTAGGCGTATCAGCCATCAACTTTTATCTTCTTAGCTATCTGTTTGCAACACTGGCCGCATTTTTTGTTGTGATTATCGTTTCAAAATTTGAAAGCACCGACAAAATCGCGGATTACTCGGGGCTGGCGAAGCGTTCAGGCATTTTAGCAGCTACCCTTTTGCTAGCTTTGACGTCGTTGGCCGGTATGCCGCCTTTGGCAGGATTCTTTGGAAAATTCTTATTGCTTTTGGCAACCGTCAAAAGCGGGATGCTTTGGCTCGCCCTTATTGCCGCAGCCAATATTGTTGTTTCTCTTTATT
>CAYNSM010000009.1:0-36885 GCA_964400065.1 uncultured Planctomycetales bacterium
CATGTCTCAAATACAGTTTATCGTCGATAAGCTAAGAATCATTCAGACATCCATGGGATTAAGGGAAGTTCTGTCAACAACGTAATTTTTTTACAAACTCCGCAACCTTTACCACCAAATCCCTTTGCCCTCGGTGTTTCTCAATTTCTTTAACAATCGCACTGCCCACAATGACCCCGTCGGCAACTGCGCTAATAGCTTTAACTTGTGTACTGGTCGAAACGCCAAAGCCCACACATACTGGCTTTGTTGTCATCGCTTTGGCCCTCTTAATGCGCGCCAAAATATCCTTGGGCAAACCTTGAGCTGTTCCTGTTACGCCGGTCAAAGAAACATAGTAAATAAATCCCGTCGAGGCCTGCGCAATTTTTTTAATGCGATCATCTGTTGTAGTTGGAGACAAAAAGAAAACTGTCGCAATATCCGCTTTGCGGCTTAATGCAATCAAATCCACAGCTTCCTGTGGAGGCAAATCCGGAACAATAATCCCATCGACACCGACGGATTTTGCCATCTGAACAAAATGCTTTTCCCCAAAATGAAAAACCGGGTTGTAATACGTCATTAAGGCCAGCGGGATGTCAGAGCTTTTGCGAATTTCTTTGACCGCCTCAAAAATCTTAAGTAACGTCGTGCCATTTTTCAAAGCCCGCTCTGACGCGGCTTGAATAGTTGGCCCATCAGCCAAAGGATCCGAAAACGGCACGCCCAGCTCAACGATGTCCACACCCGCTTTTTCAAAAGCCAAGACAAGCTCGACCGTCGTGCACAGATCCGGATCTCCGGCGGTGATAAAAGCAATAAATGCACTCTTGCCTTGCTGTTTTAATTCGCTAAATTTCTTATCGATACGATTCATCTTTTTTCTCCAACCACCAGCGACCAACGTCCAGCGTCTCTAAATCAATTCCTTCATCGTATTAACATCCTTATCCCCTCGGCCAGAGAGACAGACAATCACCGTCGAGTTCTTTTTCGCGTCTTTGTCTAACCGTGACAGAAAACCTATCGCATGACTCGTTTCAAGTGCGGGAATAATTCCTTCGGCCTCTGATAACAGTTTAAGTCCGCCAATGGCTTCTTTGTCGGTCACACCGACGTATTGGGCGCGGCCAATTTTGGCATAATACGAATGCTCGGGTCCCACGCCCGGATAATCAAGTCCGGCGGCAATCGAGTGGGCAATTTTGATTTGCCCATCAGGCGTTTGCAAAAGTTTACTTTTGCTCCCATGCAGGACACCTGTTTGCCCCGCGCAAATCGCCGCCGAGTGTTCACCACTATGCAAACCATGTCCAGCCGCTTCAACACCAACAATTTTGACGCTCTTATCCGTAAAGAAAGCGTGAAACAGCCCCATCGCATTGCTGCCACCGCCGACGCACGCCACCAAATAATCAGGAAGTTTCTTTTCTTTTGCTAAAAACTGCCGACGTGCTTCTTTTCCAATAACCGATTGAAATTCCCGCACCATAAGAGGATAAGGATGCGGACCAGCGACGGAGCCGATAATATAAAAAGTATTTCGAACATTGGTCACCCAATCGCGGATGGCTTCATTCATCGCATCTTTAAGCGTTTGTGAGCCGCTGGTGACCGGCACAACTTTAGCACCCATAAGCTTCATACGAAAAACATTAAGCGATTGGCGCTCAATGTCCTGTGCGCCCATATAAATTTCACATTGCAAACCAAAAAGCGCTGCGGCTGTTGCCGTCGCGACCCCATGCTGTCCTGCGCCGGTCTCAGCAATAATACGCGTCTTGCCCATCTGTTTGGCCAGAATAATTTGACCCAGAGTATTGTTAATTTTGTGTGCACCAGTGTGAAGCAAGTCTTCACGCTTTAAGTAAATTTTGAGATTTTTAAAATGCGACGAGAGACGTTTGGCCAAATACAAATTCGTCGGCCGGCCGGCATATTCTTTAAGGTAATGCGCAAACTCAGCCTTAAACTTTTTGTCGCGCCGCGCTTGAGCAAAAGTTGTTTCCAATTCCTGCAAAACAGCCATCAAAGTTTCGGGAACATACTGGCCGCCAAACTCGCCAAAATGACCTGATTTATCGGGGAGTGACATAGGTTTAATAATATTCTTTTTCAAGGTTAATGTACAATTGCTGAAGTTAAATACTCTACCACATTTCCAACCGGACGCATAAATTTAATCTCCGGATAAAATCCGGGGACTGCCTGATACTTTTGAAACAATGCCGGGTCGATAGACAATTTTAGAGTTTCCCCGTTGGCATTAACCTGCAAAACTGCGTTAACAGCATTTAAATCAATCCCGCCGTTTAACGCCAAATTATTGACCGCTGAGCTAGAAGAAGCCCTCATCAGGGTATCATAAGTTTTCAAGAAACTCGCCATGACATTTCTATGAGGTCCCACATATTTGCCCCATTCATTGGTCTTGCTCCATGCCTGCTTTTCTGCTCTCGTCCAAACACTTTCCCAATTAACATAGCCTAGCGTCCGAATATCATTATTAATCAGCATAAACAAAGGGTCATTAATTCTCATCGTCCCAACCCCTTTGGTCGCGGCAATGTGAGCTTGCGGCGACTTTTCTAGCAACTGGCCGACATTCTTGGCTCCTCCGCAAGCCCCGACTCCAACAAAAGCCACATCCGGGGTCACATAGCCAATTGTCCCATTAAAAAAATAACTATGTCCTCGATGAGCAATAACTGAAGGCTTTTTATTCGCTGTCTTTAGAGCAGCGTCTACGGCAAGATTGCTCTTTTCGATATCTCTGGGCTTATTGGCCAGAATCGTTACTTTCTGTCCCGAAACTGAGGTTATCTCGACATATTGATCATACGCAATCGTGCGCCAATTGCGATCATTTTTATAACTGCCAATAAAATGAGCAAAAGACGCCTTAGCATCGCTATCGTCATAAAAAACATAACGCTGAACATTTTCGCCATTCGCGTCAAAAAGTTGAGCAGAGGACAATTCTTTGCTAATGAGCAATTTATATTCTTCTCCCATCCGGACAAACCACTCTTTGTCAGCAGAAATCGATTTATCCTTTAGTAATCCAGCCAGCAAACCATAAATGATGCGCTTTTCCCGATCATTCCCAAATTTTTCATACTGGACTTTGATAATTTTTGCCAGCGCATCTAACAATTGTGGATCTTTTAATTGATCAATAACATCCGCCGCAATTGCAGCCTCTGCGGAAGCATCATTGTCTTTATCGAATACTCCCTCAATAAAACGCACCAAAAAATCTTGCCGCCTCTGAGAACTCATTTTTTCCAAAAATTCTTCCTGCCGGCCATAAGTTACGGCCAACCTAAAAAAATTCCGGAATTTAAAATCCCCGACTTTATCCAAAAGCTCGTCTGGCGAAATATTCTCATGTTTAGAATCCATAGCCGTCATCAGCCGATCAAAAAGCCCATTAAAAGTTGTTGTATACACAATTTCATCTTCACCATAAACCATAACTCGATAAAGATATTCTGCAGAAAAATTTTCAACGGATTTAAACCGTAGCGCGTTGGGTGCTTCGTGCAAATTATTGATGTTACGAATAAGCTCCATATAAATTTCGCCCAAACGCTGATTAATTCCGGTTTCAGCAAGATGCCCCGGCTTAGAGGCAATCGCATTGAGTTGGCGCAAAAAACGGCCTCTATCTAAAACAATCTGGGCCGCATCTTTTAGAGTCAAACGCTCTTTGAGCAAATCATCTAATAAGAGAACCATGTCCAGTCGAAGTTTATCGGTCGATATCGTCCGATCTGTGGGCTTTAACATCGCCGCTAAAGGAAAACGATTAATTTCAGAAAAAACCTTTACCATCGGATTATCCGCCAATATCCCCGCATCCTTTACCCGTTTAAACTCACCTAAAAACGCCTGAGGGTCTTTGCCAATCTCAAGTAAAAAAGCATTTAGAAGCGCTTGATGTTTAGCCACAAGACGATTAAACTCGACTGCTTGACGACTTTCAGGTAAAAATTCCTCACCCTTAATCTGAGCTAAAAAATCAGAAACTGTTTTAAAAAGTTCGACCGAACTGTTATTATTCGCACGCGCTCGCTCGAATCGTGCCAAAAGCTCATTGACCAAACTAAATTTTTGGTCAACGCTGAGCACCGACATCAAATCTTTTTTCTGCACAGACGTGGTATTTAACATTGATTCATTAACACGAAAAAATAAACTTTCGGGGACATCATAAAAATTTACTGAATCTGTTCCTAGCTTTTTAAGCAGTTTGGCAAACACTATATTATAAAGTTCGCCGGGCACTAAACCGACCCACGAGTAATACAAGTCCTGGGCCGAAAAGTTTTCCAAATAAGCGTCAATCGCGGCAGGCTCCCATTTTGCAGGATAAATTGTTTCATGAAAATAGGTAGACAAAAAATATGATTCGATAAGCCGAAAAATAACAGGCTTTCGATCATTGGCATACGCCGGATTTTTTAAAATCAAAAATAAAGTTTTCATATACCTGTCCACATCACCGACTAATTCCTGTGCCTGCAAAATCGTCATTTCATTATTTAACATCATCGGAATAAACGGTACCATCATCTTTCTTTCTTGCCACTTTAACGGCAACTGCGATATCTGCTTTATCAACTGCAACCTCTGAGACGATGACTCATCTATCATTTGGCGGATCACATCTTCATTTCTCAAAGCACTCTCTGTGTTGCTCATAAAATTTAGCAGTTCCAGCGATGAAAACCTGGCAATAATTTCTAAGGCACGCTCTGGCGATTTAATCTTGGTAAAATTAGCTGAAACCAGCAAAAACCCCGCACGATCATAATTTTCAGCCAACCATTCAAAAAACTCCCACCCCTTTTCATATTCCAAATACCGGTAAGCATCGCGAAAAACGCCGCCCTGAACATACAAAACATTTTCACTCCTAACGGCTTGCTTAAGAATGTCCATTGCAAACGGCTCCTCCATAAACTGCGCAGCATATGAAAAAATGCGGTCCGGGTCCGTATGTGCAAAGTTAAGCCAATAATCTTTTCGCTGTTGTTCAAAAGCCGAACGAGGATCGGGTTTTTCAATACTTTCATGGGGGCCTTGGCCTTGCCCAAGTTCATTTTGAGCAAAAGCTGGCAGAGGTAGAGCAGAAAGAAGTTGCACCCCAGCCACAAATCCGGCAACGATTCGAGGGGTCGTAATCCCCGACGATGTCACAAGCACGTTATTGATATTGTCAAACCCAAAACCTCCCATAAAATATTTGCGAGGAATAATTTCCTGCGAAAGTGGGTCTAACTCTTCTTTGATGGAATTATAAACTCCTTTTCGAAACAATTCTTCATACTGCGACCATATCTTTTTAGATATATTGGGATCAACATTATTAATCCCCGTAACTTTTTTTTGGTCAACATAGACCGCCGCTAAAAGGCCGCTTTTAATTTTTTGTTTATACCAAGCTGAGAGAATAAGCGAATGGTAAACTTGTCTTAAAAGAGCAAAATTGCGCCCTTCGTTGACTTCTTTTTCGAGGACCGGAAGAATAATCTCACGTAAAATGTCTTTGGCCGTTTTCTGCTCTGGAGTGTCAGCGTGTTGCCCGTTTTTTTCAAGTGCCAAATAATCTGATTCTAACAAAACCTTCAAATGGCTTTCACCAATATACGCGACCCCGAGCTCTTCGCTAATCTCTGCTTTGTCTGGAACTATCCACACTTTGTTTAATGTATTAACCGGGATATCAACATCCCCATATTGGGTCTTTACGCGCCGATAAATTTCGTTCCAAAACTTTTTACCGACGTCTCCTTCGGGAACCATCAGGGAAGCTGTTATCTGCTTTAACAAATAATCTTGTGCCAAAAGATCGCGTCCCATCTGTGTTGCGCCAAACTCATCGGCAATAATCCTGTCTTTTTCATACGGCGAAAGATTGACCCATAGATCATTTTCAGGCAGTGTTAAGCCTGCCAAAAAATATTTAACCAACCGATTGGTTTCATCCTTTAGATCAGCGGCGCTTGCCGGAGAATCTCCCGGATCAACGACAAATTCCAAGGTAAAGGGATCCTCGACATCAATCTTAATCGCCCGCAAAACCGGCGGCTGGAAATACCTGCCAAGAACACTCGCAGACATCAACAAAGGACTGCCTTCCAGTGCCTTTTGAGCAAAAGTCGCCGGCAAAACCCCTTGCAAAAAAAACACAACAAGCACGGCGATGCTGATTATTTTTTTCATATTCGTTTGTTGTTGTAATGCAAAATTTGGGATTAAAAAATTTATTGGGCCAAACGCGCAAACGCGCTTTTAGTTTCGTAGCTTTTCATCGTCATTGTCGTACTTCCGACACCGACTGCCCCATCGATGCGAAGCGGGATCTTTTGACGGCTGACATCAAACCACAATTTATATTTTGACGGTGTGCTTTGCATAAAAAAAGCTTGGTACTTTTTCCCAGCGGTGGTGATTTCCTTTTGTGCTTCTAACTTGATTTGCAAATCCATCGTCGGCAAATTGATTGCCAAGCTGTCTGCTATCTTAAAATCAGCGTCACGGCGATAACGATAAATAAAACAGTAAATATTGTCCAACTCCCCTTTTTTTGTAATCACCTGTTCTGAGGATTTTCCAGCGGCAGTTTTAACCACGCGGACTTTGCCGTTTTGCGGCTCATAGTATTCGACAATCTGTTCTTTCTTGCCAAAAATGTTAAGGTCGCGTTCAACGATTTGAGGCAAAAGTGTTTGCGGGTCGGCATAAATCTTTTCTAAATCCATAAAATTCATACCCGTCGCTTTAAAAACGATGAGCATAAAATCTTTATTTTCGCGGGTCACAGGGCCTTCAAAACTTAAAACCGCCTCCCCGGCTTTTAAACCCATCTGCTTAATCGAGTACGTTATCTTTTCACCGACAAAGTCATTAACATCATTAGTCGCCTTTGCCGTCGAACAAAATGTAACACCGGTAATCACAGTTAAAATTACTAGAAATAATTTTCTTTTCATATTTTATTTTTTCTTCTCAACCACCAGCGTCCAACGTCCAGCGTCTAACCCTTTTGATCAAATTCCTTAATAAACCTCTCCAACAACCTCGCTCCCTTGGTCAGCGTCTTGACCTTGGCATACTCATCGGTTGTGTGCGCGGTGCCCTTAGCGCCATAGCCGGTGGCAAAGGCGGGAATACCGTGTTTCTTAAAAAACGTAATCACCGTCGCCCCTTCGCTGGCCTTAACTTGGGCTGGAATTTTCATCGCCTTTGCTGTATCAACATACGTTTTGACAAACGGATGATCCGCCGCAATTTCGTAAGGCTGCTGTAAATCGTCGATAATAATTTTAAATTTGGGCGTCACTTTTTTTACAATCGTTTTAATCTGCGCCAAGACATCCGATGATTTCATCCCCGGCAAAAAGCGTGTGTCCAGCGAAAACTCGCAGAAGTCTGCGACCATATTGACCTTGTCGCCTCCGCGGATCGTCCCGATATTCATCGTCGGCGGACGCAAAAGTACATGTTTCTTAAATTTAAACTGATGCGCTTTTAAAAGCCGAATAACTTCGCTGGCCTGTTCAATGGCATTGACCCCACGCCAATTGTACGCCCCATGCGCTTTCTTTCCAAAAATCTGTATGCGCGTATGAAGCAAACCCTTTTGTGCGATAATCGTATAAAATTCATCCGAGTCAACAATCAATCCAAACCCCGGCTTTAAAATTTTCTTATCCAACAGCGGAATAATCCCCGCCTTGCTTCCAGTTTCCTCGTCGACTGTTGCGGCCATAATGACATCGTTTTGAAAACTCACCTTGTCCTCAACCAGACTGCGCATGACTTCCATACAGCAAGCCAAATTCCCCTTATCATCACTGGCCCCGCGGCCATAAATTTTCCCGGCCTTAATCTGACCACCCAGTGGATCAAACTTCCATCCTCCACCAATGGGAACCGTATCAAAATGCGGAGTGAGCAAAACCGAATTCTTCGCGGCATTGGGGCCCGTCCCTTTGAGCGTTGCGACAATGTTCGGCCGGTCCTTTTCAAAAGTATGAATTTTAACTTCGATCCCTAAAGAGCGCATATCCTCTTCTATAAAATTAGCCAGAGCCAGTTCATTGCCCGGCGGATTTTCGCTATTAAAACTAATCACTTTTTGTGTCAGCTTAATCAAACGTTGATCGTTAATCATTTGAAAAAATCCTCTGCTTTTTTGGCGCCTAAAGTTCGGCTGTAATCGTCAAAATCGATAATAGTTAAATCATGACGATTGGCATTGATGTTAATAATTTTTGGCATGTGATGATGGACATTGCGAAAAGCGACGTAGCGAAAATCTGTGCGGCAATTAGGACACGAAACCATTTCTAATTTTACGTCCATGTTCTGACAATGCGCGCATTGGCCAGACAAATCCCCATAAATCAAAAGATGCTCTTTGACTTTGTGCAAATCAAACGGCTTATAAACCCGCAATAATTTTTCGGACATGGGCGGTATTATAACACACAGCCAAAGTTTGAAAGAAAATTTACCTAAGAATAAAAATACCCTTAAAAATTTACCCCGGATTTTGCATTAGCCAAGCTTCTGCTTGGCCAAGCAAAAGCCGCCCAAAGGGCCGCATGTCGCGACTTCGTCGAGACGTGCGGGGTTAATCCTTGTCCCTGTGGGACAACCGAAGGCAAATTTTGCATTCACTTTTTTGTGCGCGACGTATCGTCGCGTAATGACTTGTAATGCAAAATTTGGGTTTAAGGGTAAAGAGAGGGGGCCGATAAAGCCGGCACAAAACGCGCAACGCCGGTTCCCCTTCGGCAACTCAGCCACCGTATTGTCCCATCACCTTCACCGTGTCTACACGTTGCCCGCATACCACGAGGGCCTTTTCGGCTTGAAGACAATGTAGGTCTGGAGCTTTGCCGCGCGGTCCACAAATCCGGCCGCGCGATCCCTTTCGGGATGCCCCCGCCTTTCGACGGGTTTGCCTTTATCGGCTTAGTCAAACCATACCATATGCCTTTATGAGAAACAAGGGCCCGGATTTAAGAATTCGATGTCCCCGAGACTTGTTCAATTTCCTTAGCTGGTTCTTTGGGAGCTTGGCCAAGAAAAATTGGCAAAGTCTCTGCATTGATTGGCGTAATGTTAATGATCACGGGAAACAAGCCCTGGACATTGATCTGTTCCAAATTTTGCTCTGGCAAAGGCAAAGGAACACCGCGTCCGTCGCGCTTGATTTGCAAATTCATGTTCGTCGGGTCAAAGTCAATACCGCCGACTTGGGAGTCAAGCCCGCCGACGAGAGTAGGAGCATCCGAATTTTGCTTGTTAACCGAACTCGATGCGGAAAGCTTAAGTGTTTTACTGGCAGTAACCACAAATCCTTTTTTCGTAACAGCTTGCAGCTGAATTTCGTCAATAAAAAACGTAATCGGATATTGTTGCAATTGATCATTAATTTCACTTAAACGTTGATTAAGGGCCAAAAGTTGCTTGCGACTTATATTTTTCCCATACAAATAGGCAATCGTTGCGGCAAGCGTGTCTGAAAGAAATGTAGGCGTATTCCTATCTTCTTTTGCTACTTGAACTGCTGTTTCTTTGACTGTTTTAACGACGCCCAAATCATCTTCAAGTAATATAAAATCAATAATCAGATCCGGTCTCAAAAGGACACCTGTGACCTGAACAAGAGGCTTTTCGAACTTTGAAATTTCGGGCGCCAGTCTTTCTCGAAATCGCACATTCTTTTTCCAATTTGAAAGGATATCGCTTGCAAGAGCTACCTGAATAAGACTTTCGTTAACATAGGCCGCTTTCTCTGTCTGAATATAAATTTGATGCCCCAATAACGTTGCCTTTTGTGATTCAAAACTCTCAGCGTCACCCAAAACTTCGGCGATTATATTTTGTATTTTCGAAAAAATTTCTTGCAACCTAACTCTAGAGGGATCTGACAAAGTTGCTTTTAAATCGTAAAAATTACCGTTACCATCAAACTTGTGAAAATTAGCGTCAAGGGCAGTGGCAATTTTATCTTGGTGCCCTGCAAGCAAAAAAGATGTTTTTTTAGACGCACTGGCCCAATAATCTTCTGGCTGCTTGGCGTCCAGAGAATATTTTTCAAGTTCACTACGAATAAGCGGCAACAATTTTTCTTTAAATATACTAAAAATGTCCTCAGCAGTAACGCTCAAATTGCTAGGCATAAAAATATTAAGCTGATAATTATCTAGAACACTAATATTAAGAAATCTTATTCCAGCAAGTCTCTCTTTATTGTTCATACGTAATGCTTTAATGAGATTCTCTAATTTCACAGCTTTCCTGCGACGGGCATTAAAGGCAATTGAATTATCAGGGACAGGTAAAAGTTGTATACTTACTTTTCTTTTCGTACCATGAACATACGCCGAAGCTGCTGGGGCTTGAATATTTTCAGGATTTTCCCAATAGGAAAGAAGTTCAGTCAAGAGAGGAACTATCTCAGACACCAGATATGGCCTGCTATTATAAATAACACGACTTTTTTCGGCTTGCACGATACTAGAAACTATTTCTCTCTGAGATGACTCAGCCAACCGAACAGTCGCACTGGAAACTGTTGAGCTGGCCGACAAAGTCTGATTGACCTGTAATGGCGATGCAGCTCTACGGTTTAACACGTTTACAGTATTTCCAAGCATTTCAATCCCACCGCTAAAGTATTTTCTCGGAATAAGTTCGCCTGACTCGTCGGCTTCTTCCTTTATAAGGTTGTACGCGCCTTTTTTGAAGGCGGCTAAATATTGCTCGTAAATTCGCTGTTTCATCTGTTTGTCGTCGGTTTCAACGCCGGCGACTTTGCCTTTATCGGTATAAATTTTGCCGAGCAAACTTTCTTTCAGGGATTTTTTGTACCACGCGGCTAAGATGACCGAATTATAAATTTGGCGCACGTCGGCAAAATCTTTGCCTTCGTTGACCGCTTTTTCGATGATGGGAAGGATGGTGGTACGGAAAATTTCGGACGAGAGGTTGGATTTCAGAACTCCCCCTTCCCCCTCTTTATCTAAAGAGTGGGTTACTAGAAAATTTTCTTTATTTGAAGAAGGGGTTACCCCACTCTCCCCCTCTTTATCTAAAGAGAAGGTTAATAAAGTACTCTTTTTATCTGAAGATGGGGTTGCTAGAGCATTCCTGCTCTCCCCCTCTTTTTTAAAGAGGGGGTTGGGGGGAGTTAAGTCTTCCGCCATCATGACCTTCAAACGCTTTTCACCAACCAAGACAATGCCATTGCTTTCTAACACTTCGGCTTTAGCAGGCATGATCCAGACCTTGTTAAAGTCGCTAGACGTTGGAGGCTGGACACTGGTGGTTGAGTTTTTCTCTAGCGTCAAACGTCCAGCGTCTAACGTCCTTACCCCATTAACCTGATCCCAATATTTCTTACCTAAATCCGTTTCGGGATTGGTGAGCGATGCGGCCAATTGTTTCAAAACATAATCCTGCTCGAGCATGGTTTTTCCCATCGTCGTCTGGCCCAGCACATCAGGAATGATTCTATCTTTTTCGGTCGGAGAAAGATTAACCCAAACTTCTTTGTCGGGAATCGTTAAGGCAGCGAGAAAATATTTGACGAGCTTTGTTGTTTCACTTTTAAGTTCGTCATTAGAAAGTTTCGACTGACCTTGATCGACGATAAAATCAAACAAAAGCGGATTCTCGGGATGAATTTTAAGACCTAATAAAACCGGCGGTTGGAAATTACCCAGCGCAGGCACACCGGCACCTTGAGCAAAGGCAGGACTTATCGGCGCCAAAACCATGTTGACGAAAAAAGCCAAAAGAATGCCGCAAGCAATATTGCGACGCAAGGCATGCTTATTTTTTGTGTTAAGTTTTATCATAAAATAACTTAAATCCCCCGCCTTACGGCACCCCCTTTAGTAAAGGGGGTTAATTAAATCCCCAACTTTACAACCCCCTTTAGCAAAGGGGGAACGGGGGATTTTTAAACGGCCGAACTGGCCGCCAATTCTGGTTCTTTCAAACCTGCAATAGAGTTCGTCCCTCTTAGGAAAAGTACCAGTAACAGATTTTGTCAAATGGAAATTAGATTAGGCCGCAAATACAGATAAGATACACAACTAAAGTATAAAGAAAACACGTCAAAAAGGCAAATTTTTCATACCCCCCCACCCTAACCCGCCCCACGGTGGGGGCGGGAAAAACGGGTACCTACTAAACATCATTTACAAATTCTTTTAGAACGGACAGAGATGAAAAAAATTTAAACGGTGACAGGCAAAACCAGTTGGCTAAAAAATTCGCGTAAAGACCGCTCGCTTTTTTTGCCCGGCGCATCTTCAACGCCACTGGAAACATCCACGGCATAAGGGTTAATCTCTTCAAAAGCAGTTCGAACATTATTAGAATGAATCCCACCGGAGAGAATAATCGGAACGCCAAAATTCTTGGCTTCCTTGATGAGCTTCCAGTCAAAAGTCTTTCCCGTCCCCCCTTGCACGCCTTCTTCATGACGGTCAAATAAAAAAGCACTGACTAATGACTTATACGGGCGCAAAACATTGATATCAAAATCTTCTTTGACACGAAAAACTTTGATAATCTTGTATTTATCAAAACGCTTACAAAAATCTGGATCCTCATCGCCATGAAACTGCAAAACCCGCAAACCGCAAAACTCAGCAATTTCCTTAACCGCTCCCGGCTTCTGATCGACAAAAACACCGACGGGTGTGACAAACGGCGGCAAATCCGAAATAATTTTCTTCGCCTTATACGGCCCGACAAAGCGTTTGCTCTTTTTATAAAAAATAAAACCCAACGCCCAAGCGCCTAAAGACGCGGCCAACAAGCCATCCTTCGTATCAGTAATCCCACAAATTTTTGCTTTTAACATACGATCCTTTCAAATGATATAAGTTTTGGAGAAACCCTCTTCGCTCACAAGAAACTGGGGCGCTTTTTCAAAATCAAAGTAAACGCCCGCAGATTCTAAGTTCGCTATAGAGGGTTCCCCAAAACTTATAAATTAAATTTAAGAACTATTCCCTTCTGCCCATAACTTCCCTAACCTTCGCTCCAACGTCAAACGATCTTAAAAAACTCTCACCAATCAAAACCGCGTTAACGCCTAACGCTTGCAACATTTCAATCTCAGCGTGCGTCTTAATGCCGCTTTCGGAAACGATCACTTTACCTTTAGGAATCTGCGGCACCAATTTTTGACTAACGCTCAAATCAATGGTCAGGGTTGCCAAATTGCGATGATTGATCCCGATAATTTGCGCGCCACTTTTAAGCGCCCGAAAAAGTTCACTTTCATCATGGACCTCGACGAGACAATCCATATCAAGATCGGAGGCTACTTGTATCAAATCCTTGAGCAAAGCATCCTCTAAAATCGCAACAATCAAAAGAATAGCACTTGACCCCTGACAAAACGTTTCAAAAATCTGATGTTCGTGAATAATAAAATCTTTGGTCAAAACCGGCAAAAGGACCTCTTCGCTAACTTTTTTAATATACGTTGGCTTACCCAAAAAATATTTATCTTCCGTCAAAACCGAAAGTGCGTCCGCCCCATTTTCAGCATAAACCCTCGCCAAGCCAGTCAAATCAAATGGCTCTCGGATAATTCCAACCGACGGGGACGCCTTTTTAATTTCGGCAATCAAATTCATGCGCCCGGGCTTTTCGATGGCTTTCTTAAAAAGCCCGTAGCGGGTATGCGGGGAGGTCTTGACATTCTTCTTAAGCGCCGCATAATAACCGCTTTTTTGCTCGAGCAATTCTTTTTTATACTCGACGATCTCTTTTAAAAAGTCGCGGCTCATGAAATGACACCATTTGTAAAAGCTTTTAATTCTTCTAATTTTTGCAAAGCTTTGCCGCTATCGATAGAATCGTTGGCTAAAGCAATCCCCTCAGAAATACTCAAAACTTTTTCTGCACAATACAAAGCACACGCCGCGTTTAAAACGACAATATCTCGTTTGGGTCCCAATGCTCCTTTTAAGACATCTAAAACAATCGCGGCATTGCCTTTTAAATCTAAACCTTTAAGATCAGATTCTTTGGCCGGCAAAAAACCTAACTCAACCGGATCGATATCGTAACTGAGAATTTCGTGGCCATTAAACTCACTGACAAATGTTTTGGCAGTCGTCGTCACTTCATCAAGCCCATCGTGGCCATGCACAACAAAAGCCCGGCGCAGGCCCAAATTTTTTAAAACCCGAGCCAAAGGCTCGACGTAATCGCGGCTATAAACGCCCATCATCTGATGCGTGGCCTTGGCCGGATTAAGCAACGGACCGAGAATATTAAAAATGGTCTCTGTTCCTAAACTTTTTCGAACAGCGGCAACGTTCTTGAGCGCCGGATGCAATTTTTGTGCAAACAAAAATGCAATACCGATTCTGTCCAAACACTCGCCTAAATATTTTTGATCGATGCTAATATTCACACCCAAAGCTTCCAACACATCCGCACTTCCACAATGACTTGAAACAGACCGATTCCCATGCTTCGCCAAAACCACACCTGCACCAGCGACCACAAACGCTGTTATTGTTGAAATATTAAACGTGCCCTTTTTGTCTCCCCCAGTCCCGCAGGTATCTAAGACAACAGGGTGCTTGGTTTTAACTTCGAGCGAAAAATCTCGCAGAATTTTTGCGGCACCGGTAATCTCCTCAATTGAGGGCGACTTTTCGTTAAGAGCTATCAAAAACGCCGCCATCGACTGATGCGGGGCCTGACCTGACATGATCAAACGCATAACAGCCTGAATTTCGCCTTCTGTCAAATCCTGGCGATTCTGCAATTTCTGAATATACGCATCCATAAAATTTACGAAAGCTTTAGGAAGTTTTTTAAGATACCCATTCCCGAGGTAGTCAGGATAGACTCCGGATGAAATTGTACGCCCCACAGCGGAAATTTTTTGTGGCGCACGCCCATAATTTCTTTGTCTTTGTCCTTGGTCCACGCGGTAATTTCCAAACACTCCGGCAAAGATTTAGGGTCAATGACCAACGAGTGGTAGCGAGTCGCTTCAAACGGGTTATCGAGGTTTTTAAAAATATCCGTTCCCTTGTGCGCAATCGGGGAAGTCTTGCCGTGCATCAGATGTTTAGCGCCAATAATTTTTCCGCCATACGCATACCCAATGGCCTGATGGCCTAAGCAAACACCTAAAATAGGAATTTTGCCGCTAAACTCTCGGATAACTTCGACGGTCACACCCGCATCCTCCGGCCGGCCGGGGCCAGGTGAAATCACAATCCGGGAAGGTTTTAATTTGCGAATTTTTTCGACGGTCAAAGCATTGTTGCGAAAAATTTTCATATCCGCCTTAAGCTCGCCAAAGTATTGCACCAAGTTATATGTGAATGAATCAAAATTATCGATGATGAGTAGCATCAATATTCCTTAAGTAAGCATTTTATACAAACGCTTTTCAGATGACCTGTAGTCCGGACGTTGCGAGGACGAGCGGGCATGGTTCTCTCCGAAGGAGAGAGAGCGAATCCGAGCATCGAGCGCAGTCCAGCCACGCCGGGGCTGACAAGCGTTCCGGCGAAAGGTCAACAGAAAAGCGTTACCGGTGATCATTATTCTTTTTCGCGGTAAATGACCGCGCCGACTTTTTTGAGTTTGGCTTCTAAATCTTCATATCCGCGTTCCAAATGATAAATGCGGTGAATTTCGGTTTTTCCTTTAGCCGCTAAACCTGCGAGCACCAAAGCAGCCGACGCCCGCAAATCGGATGCCATGACTGGCGCGCCATACAAGGTCTTGACCCCTTCGACAATCGCGACCCCACTGTCTCGACGGATATTAGCTCCCATGCGATTAAGCTCGGCAATATGAATGAAGCGGTCCGGAAAAACTTTGTCGTTGATCACACTGACTCCCGGAGTAATCGCCATAAGCGCCATAAACTGCGCCTGCAAATCCGTCGGAAAACCCGGATACGGATAAGTTGTCACACTGACTGGCTTGAGCTTCTTTGGACCAATCACCGTTAACGAATCTTTTCCTTTTTTAAAACGCACGCCGGCAGCTTCCAAGCGATCCATCAAAACCAGAAGCTGAGCATACCTGACATTGCGAATCGTAAGCCGACTTTGTGTCGCGGCCGCCATAAGAACAAACGTGCCAGCTTCAATCCGATCCGGGCCAATGGTGTATTCTGCGCCATGCAAACGTTTGACACCTCGAATAACTAGCCGGGACGTCCCTTTGCCTTCGATGTGCGCACCCATCTTAATCAAAAATTCAGTAAGCTCTTCAACCTCCGGCTCGCAAGCCGCGCTTTCAATAATCGTTTCCCCCGTTGCCAAGACAGCGGCCATCATCACATTTCCAGTAGCTAACACCGATGGGCCAAAAACACCGCCCAAATAAATCAAATCCCCTTTTAACACTCGGGCTTTGGCAATCACATAACCGCCTTCAACTTCAATCGTCGCCCCTAAAGCTTTAAAACCTTTAATATGCAAATCAACTGGTCGAATCCCGATAACGCATCCACCGGGCAGAGAAACTTTAGCGCTACGAAACTTTGACAATAACGGTCCCATCACGCAAAACGAGCCGCGCATCGTCGAAACAAGTTTGTATTCCGCCGTCGAACTGTTGGCCGCGCCGCTGATAACTGCAGTATTATTATTGTAGTCGACCGTTTTTCCCAGCGAACGCAAAAGCTTAATCATCGTTAGGGTATCGCGCAGCTTAGGAACGTTGTGGATGACGCATTTCTCGTCGGTCAAAAGAGTGGCTGCCAAAATCGGCAGCGTCGAATTCTTTGAGCCGCTGACCTTAATATCGCCAGCAAGTTTTTTACCGCCTTCAATGACTAATTTGTCCATAAACGAATGTCCTCACTTTATGTTAAACCTGTGCTAAAAAGTATCGCGGGGTATCACGGTAATCGTTTTTAAAATAAACGTTTTCAAATCCATGCTCGCCAAGCAAGGTGCCCAACGCTTCCTTTTGTCCGTCACCGATTTCACACGCCAAAACCGCATGATCTTTCAAAAAACGTTTCGCCTTTTCGATAAGCACCCGATAAAACTTTAACCCATCCGGCCCGCCATCAAGGGCCAATTGCGGCTCTTGACGGACATCCGCCGGCAAAGACGCCAAAAGCGGCGTTGCAATATACGGCGGATTGGAGACAATTATATCAAAACCTTTTTCGGCCTGACGGTAATTCTCAAAAAATTCAAAGGCATCACAATGGACAAAATCAATCCGAGAAGAAACTCCGTTACACCGCGCGTTTTCTCGACCAACTTTTAGCGCATCTTCAGAAATATCCATAGCCACGATTCGTGCACCCGAAAGCGATTTGGCCAGAGCAATCGCAATATTTCCAGAGCCTGTCCCGACGTCCAAAATCCTAAGATCACGGATTTCATAACGCAGAACAAAATCCAAAAGGCTTTCGACCAAAAGCTCTGTTTCCGGACGAGGAATAAGGACCCGCGAATCGACTTTAAACGGAAAACCAAAAAAATGCGTTTGTCCTAAAATATATTGCAGCGGCTCATTGCGACTAAAACGCTGTTGCATCGCATCAAAAGTCAACTGCTGCGCAGGCGTCAAGCAGACTTCTTTGGTATAAAGTTCGGCACGCTGGCAATCTAAAATTTCGGTCAACATTAATTCTTGCGGGGTCATTGCTGCGCCTGCTGTTGTTGTTCTTGTAAATTTTTGTCCTCTTCCCGAAGCAAAGCGTTGGTCAAATCGTCCAAATCGCCGTCCATGACATTATCCAGCTGATGTGTCGTAAACCCTATACGATGATCCGTAACACGATGGTCCGAAAAATTATACGTCCGAATTTTTTCACTGCGGTCACCGGTACCAATTTGGGCTTTACGATCCTTGCTGGTCTTTTCAAAATTTTCCTGGTCCATCTTGTCCTTGATTCTCGCACGCAAAACACGCATCGCCTTGGCGCGGTTTTTAAGCTGTGAACGCTCATCCTGACAGACCACGACAATTCCCGTCGGGAAATGGGTCATCCGCACGGCGGAATCTGTCGTGTTGACACTTTGCCCGCCCGGGCCTGAGGAACGATAAACATCGATTTTTAAATCTTTAGGATCAATTTTGATTTCGACATCTTCTTCGGGTTCTTCTAATACCGCCACAGTAGCCGCCGAGGTATGGATGCGGCCCGAGGCTTCCGTCGTAGGCACGCGCTGTACGCGATGGACACCGCTTTCCCATTTTAAATGGCGCGCCGCACCGGTCCCGGAAACGCTTAAAACAATTTCCTTAAAACCTCCCGCTTCCGATTCGTGACTGCTCATCACTTCACTTTGCCAACCCTGACGCTGAGCATATCGAGAATACATCCGAAAAAGATCCGCCGCAAAAAGAGACGCTTCCTGCCCGCCGGTCCCAGCGCGGATTTCGATAATAACTCCCGTATCTTTGTCGACCCGACGAGGATTGACAAGTTCGTCGATCTTTTTTTCAATTTCAACGACCTGGTTTTCCAGATCCAAAAGCTCCGCACGGATAAGCGACTCGAACTCTTTGTCCTGCTTTTCTTGCAGCAGTTTTTTTAACTCTGCAATTTGCGCCAAAACAGCATCATGTTCTTTCAAAGTATCGACCAATGGCGTTAGCAAAGAAAATTCTTTGGCATACCGTTGATACTGCTTCTGATCTTCAATGATCGTCGCATCGGCGAGGAGCCCTTCCAGTTCGCGATAACGGTCTCTGGTTTTGTTGAGCTTCTCCAAATTGATCATTTTTTACCTTTTTTGTAACGTTGTTCAAAACGCTCAATACGCCCGGCCGAATCCACAAACTTTTTCTCGCCGGTATAAAACGGATGACACTTGGAACAAATTTCGATACGGATGTTCTGCTTGGTCGAACGGGTATGAATCACTTCCCCGCAGGCGCAAGTAATGGTTGTTTGGGTGTAATTTGGGTGTATTTCGGTTTTCATTTTTTTGTTCTCCTTTTAATTATAAGAAACATGCCCTCGAACTCATTTATTCATATTATCCAAAAACTCTTTGTTACTCTTGTACTTGCCTAAGCGGTCGATCAAAAGCTCCATGGCCTCGGCGGTATTAAGATCATTGATCGCTTTGCGAAGAAGCCACACACGTTGCAATTCCTCTTCCTTAAGAAGAAGTTCTTCGTGACGTGTATTTGAACGCTTAATGTCAATCGCCGGATAAATACGACGTTGAAACAGGTTACGGTCTAGTTGAAGTTCCATGTTACCAGTTCCCTTAAACTCTTCAAAAATAACTTCGTCCATACGACTGCCCGTATCGACAAGGGCTGTTGCGATAATCGTCAAGCTGCCGCCCTCTTCAACTCCGCGAGCCGCACCAAAAAAACGTTTGGGCTTATGAAGAGCATTGGAGTCCACCCCGCCGGAAAGAATCTTTCCACTGTGTGGAACAACCGTATTATAAGCACGTGCCAAACGAGTAATACTATCGAGCAAAATAACAACGTCGCGTTTGTGCTCAACTAAGCGTTTGGCTTTTTCGAGGACGATTTCCGCAATCTGCACGTGGCGTTCGGCCGGTTCATCAAAGGTCGAAGCGATGACCTCGCCCTTAACGCCTCTTTGCATATCGGTGACTTCCTCAGGACGCTCGTCAATCAAAAGCACGATAAGCACAATATCCGGGTTATTAAGAGTAATCGAATTAGCGATTTTTTGCAAAAGAACAGTTTTGCCGCTGTAGGGCGGAGCTACGATAAGCGCCCGCTGCCCTTTACCAATCGGCGTCAAAAGGTCCATAACTCTTGTCGAAATTTCGGTTGCAGTGGTTTCCAGCTTTAAACGGTCACGCGGATAAAGCGGTGTTAAGTTATCAAAAAAGATTTTGTCCTTACTCTTCTCGGGATTTTCATAATTAACGGCTTCGACCTTAAGGAGAGCAAAATACTTCTCGCCTTCCTTCGGCGGCCGGATATGTCCGCTGACATTATCCCCCGTTTTAAGATCAAAACGTCTGATCTGCGACGGAGAAATATAAATATCGTCGGGGCATGGCAAATAATTATAATTGGCACAGCGCAAAAAGCCAAAGCCTTCCGTCAAAATCTCAAGGGTTCCCTCACCGAACATCAGGCCTTCTTTTTCAGCCTGCTTCTGCAAAGTTTTAAAAATCAAATCCTGCTTTTTTAAACCGCTAGGATTCTCAACGCCCATTTCGCGGGCAAGCTTGGTTAAGTCAGACATTTTCATGTCCTTTAACTTTGTGATATCAATCTGCACTGCACGCCCCGCCGCAACAGTAGCCTCCTCCTCGCTATTCTTTTCTTTCTCTGGGCTTTTAGCTACCGGTTTAACAGGCTGCATTTCTTCTTCATTAACTTTTTCTTTCGATGTTCTTGGCATGTTCTCTTTCCTTGTGTGTTGGTGTATTGTTAAATGTTATATACCTGCGTTTGATCATTTCAATAATTGCGTTGACCTGTTTTTGTGTTTTTATAAGTGTTCCTCCATTGTCGATGATGATATCAGCCCGACGAGCTTTTTCGCTCATTGGCCATTGAAACTTTATGCGCATAAGAGCCTGAGTGCGATTAAAACGACCCTGCTTTAAACATCTTTGCATCTGAGTCTTTTTATTGACTTTGACGACAACCGTCAAATCGGTAAACTTGTTCATCCCCGACTCAAAAAGCAAAGGGACATCAAGTACAATAATTTTTTTGCCACCCTTTTTTAAAAGCGAGATTTCCTTTTGCGTTTCTTTAATAACAAAAGGATGAACAATCCCCTCGAGCTTGCGCAATTGTAACGGGCTTGCAAAAACGATTCCCGCAAGTTTTTTGCGATCAATTTCGCCTTTGTCCAAAATATCCTTTCCGAAGGCTAAGACCACTTTTTTAAAACACGCGCCATTTTTGCGCAAAGCGCGGTGAGCAAGAAGATCCGCGTTGATAACACTAGCGCCTAAAGCAGCCATCATCGCGCAAACACTTGACTTGCCGCTAGACAGCTGGCCTGTAACGCCGACGACAATACTTCTTTTTTTTACAAGTTCTTTAAGCATTGATTATAAAGCCCGACATACTGCCGCGCGGAACTCTCCCACGAAAAATTTGCCTTAAAAGCTTGAGCCACAATCTGACTAAAAGCTTCTGAATCGCTATAAATATTAATAGCTTCTTTAATCACATTTAAAAAAGCTTTCGGCGTGTATTCGATAAACACAAAACCGTTTCCGCCCTGATCATACGGGATAACTGTGTCAACTAAACCGCCGACGCGATAAACGACGGGAATCGTGCCGTAACGCATGCTAATCAACTGACTTAACCCGCAGGGTTCATAGACGGAAGGCATCAAAAAGAAATCCGAACCAGCATACACAAAATGCGAAAACTCTTCATCAAAAGCCAAATCAATGGCGATTTTATCCGGATATTGCTTGGCCCACCGGGTCAACATTTCATGGTACTTTTGCTCGCCGACACCTAAAAAAACCAACTGGATATCAAGCTTCATCAATTGCGGCATCATCTGGTCGAAAAGATCAATTCCCTTTTGATGCGACAAGCGGCTGACAAACCCAAAAAGAGGGACACGGCTCTTAAGGGGCAACTTTACTTTTTTTTGCAAAAAAGCTTTATTCTTCGCTTTATGCTGGGAGTTTTCTGGCGCATAATTGTATTCAATATAACTTTCCCGTCGAGGATCCCAATAATTGTAATCCAGACCATTTAAAATCCCGATAATCGTTTCTCCCCGAGCTTGCAAAACACCCTGCAAACCGCAACCAAATTCTTGTGTTTGTATCTCACGGGCATACTGCGGGCTGACGGTCGCAACGCAATCGCTATAAATTATCCCGGCTTTAAGCAAATTTATTTTTCCATAAAATTCAAACGCATCGGCAAAAACCTTTTCGCCAAAATGTAATTTCTTATATTGCTCAGCCGCAAAAACACCCTGATAAGCCAAATTATGCAAAGACAATACCGTCTTGGTATCTTTAAAAAATTCATCCCGATTAAACTTTTGCTTTAAATAAACCGGAATCAGCGCACTTTGCCAGTCATGACAATGGATAATGTCAACATGCAACTTTAATTCCTTAAAAAGCTCAAGTGTCCGACGGCAATAAAAGTCAAACCGCTCCAAATTGTCCGGATAATCCCCGTTTTGATCGCCATAAAGCCCGGGGCGCTGGAAATATTTTTCATTTTCCAGCAGGTAAACGGTAATATTTTTTCCAACAATCGCCTGAAAAACATAGTCCCGGATTTGGGTAAACCCAAAGCTTTGCCGGTCAATGCAGCTGTATGCAGGCAAGACAATAATAATATCCTGCCCGAGCTTTTCGAGCGCCAAAGGCAAGCTGCCGCAGACATCCGCCATACCGCCGGTCTTGGCAAAGGGAACTACTTCTGACGAACAAAACGCTATTTTCATAAATTATTCACGTCGCTACTGTTAAACCTTTTGAGTATCCAACCAATTTTTGCCTTTTTTTATACTCACGAGAACCGCAACACGCAAAGGCATAGTGTGCTCCATTCTCTGGCGAACAAGCTCGATAAGCTTTTTCTCCTCGGAGACAAGCGCGTCAAAAACCAATTCATCGTGCACGGTAATAATCATCCGCGATTTAAAATTTTTTTCTTTCAGGTCCTCGGCGATTTTGATCATCGCCAATTTAATGATATCTGCGGCCGATCCTTGCACCGGCGTATTAATCGCCTGGCGCTCGGCAAACTGGCGTATCCCGACATTAGGACTGTTGATTTCCGGAATATACCGTCTGCGATGCAAGAGTGTCGTCACAAAGCCCTGCTTGCGGCATTTGACGATTTCCTCGTCCATAAACTTTTTAACTTTCGGATAACGCAAGAAATAACGGTCAATAAAATCCTGCGCCCGTGCGGGACTGATTTTTAAATCTTTGGACAACCCAAAAGCGCTGATCCCATAAATAATCCCGAAGTTAACGCGCTTGGCGCTATTTCGCATCTCGGGGGTCACTTCGCTTTCCTTAATATCAAAGATCTTAGCGGCGGTCGTCGTGTGAACATCTTCGCCTTTTTCAAACGTCTCAATTAAATTTTCATCCCTACAAAGATCCGCTAATATCCGCAGTTCAATCTGAGAATAATCCGCCGAAATAATAATTCGATCTTCTGCCGACGGGATAAAAGCCGCGCGGATCTGGCGGCCCAAATCGGTACGAATCGGAATATTTTGCAAATTCGGATTATTCGAACTTAAACGTCCGGTTTCCGTCCCCGCCTGGTTAAAGGTGGTGTGCACACGTCCGGTCAAAGGATCAATGAGCTTGGGCAATGCATCGATATACGTTGATTTAAGTTTTGTCAGCTGGCGATACTCGAGCAATTGGGCCGGCAATGCATGGCTTTGAGCCAACTGCGACAAAACGCCTTCATCCGTCGAAAATCCGGTTTTTGTTTTCTTAACCGCTGGCAACTTCAACTTCACAAACAAAATCTGGGCCAGCTGCTTGGGCGAATTAAGGTTAAATTCCTCGCCGGCAAGTTGATGAATTTCTTTGACCAAAACGTCAATGCGTTTTGACGTCTCCCCAGACAAACGGTTGAGTAACTTTTCATCAATACACACGCCTTCTTGTTCCATCCCGGAAAGAACAAAAGCAAGCGGCATTTCCAAATCGTCAAACAACTGCAAAAGTTCGCGTTCTTTAAGCTGGGATAATAGCGGCTGATAAAGCTGCTCGACAATCACAACCGCTTGGGCAGGCGACAAGTCTTGCGATACTGTTTTTTTCAAATATTCCCACGCCAAAACGCCCAAATCATAATTGCCACGCGAAGGGCTCGACAAATACCCGGCAAGCATGACATCAAAAACTTTTCCCGCAATCTGCTCGACGGCCAAAGGCCAGCCTTTAAGTTGACTTTTTATGTCGTGCGTGACGATGACAATACCGGGATTACCAAAAAGTTGCGTCAACCACTCATCATCCGTCGCAGGAATTTGATAGACCTCGCCTGCCGCGGCTATGAATATTTTTTGTGGCACCGAAATTTCTGCAACAGGTGGTTTTGGGTCACAGGCAAACGCAAAAAATCCTTTGGCTTTGATGCTCTCGACAAGCGCCTTAAAATCAGCTTGCTTTTCAACACGTTTGACCAAAATCTTCGCTGATGGCTTAGAGGATTCGCTATCAAGTTCGGCCACAAATTTGCGAAATTCCATTTCGCTAAACAATGTTTCAAGCGCTTTTGTGTCGGGCGCACCGACACGCATATTCTCCAAATCAAGAGCGATCGGAGCTTTATCTTCCAAAAGCGCAAGTTCGTAGCTTAACGTCGCGTTGTCTTTTTGGGCCATAATCGCCTGGCGAACGCGCAGAGGCAACAGCGCATCCGCATTTTTGAGAATTTCTTTCAAAGAGCCATACTCGCAAAGTAAGTTTTTGGCGGAAACCTCGCCAATACCTTTGACTCCAGGAATATTGTCAACCGCATCCCCCGCCAAGGCCAAATAGTCGGGAATAAGCGCCGGTGAAAATCCTAAAATTTTCTCAACATCCCCCGAGTGTAATATCGCATCCTGCCGCGAACTTAAAATCTTTACACTTTTACCGACTAATTGAAACATGTCTTTATCATCACTGACAATGACCGTTTCAAGATCCGGTTGTGTAATGCGCCGCGCAATTGTGGCGATAATATCATCCGCTTCATAACCTTCCAACTCGAGGATCGGGATATGATAAGCCCGGACGATATCTTTGATTATCGAAATCTGGCTGATCAACTCATCCGGCATTGCCGGACGCTGAATCTTATAGTCGGCATATTTCTTTTGGCGAAGGGTCTTGCCCTTGACGTCAAAACACACGGCCAAATACTGCGGCTGATACTCCCGCAATATTTTTTTTAACGCCGCAACAAAACCATACACCGCATTCGTCGCCTGCCCTTTGGAATTGCGCAGTTCCTTAATCGCAAAAAATGCGCGATAGCACAAAGCGTGAGCATCAATCAAAAAGAGTCGCGAAACAGACATTCAAAAACCTTAAAGAGGGAGTGTATTAATTCTTTGAATTAGAAATAGGTTCTTTTGGGATTATAGCGAGTATTTGCTGGAATTCATTTTTTGCACGGTCCACCTCACCTGTCTTTAATTGGGCGGTGGCAGCGTTAATGCGTTGGTTAACCTCGTCTATCCTTTCCTCATATTGCGCCTGTTCTTTGGCTTTGACCAGCTTGGGATTTTCGGGCGTTACCTTAAGCGCCTGATCAAATTCACTGATCGCCTGGCTATACTTCTTTTGTGCACGGTAACTTTCCCCGCGCATATAGTGTTTTTGCGCCCGTTCAACAGCCAAAACAAACTCCTGCTGTGCCTTTTGATCCGCTTGCCAAGCCAAACGACGAGCTGTTTCTTCCATCTCTTCTTTGATTGCAGCCGCCTTTAAACCCGGATCAACCCGATAAAGTTCCTGGCGAATCTTTTCTTTCCACGGATCATTCGCTGGCGCGCGCTTGAGTCGCTCTAAAAAAAACTCTTTAGCTTTCTCAGTTTGGTTCTGGCTTAAATAGAGATACGCCAAATTTGAATACGCCGGCAAATAATTGCTATCAATTTTTAAAATACGCAAATAATACTGCTCAGCCTGATCGGGAGAACCAATTTGTTCATAGCTCAGACCAATATCATTATAAAGAACAGGATTTTCTGGCCCAAAGCTCGCCGCTTTAAGGTAAAAATTCAACGCTTCCTTGTAATTGCCCTTTGCCTGCGCTTGTAGCCCTTTGGAACGATAAAGATCGACTTGCGGGTCTAAAGCACTGGCATAAATTTGGGAATTAAAAACAAAAAAGGAAAGGACGCAAGAAACAATTAAAATTCTAAGTCGCTGATAAATAATGGTCATAGAATAAACGATTATTGAGAATTATGCAAGAAATTTCTTAATCTACTCTAAGCCGCTAACGGCTGTGGAACCAAAGCGTTTTCTTCTCTATTAATCTGCAATATCGGTGTTTGCGAAAGTTCGCCTGCAGCTGACAGCTTGATGATTTCATCTTTGACTTTAAGCTCCCAGGTCAACGGCTCTGCCAATGTTTGGGTGAATTCTTTTCCAACAATTTTTGAAACAATGCTGCTGGCGTAAATTTGCACAAGTGACAGATAATTTTGTGAAACATCCCAATCAGCGATTTTTATCGTATCACAAACGCCATCCATGGCAAAGACATTCTCAAAATTCGTTTGATAGCTTTGATTTACCGAAACCCGTTGGCCACACTGAAGTTCTGTTTCCTTAAATAAACGCAAATCCGGCAAATCAACATCCGTCAAAATCGCCTGGCAGCCAAACACTTTCCCATTTTGCAAACGAATGGCTTTCGCTTCTGTGTCGCCTAAAATTTCGGTAATTTTATTTTCCGAAAAAATCCTTAAACTCGTCTGAGCCAATAAAGTTTCGAGAAAAAGACTTTGCTCCGCCGACAAAAGTCCATTTAAAATATTCTTTCCCGATGTGACAAGGATCACTTCTTTTTTAGCTTCGCAAAAAGCCAAAGCACATTCAAGCCCGGCAAGATGATCTGATTCCACCACAACGGTCTCAACAAGCGGCAAAAGTTTTAAAAGCGCCGTCATCTCACTTAATCGTTTTAGCTGATAAAGGCCGCTCTTATTGGCGCCCTTGACGTGCGCAAAAGGCTGTTGAAAAAGATCCGACAACAAAAGCAAATCATAGTCAATCTGCTCTTTATCATCCAGCGTCAAACGACTGCGTTTAAAATTTATGCGAGTGACTTTTTTGTCAAAAATAAACTTGATCTTTTCAGACTCATATTCTGCGCTAGGCCGATAAAAAATCTTGTTCTGGGCAATCTTTTTGACAGCAAGACTGGCGACAAGATTGCGATAGTAAGGAAAAGTGTTTTCTGGCGAGATAAAGACAGCCTCAAAATCCTCACCGATGCCTTTAAAGGTTTCAAGGGTTTTGACACCAGTTAGAGAGTTTCCTAAAATGACAATTTTTTTCATAAGCGTATTATTCAAAAAAATTATTTTTGTTGGAGTTTAAATGCCTCCAGCGCATTGCGCATGAGGCAAACAACCGTCACCGGCCCGACCCCGCCGGGAACCGGCGTAATAAAGCCCGCGTGCAATTTGGCACTTTCAAAATCGACATCGCCAACCATTTTTCCATCAAGCGAATTGATCCCCACATCGATAACAACAGCACCTTTTTTAATCCATTGTCCTTGAATAAAATTAGCTTTGCCAATCGCCGCAACCAAAATATCAGCCCGACTGATGTGTTCCTGCAACTTACCTGCTTTGTCTGTACCGCTGTGACAAACCGTTACCGTGGCACTTTGCGCTAATAAAAGCAGTGCCACAGGTTTGCCGACAATTTCACTTCGCCCGACGACAACCGCTTCCTTGCCGCGCAAAGAAAACCCTTCAATCGCCTCTAAATGAGCCATCACCGCCGCCGGCGTACAAGGCAAGATTTTTGTCCCGCCTAAAAGCAATTGCCCTAAATTGGGAGCATTGAGCCCTTCGACATCTTTTAAAACCGAAATGTGTTTAACCGCTGACTGAAAATCAAGTCCATGAGAAAGCGGCTTATGCAACATCACCGCGTTAATACTGGCGTCTTCGCTTAACCGGTCTAATTCATATTCGAGTTTGCTCTGCGAAATATCCGCAGCAAGAGTTAACAATTCATAATCAATGCCAACCTGCGCTGCAACACGCTTCTGAGAATTTGCGTACGCCGATGCGCCATGATCCTCGCCAACAATGACATTGACCATGCGGACATTTTTTGCAGTTTGCGCCTTGAGTACGCTGACTTCGCCGGCAAGCGCGTCACTTAATTTTTTTGCGAGAATTTTTCCGTCGAGAATTTTTGCAGACATAATGTTTACTCTTGATTGATCCGCACATTAAACATCGCCGACTTATACGCTGCGCCTAAAAGCTCAAGAGCAACTTCGACATCGCTAATCAAATATTTGTTACCTTCCAAAACCAAGTAAGGTGCAAGATCAAGAGCCTGATAACAAAGTTTGGCAACTTCAAGCGGAACCTCACACGCGCGTTTGCGGGCTTGTTCTTTAGTCTGTTCATCGGCTTTGCGAGCTTTAACAAATTCCAAATAAGCTTCTGCATCCAAATCGACTAATTCCAAAAATCGCCTACGCAAAGCTTCACTCTCTTCTAGAATTTCTTTGAGTTTCGCATCAACATCCGCTGTTTTTTTACCCAACGAATAATTGACCACCATCGACAAAAGAGCCGCTCCCAAAGCCGCCGACAAAGCCGCCGCCGAACCGCCGCCGGGAACCGAAACTTTTTGCGATAAAACATCGCAATACTCACTAAGGGTATAGTCCTGAAATTTTTTCAATTTGACTTCCTGTTTTGGGGAATTGATCTTTCCTGATAAAGAAACAAATGAATGCGTCATATTAGCTTATCGAGCAAACTTTTGCAAATCAAAAACCGTCAAAAGCATTCTCCAAATACTCGACGTGCGGCATTTGGGAATCACGCAAAAGAATCGAAATAACATCAAAGCGAAAATCGCTTTCACTTAAACCTTTCATTTTTAAATAGAGCAAAGCGGTTTTCATAATTTTTTTCTGTTTGCGCACTAAAACTGATTCCATACCGGAACCAAATACGAAAGAACGGCGGGTTTTGACTTCTACAAAGCAAATTGTATTTTTGTCGATGGCAATAATATCAACCTCGCCAAGTCGGCAGCGAAAATTCTTTTCAACCACACGCAACCCGCGTTTTTTTAAAAAATCGGCAGCGATATCTTCTCCCTGCGACCCTAATTTTTTTCGTAACAAATCCTTAATTTTAGAAAGCATGCCTAAATGTCCGACGATGAATGGGCGAAAGTCCGTGTAAAGCAATCGCGTTTTTATGCTCTTTTGTGGGGTAGCCCTTGTGCTTAGCAAAACCATACTCGGGGAAAATTTTGTCATAGGCCACAAGCAAGCGATCGCGCGTCACTTTGGCAATAATCGAAGCGCAGGCAATTGACAAACTTTGCGCGTCCCCGCCAACAATGGTTCGATGCGCATACGGCAAATCTGAAATAAATTGGTTGCCGTCAATAAGCAGACACACTCTATCCGGCGCAAGCTGCACATGCATAGCCAAATCTAAAATGGCTGCTTTCATCGCCATAAAGGTCGCCTGCAGAATATTGTGCTGGTCAATCTGCTCTTCACTGATTATGCCAACGCCAAAGTCGCAATTAGCCACAATTTCGTCAAAAGCGTCCTGACGGTTTTTTTCGGTCAATTTTTTGGAGTCATCAATACGGCAGGAAAAATGATGTTCATTGATACAAACAGCGGCGGCAACAACCGGGCCGGCCAAAGGACCTCGGCCAGCCTCATCGATTCCAACGAGCAAATCAAAACCTTCTTCTCTGGCTTTTTGTTCGTGGACTAACATCGAGCAACTAGTCTCTCGATATGATTATTGGAACTGGAAGAAAATTAAGCGGCAACCGCAGGTTGCTTTTCAACAGCTTTTTCGACTTTGGAAGCTTTTCCGACACGACCGCGCAAATAATAAAGCTTGCTGCGATTAACCTTCCCCCTGCTGACAATCTGTATGCTGTCAATGACCGGAGAATTAAGCGGAAAAACTTTTTCAACCCCTTCGCCAAAAGAAACTTTGCGGACGGTAAACGTACCGTTTAATCCACCGCCGGTTTTACGGATGACAGTGCCTTCAAACGAATGAAGGCGAATCTTGTCGGCTTCCTTGACCTTAAGCTTCATTTTGACAACATCGCCGGGATTAAATTCAGGGAAATCCTTACGCAGGAATTGGTCTTCAATTAATTTCATTTTTTCTAATGACGTGGCCATATGTCTTTCCTCTTTTTAGATTACACAGTTATTGTCAATTGGAAGGTGTGGATTTTAGCGTAACTTGCCTTTTATGTCAAATTATTCTTTCGCCGCGGCACCTTTAGACTTTTTAAGCAAATCAGGACGGGATTTTTGGGTACGGGTAAGCGCCTGTTCTCGCCGCCACGCCTCAATCTCTTTATGGTTGCCGGACAAAAGAACTGCGGGCACTTTTTTACGCTTAAAAACAGCCGGACGTGTGTACTGCGGGTATTCTAACAGGCCATCTTCAAAAGATTCACTCTGCAAAGACTCTGCCTTTCCCAAAACACCGGGCAAAAGACGTGTCACCGCATCAATCATCACCATCGCTGGCAATTCGCCACCGGTTAAAACATAATCGCCGATCGACAAACTTTCATCAACCAGCGCTTCTCTGACCCTTTCGTCAACCCCTTCATAATGGCCGCAGATAAAAATAATATTTTTCTTTTTTGCCAGTTGCTGTGCCTTGGCTTGCGTAAAGGGCGTGCCGCCAGCACAAGTTAAAATAATATGGGCTTTCTTCTTTCCCTTAATATCCTTAATCGCAGCAAAAATCGGTTCTGGCATCATGACCATGCCCGGCCCTCCGCCAAAGGGGCGGTCGTCAACCTTACGATGGTTGTCCTTGGTCCAATCGCGAAGATCATGAATTTTGATGGCGACTTTCTTTTTTTCCTGCGCGCGCTTAACAATAGACTCATTGACAACGCCGTCAAACATCGTCGGGAATATTGTGAGCACATCGAATTTGAGCATAATCCTCTCTCTTTAAAGTCGATTGACTAACTCAGAGCCATAATTGGTCAAAAACTCTTTTTCAAATTGCGCAAACGTGCCCGCTGCAATATGTTCACGTATTTTTCTCATAAGCTCATTATAAAAATACAAATTATGATACGACAAAAAATATAAACCCGTAATCTCGCCGCTATTAACCAAGTGCCGAATATAACTGCGCGAATATTTTTTACAAACAAAACAGTCGCACTTTGGATCAATCGGCAAACTGTCATGCGAAAACTCGGCATTGCGAGCAACCATTTTGCCATGATACGTAAATGCGGTTCCGTTGCGACCATATCGCGTCGGAATAACAGTATCAAACATATCAATCCCACAAGAAACGGCGTGGATAATCTGATCCGGCATGCCGATACCCATCAAATAGCGCGGTTTATTTTCAGGCAAAGACGGAACGACCCAATCAACCGCTTCAAACATATTTTTAACCGGTTCACCGACGCTCACTCCGCCAATCGCATAAGCTTCAAAACCGATGTTCATAATTTCTCGGGCCGCTTGTTGGCGTAAATCTTCATAAACCGATCCTTGAACAATTCCAAAAAGCGTTTGTTTCTTGTCCATCTGTGTTTTATAAAAACGGTCTTTGGACCGCTGTGCCCAAAGGCTTGTGCGCCGGACAGATTCTTTAGCGGTTTCTCGATCACAAGGATACGGCGCGCAAACGTCCAACTGCATAATCATATCTGCGCCTAGGGTGCGCTGAATATCCATGACTTTTTCGGGCGTAAAAAAATGGGCTGAGCCATCAAGATGTGACTGAAACTCAACGCCTTCATCATTCATTTTTCGCAATTTTGACAAGCTAAAAACCTGATACCCGCCGCTATCGGTCAACATCGGTTTGTCCCACGCAATAAATTTATGCAAACCGCCAAACTCTTCGATAATTTCCAAACCCGGACGCAAATAAAGATGATACGTATTAGACAACATAATCTGCGCCTGCATTTCCAAAAGATCTTCGGCGGCAATACTTTTGACAATGCCATTAGTTCCCACCGGCATAAAAAACGGCGAACGAATCTCTCCGTGAACGGTTGTGACAATTCCCAATCGGGCTTTTGTTTGTGTGTCGGTCTTAAGATGTTGGAAAAACATAAAATAAATTTACCGTGTAATTGTTCAGGCCTTAAAAGATGCCAACCTAGATAAATTTTATCCGTTTTCCTCCCCCTAACGATGGGGGAGGTTAGGTGGGGGTGTAACTAGAGCAATCTCTGCCCTCACCCTCCCCTAACCCCTCCCATAAAGGGAGGGGAAACATGAAAAAATACCTCTAACGCTAAGCATCTACTTTTTCTGTTATATAATTAACATCGCATCACCATAACTAAAAAACCTGTACTTCTCTTGAATCGCTTCTTGATACGCACGCCGAATCAAATCTGTTCCGCCAAAAGCATAAACTAACAAAAGCAAAGAACTGTACGGCAAATGAAAATTGGTAATCAGCGCATCCGTCATTTGGAAACGATATCCCGGATAAATAAAAAGGTTTGTTTCCCCTTTTCCAACCCCGGTTTTGGCCACAGACTCAAGCACGCGACAACTGGTTGTTCCGACGGCGACACACTTTTTCCCGGCTTTTCTTAAAACGCTGGCTTTGTGCAAAACCGCATTGGATATTTCATAGCTTTCAAAATGCATCTTGTGCTTAAAAACATCGTCTTCTTCGATTTCCTTAAACGTTGCATAATTAACATGTAAAGTTGTGCGCAACGCCTCGTGCCCGCATTTTTTTAAAGCCGCTAAATGTGCAGCTGTAAAATGCAAACCTGCCGTCGGAGCAGCTACCGATCCGGCATGCTTGGCATAAACAGTCTGGTAGTCCTCACGATCCGCTTTTTCATCCGGCCTTTTAATATACGGCGGCAAAGGCATGTGCCCGACCGTCGCCAAATGCGTGGCAATATTTTTAAAATTAAATTTTACCAGACGCTCTGCTGTATCAATAATCGTAGCCTCCAACCTGCTGTTTTCGAAAGAAACAATGTCACCATTTCTTAATTTACTCAACGGACGCAAGAGCGCCTGATAAGTATACTCGTCAGTATGTTTTTTGAGCAGAAAAATTTCGACCTTGCCGCCACTGCGCTTCTTAATTCCCAAGAGTCGCGCAGGGATAACTTTGCTGTCATTAACAACAAAAAAACTCTGCGCCGGCAAAAATTTAGCAAGCGCTGAAAAACGTTCGTGACGAATTTTTCCCGTTAAACGATCAATAATCAAAAGCCGTGCATCACTGCGATTTTGAAGTGGATATTGAGCAATACATTGAGGTGGAAGTTTATAGTAAAGGTCGTCACGATTCATAAATTATTTGACCTTTAACAAAACCGGGTCTTTGACGACGGCAATGGTTGCCTTAGGATAATAAAACTCTAAAATTTTGTCATAGGATAATCCTTGCGCGGACATTCCCTGAGCGCCCCATTGGCACATCCCGACCCCATGCCCCCAGCCTTTGCCAAAAAAATCACAATAATAACCTTTCATGACAACAAAATAATTATTACTGCGAATAAAATTGGGTCCCAAAATTTCACGAAAATCCTTACCCGAAATCGTGATTTGCTTGGCACTGCGATCAGTAATAACCAAAACCAATATCCGTTCACTTGCATCTCGACTAGTAATCGAAATATCCTCAATTAGACCAAGAGGATAACCTCTAGCATTCAACTTTTCCTGTATTTCTTTAAGCCAAATATTACGCTTCCAAAAATAATGCGGCGACTGACGGCAATAAGCACACCGCACACCTTTAAGCGGCGCTAATGACTGTTTAGGCCAAAGCTCAATCGCATCCTCCGTGTGCCCACCGCAGGTTGCATGAAAATAAGTCGGCAAAATTTCCCCAGCAAAAATTAAAACCTCACTTTTTGTCGCATCAACCGCAAGGTTTGTCCGATAACGCTCTGACGTGCGTCCGCCGTAAACCTGTGAATAAATATCATTAGTCACATCAAAATCTTTTTTAATATTAGCCGCAATCTGCACAAAAGCATAACTGCGCGTCGCAACAGCCTGCGCTTTGAGCGCCTCCAACGGCCAATGGTTTGAAACTTCATGCAACAAAACCCCTTTGATATAATCCTCAACTTCCAGCTGATTAATAACCAAAAGTTTTCCACTAGGCAAAAGAAGAACATCAACAAAACCGCGATAACGACGTTCTTTCCCTGCGGCAATGACTGCAACATCGTGATTAGAATAAAACCGTAAACGTGCGTAATCAAGCTGGCGTTCTCCAAGCTTAAGACCTTGAGATCCTTTGCTTATTATCGTCGCACTAAGCCCTAAATCTTTTTCGAGAATCTCTCGCGTTGCCGGGTTAGAAATTTCGTAGGCCCCATTAATTTTAATGGTGACACTATCAATGTCTTTAGCAACTGCAATACGAATGAGCGGACCGTTGTCAGCAAAAAGCGCTGACACCCATACAAAGACCACGAAAGAAACAAAAAAGAATATTCTTTTAAAGAAAGAAAACTGCATAAAAATATCTTTCCAATTATCCATATTTTTTTACTGCTGCTTATTAATTTTACTTTGCAACTGTACCATTCGGGCAATCAAGCTGGGATCGTCGAGAATCTTTGCAAATCTTGGATTTTGTAAAAGTTTCATATACTGTTTCTCTTCAATTAACTGTTTAACCTCTGGATCCGAAAGCAACTCTTTAACACGCTCATCATTATATAAATTTTGATATTCTTCGGATTGGGCTAAAGCCTGAGCGTCGGGTGATTGCATTTGGTTGGCCTTTGGAGAATCCATCTCTGCCGTCGATTCGTTGCGCGAATTAGCCGCCAAAACGATTGAAGAAAAACCTGTCCAATAAGAAGAACCGCCAGAAAAAACTAACGAATTACTTACCGCCAAACGCGCAGAAGCGACTGGACCACTTGCTGCGGGGTTGATGACCACAAACAACAACAGCAAAGAGGCCATGATCATTCCCCAAACTAAACCGACGGCACTGCCCAACCAACGGTTTATTAATCCGATACTACTGGTTGACGGCTGTAAAGTCCCTTCGCTGGCCAGTTGCACAATCCACGGAACAAAAATTTTAATAACTATCGGCCCCAAAAGTGAAATAGTCAAACTAATAAGAACATTGTGCGTCCTCTTAAAATACAGCCACGCGAATAAACAACAAATCACAAAAGATATCGGGCCCAAAAGACTTTTAAAAAGCCCCTTACGCCAGCCGTTATATGCATGGAATAAAAGGAAAAGAAGCACAAAAAGGTCGGCTAAATTAAACATGGGAATTGAAATATTTTTGATAAGACTCAATTGCGCACGCGCGTACGCAATTTAAAATAATTCGTTTTGCTTACCCTTGCTGCGCACAATTTCGGCGCCTAAATGACGCAGAGCAGACTCAGTAATTTCCCGCCCACGCGCAGTGCGTTTCAAAAACCCGACTTTTAAAAGATACGGTTCTAAAACATCAACGAGCGTATCAACTTCTTCATTAAGCGTAGCCGCCAAGGTCTCAACCCCAACGGGCCCACCCTGATATTGTTCTTGAATAACTTTAAGCAAACGCCTATCAATCTCGTCTAGACCCATTTCATCGATACGCAGTGTCCGCATCGCTTGATCGACTAAATTAAGTTCAATGATCGCCTTGCCTGTTTTGACCTGCGCAAAATCCCGCACACGGCGCAAAAGCCGATTAGCAATACGCGGCGTGCCGCGCGAACGCCTAGCAATCGCAATGGCCGTCTGAGAATTAATTGTCACATTTAACTTTCTTGCAGAAGCTAAA
Organism: uncultured Planctomycetales bacterium; assembly: GCA_964400065.1. Lineage (GTDB taxonomy): Bacteria > Omnitrophota > Gorgyraeia > Zapsychrales > JANLHA01 > JADLGJ01. The sequence continues at coordinate 35,495 of CAYNSM010000009.1, forward strand.
ACAATTTCACACAAATCCTCTGGCCCATAAAACTCCAAATGATGAAAAATCCCAAACCGGTCACGCAAAGGAGACGCCAAAAGTCCACTGCGGGTCGTAGCACCTATAATGGTAAACGGTTTTAAATTAAAATTGACTGTGCGCGCATACGGCCCTTTATCGACTATAAAATCAATTTTGTAATTTTCCATCGCCGGATAAAGAAACTCTTCAACCACCTTAGAAAGCCGGTGGATCTCGTCGATAAACAAAATGTCCCCATGCTCTAGATTTGTCAAAATTCCGATCAAATCCCCCGCCCGTGTAATCGCCGGCCCCGAGGTGACCGTAATACGCACACCCATTTCATGCGAAATAATATACGCTAAAGATGTTTTCCCCAAACCCGGCGGGCCCGAAAAAAGCATATGTTCAAGCGGCTCACCACGCTGTTTGGCCGCGCTTAGCGAAACGCGCAAATTTTCGACCAACTCTCTTTGGCCAATAAATTCATCAAGCTTTGACGGACGCAAAGAAAGACTGACAACCTTGTCTTCTTCGGTCTCCTGCTCAATGATGAGCTTGCGACGCTCGAGCGTTTCTGGTAAATCAGGCATCTGGGACATTTTGATTTTCTCCGTCAATGACAGGAGGTTGGGAAATTACCGGCTGATTTTCTTGAGAATCTGATTGTTCGACAACAGGCAGGACGTTTTCGCGATTGCGCAATACTTCAATGTCCGCAAAAAGTCTCTTTTGGGCGACGATAATTTCTTTTAAACGAATAAGCTCTAAAATCGCCATAAAAGAAACAATCATCTCAACTTTGGACTTGGCTTTGGCAAAAATATCTGTCAGCAATAACCGCGGTTCATTAAGAAGAGAATGCAAAATGTCGTGAATTTTTTGCTCGACGGTAAATTCTTCTTTTGAAACCTCATAACTTTTTTCTTCTTTTAGCTTGGACAACGCCGCGCTAAACGCATTGATCAAGTCAAACAAACTCGCTTCAAAAAAAACTTCCTTGGCATCATTCTCAAGCGCTTTACGAGCCTCTTCGTCGACCTGGCGCGTAAAAAAGTTTTGCCGCTCGCCTTCCTTCCCCTTTAGCTGTTCGGCAATTTCCTTAAAAACACGATACTCCTGCAAACGCGCCACTAATTCCTCGCGAGGATCAATCTCCTGCTCTTCTAACCCACTGGGGTCCGGCGGCAAAAGCATCTTGGACTTGATTTGTAAAAGGGTCGCGGCCATGACCAAAAACTCGCCGACGACTTCCAAATCGAGCATTTTCATCATCTCGATATATTCAAGATATTGCTCGGTGACCTTGACGATGGGAATATCGCAAATATCAATATCGTTTTTCTTGATCAAAAACAACAAAAGATCCAGCGGCCCTTCAAAAATAT
>CAYNSM010000010.1:0-34703 GCA_964400065.1 uncultured Planctomycetales bacterium
GATTCTGGACACGAAACTTAACCGCCAAAAGCGCTTCCGAATATTTTGTCGCAATGCCAAAAACACCAGTCAGCCACATCCACAGCACAGCGCCCGGACCGCCGGCGGCAATTGCAGTTGCAACCCCCACGATGTTTCCTGTCCCAATCGTCGCTGCCAAAGCCGTCATAAGCGCACCAAATTGGCTGACGTCACCCTCACCTTCTTTGTGACGAGAAAACGAAATTCTAATTCCCGCACCGATATAACGTTGAATAAATCCCAGACGAAAAGTCAAAAACAAATGCGTCCCGACTAAAAGAATTAAAAGCGGCGGACCCCAAAGGACGTCACTAATCGATGAGAGAATTTTTTCTAAGGTTTGCATAAATTTAAAATCACCTGCACGATATGTTCTGCTAAAAGTGCATTGCCCTTGGGTGTACAATGACCAAAATCACCAGCAAAGCGGTCGGTAAAAACTTGTTCGTATCCAACTTTTTCGATTTCTTTTTGAAAAATCTCCTGATTATCGACAAAAACAATTCCTCGCTGAGACGACAGCATATCTTCAAGCCCAGCAAGCGGCCGGTGCGGATACTGCACGGCGACAAGCCCGATACCCCGTTTGGCTAAAATTTGGGCCAACGCGCGATAATTTTTTTGCGTTACCGGATTATATCGACCGGCCTGTTTTTGTATCTGATTCTTTAACTCTGCGGCTTGACCCGTTTTGTTCTGCACTTGATAACACTCCAAAAGCCGCTCATAGATTCGGTCATTAACCCCGCGCAAATCATTTTTATTAAGCTTGAGAGCTTGTTCAAAAGCATTTTGGGCTTGCGAATATTTCTTGTCCTCTAAAAGCGCATAGCCCCACTCATAAAAAAACTCTGGGTCATCCTTGTTAACTTTTGCCCCCAGATCAAAAATTGCGTCAGCCATTTTTTGCCGCCCATCCCGTCGATAACAATGGGCAAGCTTCCCGTATACGGGCACACTTTGCGGAAAAATTTCTAACTGCTTTTCATAAAATTTTATCGCCTGCGAAAGCTCACCCTGTTCAAGAAAAATGTCCGCCAAAGCTCCGTTGGCCTCTGGATGCATCGGCTGTTGGTTTAAGATATCCTGATAAATCTTTTGCGCTTTTCCATATTCATTTAAAAACTTGTAGGCTTGTGCCATACGGTCCAAAGACGAAACCTTAATTTCAGAAGAACCAAAAATATAAGATTTTTCAAAAGCCTCCAATGCCTTTTGATACTCGGCGTGGCGTTGATAATAAATACCCAAAAGATGCCACGCTTGCGAATTCTTAGGGTCCAGAGAAAGGACTTTAAGAATTGCTTTTTTCTCATCCTCCGGTCGATTGGCGCTGCGATAAAGGTTAGCTTTAGTCAATTCGACAAAAACGCGCGAAGATGGTTGAAAAGCAGCCTGACGCTCAAGCTTTGTAATTTGCTTTTCAAAAAAATCCAGCTTCGCCTCTTGCTTTCTGGTTGACCAATGGGAAACGATCATATCAAAAAGTTTAAACGCTTTGGAATATTGGGATAGTTTTTCGCGCCAACTGCGTTTGGCCAAATCCTGCGGATCATTGATCCCCATCATCGAGACGACCAAATGTGGTTTATATTCGTCTATGTACCCATTAACTTTGGCCAGGATTTGATCAGTCGTCGTCGCCGGAACACCTTTATTGATAACTTTGAATCTGCGAAAATTCTGACGAGAATTAAGGATGCGCTCTAACTGTGCAGGATAAGCATTCTCACCGCCTAGAGCTGTTGTTGATTCACCCAAACAGAGAATACGGTATTCTGCGTTGGAGTTAATATTTTTGCGATTATGATTTTCTTGCAAGAGAAGAAAAGCCCAGCCGCCTAAACGCAAACCGACTTCCAAAATAAGCAAAGTCACGCCGCACGCGAAAAAAACCAAACTGATTTTTTGCAAAAAATTTGTCTTTGGCATCATTAACTTAAACGTTTTTGAAAACGGCTTATGCTAAACCACAAAATCACAAACGCCATGATCATAAGCGGCCACACCTGATCCCACAAATCAAAAAACCCAACGCCTTTAAGCGTGACTCCACGAATTATTTTCACAAAATATGTCAGCGGAATAATATTGCCGATGTAATAAACAAACTTTGGCATCGTTTCGCGCGGAAAAATAAAACCGGACAAAAGAATCGAGGGCGAGGCAAAAAACATGACAATCTGCGAAGCCTGCTGCTGATTTTCGGCAATCGTCGAGGCAAAAAGCCCAATGCCAAGACAAACGGTTAAAAATAACATCGTCAAAACAAACAAAGTCAGCGGATTGCCGCGAATCGGGACATGAAACATAAAACGTGCCGCTTCAATAATCATCAGATACATAATAATCCCGACGCAAACATAAGGGATGAGCTTTCCTAAAATCAACTGATACGGTTTTATCGGAGTAACCAAAAGCTGTTCGATATTGCCGCGCTCTTTTTCGCGGACGATCGCCGTTGCGGTAATCATCGGAATAAAAAGCTGCAAAACCAGCCCCACGAGCCCAGGGATCATAAAAAATGAACTTTTCAAGTCCGGGTTATACCACAGCCGTGGGCGAAAATCGATAGGTGAAATTTGGGCAGGCTGCAAACCCTGCGTTTTGACAAACGCCGAGACAATCGCCTGACTGCTGCTTAAGGCGACATTAGCAGGGTTCGAGTCTGTTCCGTCGATCAAAAGCTGCAAGTCCACCCCGCGCCCAGAGAGCAAATCTTTGGTAAAATTTACCGGTATTAAAAGCCCCGCCTTGGCTTTACCGCGATCAAGCGCCCGATAAAGAAGGTTGGGACTAAAAACATTTTCCTTTACGTCAAAATACGCAGACTGCTCAAAGGCGCTAACCAGCCGCCGGCTAAGATACGTTTGATCCTGATCATAAACAACCATCGCTAAATGTTTGACGTCGGTGTTAATCGCAAATCCATAGATAAGCAGCTGCATAAGCGGCATAAGCACAATCATCAGAAGCAATCGCCGATCGCGAATAATGTGAATAAACTCTTTGATGGCAATCGCCTTGATATTATTCATGTTCATCTTTCGTCAATGTTGCAAAAACATCCTCAAGCGAAGCGTTGATCGGCTTAATCGATTTGACACTGATGCCTTGCTTTTGCGCAGTTTGTCTGACGGCTTGTTCTGCACTGCGCGTGTCGGTGACGTTTAAATGTAAAGTCGTTCCATACGCCGTTAAACCGATCACATCAGGAAGCTGGCCAAAAAAATGCGAAGCTTTCATAAGTGGGTAACATTCGACTTCAAGCAAATTGGTACTGATCTCATTTTTAAGTTCTTCGGGCTTGCCGATTTTTAAAAGTTTCCCGCGGCTGATAAAACCGATTTGGTTACAACGCTCAGCCTCTTCCATATAATGCGTCGTCACAAAAAGTGCGACCCCTTGATCGGCTAACTGATACAAAACTTCCCATACACCTCGACGGGAAATTGGGTCAAGTCCGGCGGTCGGTTCATCCAAAAATAAAATCTTAGGCTGATGCAAGATCGCATTGGCCAATCCTAGCTTTTGTTTCCATCCACCTGAAAGCTCGCCGGCTAATTTATTTCGAAAAACAGTTAATCCGGTTATTTTGAGCACTTCATTAATCCGCTCGTCAAAACGACTGGCCATCGTGCCGTAAATCCGTCCATAAAATTGCAAATTTTCCTCGACGGTCAAATCGGTGTAAAGGCTAAAACGCTGCGAAACGTACCCAATCGATCGCTTGATGTCTTCCGAATGCCGGCTAACATCAAATCCAGCAACGATGGCATCTCCACTCGTCGGCGCTAAAATGCCGCAAAGCATCCGGATCGTCGTCGTTTTTCCAGAACCGTTAGCGCCCAAAAAACCAAATATCTCGCCATAATTGATCGTAAAATTGATATGGTCAACCGCGACAAGTTTCCCAAAACTGCGCGTGAGATTTTTGACGTCAATGGCGATTGTATTCATCTATTTTCCTTAGAATGTCAATCGTCACGTCGACCGCTACCCCGGGGCGCAAATATTCAGGCGCCTGATCGAGCGTGATTTTTACAGCAAAAGTCTGCGTGATCCGCTCTTCGGCCGTCTGCACATTGCGCGGCGTAAATTCAGCCTGCGAAGCGATAAAGCTCACGCGGCCCGTAAAATTTTCTTTTAAACCGTCAAAAGCAAGTCTGGCACTCTGCCCCATTTTTATTTTATTAATTTGCCCCTCAGGAACATAAATTCTGACCCACAAACTTTTACGATCGCCAATGACGATGACCGGCGAACCTAAAGAAACAATTTCACCGACTTCATGGACTTTGACAAGCACAACACCATCAATCGGAGAAACGATACGCTGATCTTCCATCGCCAAAAGCGCATGCTCCAAATCCTGTGCCGTTGCTCCGCCTTGTTTAAAAAGATTTTCCACACGCGCATAATCACGTTTACTTTGTTCATACCGGTCAAACGTTGCAATTTGTTCACCCTGCAAAACCGTTTTCCCCTCGTCGGTATTAAGCGTCGTTAACCGTCCGGCTACTTTGGCGCCTAAGGCATGTTCCGTCAACTCCAGATGACCCGAAAACTTCATTTTACCAGAGTCGGGATTATAGCCGCAACCGCCTGAAAAAATGATCGCCGCAAATAAGAAATACAAAAACTTTTTCACAAGACGCTCCTTATTTTTTGTCCAACAAAAATTGTTCAACATTCCCCAACAAACGCGCAAAATTAATTTTAGCCAACAGCTCAAAGGCCAGCGCTTCTTGTTTTTGGTCCTGCGCAAACTGCCAATTAATATCTGCCGACGAGACATCAAGACTGCTTGCATTGCCAAAGCGATACTTGCTGCGAATAAGTGCAAGTTCTTCATCGGCGACAATAAGATTTTTCTGACTCTCTGCAACAGAAGCTTGCGCTTGCATCAGGCTCTCATACTGGCTGGTAAGCTTAGCTTGCAGCGTGCGTTTTTCATCCTGTAGATGAACCTGCGATACACGAAGGGCGCTTTCGCTTATATGCAAATTTGCCTGGCGCAATCCTCCTTCAAAAATCGGGATACTCGCCGCAACGCCCAAAGCATACGTTTCGCTTGAATCGTGCGAATTGGGTGTCGTTCCGCTTGGCCCATACTCGCCGGACAAAGAAATTTTTGGCCAAAAATCCCACTTATTTGCGGCGTGCTCTTGTTGGCGCAACTTCAGCTGTTCTTTAGCTAAACTGATATCCGGCTGATTTTCTGTCGTATCAACGGGAAAAATTTCTCTAGAAAAAATGTCCTTATCCCAAACAAAATAAATTTCCGCATCCAAAGGCAAATCCAACGCAGAGAGAAGATCAAGCCGGCTTTTAAGCGCTTGAGATTTTGAACGCTCCCATAGCGACAAAGCGTGGGCATATCTTGCCCGGGCTTTTTTCATTTCTAACGCTGAGCTGATCCCGGATTTAAAACGGGAAAAAATAATATAAATTTCTTTCTTCTGTCGATGAAGCGCTGAGTCCTCGACGTAAAATTTATCTTGCGAACGTTTAGCTTCAATAAATAAAGCGGCAACAAGAACAAGGACATCTTCCTGAATCTTTTTTTGCTCTGCCTGCAAAACAACATGACCTTGCCGGCTGGCCTTAAAACGGGCCATAGCGCTGGGATCAAAAAGCGTCTGCGTCAAACGCAGGCGTGCATCATAAACATTAAACGGACCTACCAAAGGATCTCCCGGCAGATTTAGCCCTGTGCTGCGAAGGTCACGTGTCTGGCGCGTTTGAGAAACCGTACCTTTAAGTTGCGGCAAAAGCATCGAGGCGTTTTCGTCAATACGAGCTAAAGCCTGGAGAACGCGTTCATTGGCAATGATCAAATCCGCATGACGCGTTAAAGCGATTTGCAGCGCCCCGGATAAATTTAATGAAGTTGTCGAATAATATTCTGCGGCATCTGCCGGCAGAAGAAAATGCAGGGTCCAGGCTACAAAGAACACAAAGATTCTAATTTTCCGTCGGAATAACATCATTTTAAAATCCTTAATATGAAGCCTGCAAGAGAAAAAGCGCTGGTCTTTTGTTGATATCGATCGATTCCCTTTTCCATTGGCTGATCGCATGTGTCTTAATATATTGCGTCGACCCCATCAAATCAACAGCAACGCACAATAAAGTGTTTGGGCCGCAATTTTGCAAAATATCCCCAAATAGATTCTGATTGCGGTAAGGCGCTTCCATAAAAATGTGCGTCTGCTTTTCGCCGGCTGAACGCTTTTCAAGATCTTTTATTTTTTTGATACGCTCGCTGCGCTCTTTAGGCAAATACCCGTTAAAAGCAAAATTTTGTCCATTGAAACCCGAGGCCATCAAAGCCAGCATGATCGACGATGGACCAACCAGCGGAATAACTTCACGGCCGTATTTGTGCGCGAGCAAAACAACCACCGCGCCCGGATCGGCAACGCACGGACAGCCGGCTTCGGAAATAATTCCAATATCTTTGTCGCCGGCTTGTTTAAAATTGTTTTCGATTTCTTTAAAAGGCGTATGCTCGTTAAGATCATAAAAAACACATTGATCGATAACTAAATGCGGATTTAATTTTTTAAGTAACCGGCGGGCAGACTTGATTTCTTCGACGAAAAAAACGCGCAGATGTTCAATGCCCGGCGCAAAAACCGGCAAGAGAACATCGGTCGTTTCCTGAATGTGGTTTGGAATCAAAAAAAGTTTCAAACTCACCGTATTTCATTAATTGCGATTGATTTGAATGCTATTACCCAAAAGGCTATTATTGCTTTCATTGCTTTCCAAATGCGCATTATTATAATCGACAATCGCACCCAGATAATAGGTGCCGGCAACAACATTAGAAGGGATCACAACCGTCGAAAGTAACGTATTCGATGATCCCGGCACCAATTTTGTCGTCGTGCGACTATAAATCCAGCGATCAGCGGTTGTAATAACAGGGTCCTTTGACAAATAAATAACAATTGAAATCAAGTTGCCGCTGGGCGCTTTGCCCTGATTTTTGATCGTGTTGCGTACAGCAATCTTGCTGCCGGCAAGAGCACTGCCTGGACCGTTTAAAACCGTAACAACCAAATCCGGCAAAGGCGTATCGACAACGGTAATGGTCATGGCCTTTTGAATTTTAAATGTCCCGTCAGTGACCTGAAAAGTCACATTATACTTTCCGGCTTGGCTGTAATTTGGCGTCCAGCTAAATGTCTGTCCATTAAATTTTGCTCCCGCAGGAAGGCCAATAACACTATAAGTTAACGGATCGCCGTCTGGATCAGTTGCTGATATCCCAAAACTCAACAAACGGCCCTCAGCAATAATACGATTGAGAATCAGATTAAAAACCGGCGGCCGATTGGGGGGAATCATCGTCGGATATAATTGACCGCCATACGAACAATGAATCTTGGCTCCACCAAAACTTCCCGGAGCATAATCGGGAGGAACGTAACCCTTTATCAAATTTTCCGACCAAAAGGTTATTGCTGCATCCCCATGATTGCACGCTGCGGATCCAGGCGGTTCATCGACACATGTTGACGGAAAGAATTCGACACGGCCCGGCGTATCACACATCTTTTGGCCCAAAATGGTAAACGTCCCATCCGGCGCAGGTTGCATCCCGAGAACTTCTTTTGTCGCTTGCGGAGCGATAATGATGAGATCTGCCGGGTTACTTGTTCCCTGGGCTGTGGTCACAACAACTTTTTTGTTGCCCAGCGTTTGTCCCGTCGGAAAATAAACTGCAATTTCCTGATCACTCCAGCGAATGGCTGTCAAAGCCAGACTATTGACCGTGACTGTACTCTTGCCTTGCGTGACTCCAAAATTTCGGCCTTTAACAATAAATGTTGAGGGCGAAAGAATTTGGCGAGACGACAATGAAAATATCTCAGGCTTGGCTGTTTGATACAAAGGATATGCCGCATATTTTTTCAAAATATTTTGCAGTGTAACGTTAGCGACATGATACTCGCCGGTAGCATATCGCTGAACTTTCGCAAGAAGTGTTGAAAACGAATCTCCGGCGGAACCATCCGCCTCAATAGCGCGGAATCTTGGCAATGGCAAATCGTAATGCGCATGGTTAAATAAACCCCAATTCGACGGGCTCGCATGGTCTTTGAGTGACCAAACCGCCCAACTCCACTTTTGCGCATTAAATGTTTGCAAATAATATTCCCAGACTTCTTTCTGATCAAACGCATTAAATTCACCGACCATTACCGGAACCTTGTAAAGATTCTGACGCGACTGCGCAACCTTCGCATCAATAAAAGCTTTTTGGTATTCTAAGCGCGACGCCATAGAACCATAATTCGCGCAACTCTTACCCATAACAGGCAGAGGATCTGCCGGCTTTTGCGGCTCTGCAATCATCGGGCAATAATAATGAAACTGATAACTCACATTTTGCCAACCATAATCCGTCGGGTTAGGTAAAGTATCCCAATCCCAAATCCCTTCCATCACAATCAAATGATTGGTGTCCACCTCTCGGATCGCACGGTATAACCGGTCATAAAAATCAGCAAGCACCGTCGGTGTAGGGGCTCCAGTTGGTTCATTAAGAAGATCATAGCCTAGCACCCATGGATTATTTTGATAATGTTTGGCTATTTCCCGCCACAAATTCTCAGTGCGGTTGCGATACGTTTCTCCGGCAGGGCTGGGCTCAAAAAGCTTATTAAAATCTTTGCGGCCACTGTGGAATTCGGCGTTTTGACTTCCCGGCGCGCCGTGCAAATCGATCAAGACATAAATCCCGCGATCAGAAAACGCATTGACCACACGATCAATTTGATAAAAAAGATTCGGGTCAGACGGGTCGAGCAAAAAATTACCGTTGTCATCCATCAGATTTCGATAATAAATTGGCAGGCGCACCATCGTAAATGGACTTTCTACCAAAAAATCATAATCCCAATCGTTTAGATACGCATTTTGATGCTGACGATACAAAAGTTCGGCATGGTTTGCATCAAAGCGATCGGTCAATACCTGACGCAATGTCCAATCGTCGGGGATAGGCGGCGAATCTGCCTGGCCATAACCGGTCATCCAGTCTTCGATCAAAAACGCATTGCCCAGATTAACACCCGAAAGAATAAGCTCATCGCCCAAACCATCTTGCCCTCGCAAAGCCGTACCCACCGCCTTGACAAAGCCTTTGCCCGGATCATATTTTTGCGGTCGGCTCCACGGTGTAAAATCAGAAAGCTGGCCGTTTATTTCCTTAATCGCACGTAGACGATACCAATACCCAACAAACGCATTGGACCGGTCCGTTGGTTGATGGGGACCTTTAAACGTCGTCGTCCAAGGGCCAGCGGGAGAAAACGCTTGTTGCAATTCATAGGAATTGGTTTGCCCAATATTTTCCCACATCAAAAAACCGCTTGTAAGCGCCTGATAATTTAAAAAAACCGGCCGCGGCTTATACTCGAGGGAAAATGACCACGGCGAAGCATACGGTAATGAATTTTTTCCATTAAAATTTTCTTCCCAACGAACCCTAAGCCAGCGAGGTGTCAAAGCGCTCAACTGAAATTCATATTGAGATCCACTGTAAATTGTCACCCACGGGCCGTCGGGACCGTCGACACTTTCCTGCAAACGAAAATTTGCATTAAGATCCACGCCCGGAACATAATCCCACATAGCCTTAGCCAGCGACTTAAGAGCAGCTTCACTGATCTTTAAACGCGGACCGGTGGCACGAATATCGTCGATATAAAACGTCCCTGCCCAATAATTTTGAATTTGAATTTTATCAATGTCGCGTAAATCTAAATCGGCTGGAAGATCCTTAAACAAAACTTCAAGCTGCGTCCACTGCCCGTAGCGTGCGGCCAATTTTGTCCAAACCTGCGCCTTAGTTTCATCCGTCGAATGCGCCCCGTGATCATAAATCTGAATATTGATATTGTTATCCATGCCGTTTTCGGGCAAGGCATAAACCCACAAAGACAGTCGGTCATTATTTTCTGGCAAAAAATTGTTGTGCCAAAAACTTTGCTCAGCACTTTTGGTCTCTTTATTAAAGAAATAATTCTGTTGCTCACTGGCAATGCCGCCGCCGTCCCACTTGCCGTTTAAAACCATTTTCCACGAATGGCTACCTTCATAAACCGGCTCACCGGATTTGGATAACCCGACTATGTCAGCGTCATTCCATCGCCAGCCATAATCGCTATCCGTCGTGCCGCTGCGGTTTTCCTGATTAAACGATTGATACACGCGCTCTTCGCGTACGGCATGAAAATCATCTAGATAATATTTTCCCGGCCAGTAATTGATAAACTGAATTTGTGAAATATGTTTTAAATCAAAATCCGGCGGCAATTGGCTAAAGAGAACCTCTAGTTTGGTCCATTGCTTATATTTGGCTTTTTTGACGGTCCAGACATCAAACCCGCCGCTGGCATAATTGGAAGCATCATGAAAACTGATCCCAATATTATTGTCTACGGCCGTATCACAACCCCAAACTTCGCACGTCACATGAGGAAACGCCAGCGTCCAAAACGTAAAACGGTCATTATTAACTTGTTTAAAATCAATAAGTTGAGGCGTTGTATTAATGCCCAGACCATTCCAATTCCAACCACTTTCATAACGTGCCGCATTTTGCCCTAAGTGGACAGCGTCGTGGCGATCCACAACCCATGCATGCCCTTCCAAAGTCCGGCTCCAGATATTAATAGGAATCCCATTGTCAGGCTCAAAATTTTGATAAATTGTTCCGGCAGAAACCAACGAAGTGATTAAAAGCATTAAGAAAATACTAACGGATAAAATTAAGGATTTTTTCTTCATAATATCCTCATGTTAGAAGTAAGATCTATTATTAGGGAAGGCTTGTCAAATGCTGCTTCATTATACAAAACGACCCTAAGAAGTCAATGCCGACAAAAGCCAAATCTCACTCGATAAAGCAAAAAATTTTTGTTATATTGCCTAAGTTTTCAATCTTTAAGGTTTATTTTGAGGCCACATGAAAATTTCGATCATCGTTCCCGTTTACAACGAACAAATCACGATTCTTCCGATTCTTGAAAAAATTGTCGCCGCACCTTTAGCGGATGGCCTGACACGGGAAATCATTGTAATCGACGATGGTTCAACAGATATGACCCGGCGCAAATTGCAAAATTTCATAAGCACCACGCCCTTTGTCGTCTTGTTTCAAGAACTCAATGAAGGAAAAGGGGCTGCGGTCATCAAAGCAATAAGCAAAGCTAGCGGAGATATTATTTTGATCCAGGATGCCGATCTCGAATATGATCCGAGCAATTATCCCGTGCTGCTTGAACCTATCCTGCAAAACAAAACCAGCATTGTTTACGGCTCGCGCTTCAAAGGGCAAATTAAAAATATGTCTTTCCTAAACCGTTGGGCGAATCTGTTTTGCAGCTGGACTTTAAACGTGCTTTACGACAGCCAAATCACTGACGTCAACACATGCTTTAAAGTTATGCGAAAAGAAGTTTTGCAGGACATTCATATTGAATCGCGCGGATTTGAATTTGAAACAGAATTGACCGTGAAATTACTACAGAAGAAATTTAAAATCCTCGAAGTCCCCATCAGTTATGAAGCCCGCGACAAAAAACATGGCAAAAAGATGAATTGGCCCAAAGCGCTCAAAATGTATTGGGCATTGATTAAATATCGCCAACAAAAGACTTAAATTTGCAAAATCATTGAACGCAGAATCTCAAGAAAGAACAGTCCAACTTATCTTCAAAAAATCAATGCGTCTCGGTTTTCGTTTTATTTATCAGATTTATTTTGTACTGGATGTAAAACAAATTAAAAAAGAAAGTCCAAACACCCTTAAACCACTCTTTGTCTTGTGGCTTTGCACCTATTATGGCATTCAATCTATTACGTAAAAAAAATACCCAAAAGAAAAACATAAATGTGACAATTTTACCTAATATTTTGACGATGATTTCGTTTATCATGCCTTCACAAAGAATATCAATAATACTCATCCCCAAGTTTATAGTAAAAAATACAAAAAATAAAATAATGAAGTTTTTCTTAATAATATGTTTCGAATACAATAAATTTACTTCTTTTGTTCTTTTATAAAACCAATATGCTGGGTAAATCCCCAATGTAATCAGGGTTAATACTACCATAAGAATAATGTTCACACTCTTAATGTGACTGATTGACTGGGTGTTCAAAATCCTCTCATCATAATTCTTAAAGTTTTTATCATCTGGTAATATGTCCATAAAGTTCCTTTCTTTATTTTCATTGGTTAATCTGCTGTTTAGCTGTCCCGTCGGCCCATTGAATACCAATAAAAAGGGGATATTTCAATGTCGGGTCGTAATTCTTCGGAAGAAAAATATAGTACTTTTGTTGCCGATTCGATTTTAAGTGGCGCTCCAACATCCCTTTAGTTTCTGCTGAGGCAGGTTGACAAACCAACACCAGATAACAAAGGAAAATTACAAATATCAATCGCATTTTAGTTTTCCTTTTTTTAAAAATATTAAAAAATAGACTTTATAAACTTGCCCCGCTTCCCCAGCCCGATCATGTTAATTGGACTAAAGGTACCCGCTCTAGCGTAAAATCAAGGAACATAAACGCTCAAGAAGAAACGATCCGACTTATCTAGTTGTGATGATGATTTCCGTGCACTTGTAAATCATCTCTTATAAGTTATAAATATCAATATCAATTAAAGCATCAAAATCAGCAATTAATTTAACAATATCAGCTTTTAAGTGTATCGATGGTATTTGATTGCCATAAATATACACAGCGCTTGTAAAAGCAACATCCAACTTAAACTTTTTTTTAACATCAAGTATCTGTTTTAATCGTGGCTTTAACCGATTAACTAAACCACGAATCTGATTTTCTAAACTCATGCAAGGCTTCTGACTGACTGTAATCGCCCATCCGTTTTCTTTATGGAGCAAAACAGAATTATTTTTGATCTTTCTTTCTCCAACCTTCCAAATACTGGAAGGCTCAATTCCAATTATCTTCACTAATTCTTTCGGATCAAAATCGTCACCAAATAATAAAAAACTTGATGTTATCGACGTTTTCATAAAAAAAACCTCATAAATTGTTTATATTAAATCCCGTTGGGTTTCCTGTGCCTTGTCCTCCTTTAGGTTTGACATAAATATCCCCTTTTGTATCCTTAAATAAGTCGAATTTACTGCCTCCATACTTCGGTTTTAAATCATGCGGATGTATGCCCTGTTCCTTCAGTAACTTTATTTCTCCCTTACTAAGTTTATTCATCTGGGCAGCAGATCTCCCAAAAAAACTCGCTGATCCTTTCTCCCCCAAACTCTTGCCAAAATTTACAATACTGTGGAAAAAACCTTTAATCCCTCCTTTTAGCGCCCCACCCCCCACAAAACTTCCACCGACATCTACAACGACTGCCGCCATCCCGACAACCGCCAATGCCTGTAGCCCTAAATCCCCGCCGGGGCCACTGGAGGCTTTAAATAATCTTCGACTCTCCGAAAACGTCGTCGAGTCAAAGAAGAAATCACCAATAAATTTAAAAACACTCCCAACCCCCCGACACAGCCCCCACGGGTCGGTGTCGTTTAAGGGATTGTTGTTCAAATACACATACAGATTGGGCCCATCGACCATCCCCAGTGGATCAGGCGTTATCCAGCGGCCGATTGCAGGATTATACCAACGTTGGCCAAAATAGACGAGCTTAGACTTAGCGTTTGTTTCTTTGGTTTGAAATTGCCGAGAATTTGCAATCGTTCCACTTTGGGCAACGATATTACCAAAAGCCTCGAAGTTATATTTTTGAACAATCGTACCAACACTATTTGTCATGTGGCTAACATTCGTCGGGCCGTTGTGAACATAATGATACCACGTTGTCACACCAGCGGCCGTTTGACTGATCAAGCCCCCAATCCCACCCGCAAACCCAAGACCATTAGTGTAGGTTGTAGCTGTTACGTTTGAACTAAACCGTTCAATAATCGGTAGACTGCCATCGTAAAGATAATTACGAACAAACGTTCCTTCCGTTGTCTTAACCCGTGTCCCATCCGCCCGATAAACAAATAAACTTGTCGTCGCGTCTGGATATGTAATCTTGGTCAACCGGTTGTCATAATTATAAAGATACTTGGTTGTTTGACCAGCTTCAACAGATGTAATCAAATTACCATTAGCGTTATACGAATAAGTATTAGTTACCCCGCCGCTAACGATCTTAGTCAACTGGTTGAGATTATTATAAGTGTAGGTTGTAAGAACGCTGTTCTTGTTCATTGTCAAACGATTACCTAGAGCATCATAGGTGTAAGCGTAGGAATAAAGAACCGTCCCCATCACATTCTTTTTGATCTCGGTAAGAAGCTGATGCGCCGCGTCATACGTGTAAGACGTATTATCCCCATTCTCCTGCTGAATATACGTCAAAAGCCCAGACGCATCATAAACAGATGTCGAAGAGGCCAAAAGAACATTGGTCGCATTCTTCGTCGTGATGGTCACAACTTGATTGCGTTTATTGTATGTGTTAGTTGTAATAACACCGTTTGCGCCGGTGACTTTAACGACGTTTCCAACGGAATCATATTGATACTGAGTCTTTTGTGCTTGCGGATTGGTCAAAGTTAAAACGCGGTCAAGATCGTCATACGTGTACGTCGTTATCCCATTGTCCTGATTGACCATGGTCAATCGATTGCCTTGGCTGTCATAAGTGTACTTAATCGTGTTGTTCGTACCCGGACCGACAACTTGCGTTACTCGATGCATAGTGTCGTAGGTATATGTCGTAGTCCCTGTCACGTCCACGACGGAAATCACATTCCCAACGCCATTATATGTGTAATTGACAGAGCTTGTGTCAGGATAAGTTTTCCTAAGCAACAGATTGCGCTTGTCGTAGGAATACGTGATCGTCTGATTGAGCGGGTCTGTTTCAGAAACTAAGTTTCCATTTTTATCATACATGTAAGTCGTTTTAAAGCCGCCGACATTAGTTGACGATGTTTTACGATTAAGTGCATCATAAGTATAGGTCGTTAAATTATCATTAGCGTCTTTTAGAAATAACGGATTGCCAATGACATCATAATTGGTATTCGTTTGTTTACCTAAAGCATCCGTAGTCCGTTCCAAACGATACAAATTATCATATTCATATTTAATTGTATGCCCATGCGCATCCGTAACACTCGTCGGTGCATTAAGTGTTGGCAGCGGCGCAAACGGTCCGCCAAAACTAAAGGTTGTCTTGTCGCCCTGAGCATCAGTAACCGACGTAACACGATTAAATGCATCATAGACGTACAGAGTCACATTATTGTTAGCATCGGTGACTTTCACAACATTCCCGACATTATCTCGAAAAAGTGTCGTCATTTGATTTAAAGGATTCTTGAGACTCACCAACCTACCGCGCGCATCATAAGCAAAGGTTGTTATTCTTCCCTTTGTATTAATTATTGTAAGTACATTACCGTTTTTGTTATACGCATACTCCTCTGTACTCGTATCGGCCTTAGTTTTCTTAATTAGCCGATTAAGAATATCGTATTCAAAGACTGTGACATTATTAAGCGCATCCGTCTGGGTCAAAACATTCCCAAGAATGTCATAGGTGTAAGCTGTGATAAATCCTTCAGGGTCGGTTATTTGTGTAAGGTTCCCATAGATATCATATTGATAACTTGTCAAGTTCCCGTTAGGATCCGTCTTCGTTTTTAATTGACCAAACGTATCATACGCATAAGTTGTTGTATTAACCAATGGATCACTAGCCGTTAATAAATTGCCTTTTGCGTCATATGTATTCGTGTAAATACGCCCTAACGCATCCTTAATCGTAGCTACGCTATGAAATATCGGGTCATACGTAAAGTACAGAATATCCTGACTCCCTGATAGCCCTCCATTGATAGATGTCACATTAAAATATGCGTCATTAGCCCACAATGTAGCGATACCGTTACGATCTGAAGTTCCATTTCTCAAATGATTAGCATCATACGAATAACTCGTTATGCCGCCTAAAGCATCAGTCACTATATCAATGTGGGAATCCGAAAACTGAAAGATCGTTGTATTCAAATTAGGATCCGTGACTTTAGTGATCCCCAAGTTAAAATCGTAAACATAGGTGGTTTCTTTGCCTAAAGCGTCGACGACTTTAATTACACTGTCATTAGCATTGTCATAAATATACGACGTTTTGTTCCCCATCGGGTCAATCATAGCCGTCATATTATGAATATCGGCCGGATCACTATATTGATAGCTCATCACCGAATTTAAAGGATCAGTGACTTGTACCAAATTATTATTGGCGTCGTAGGCATAAAGAAATTTGCGATTTGCAGGATCGGTCACAGAAATAATTCTGTTACTAGCATCATAACCAAACTTCAATGATCGTCCAACATCATCGACAATTTGACTGAGCAGTGATCCACTGTAAGAATACGTCAGCCTGCTACCGTTTCTGCCTTGGATGTAAGCTAACTTTTTAGCAGAATTAAATTGATAAATTTGATTCCCATATAGCGAAGTCCAACGTATCCACCTAAAAGTTCCATCTGGTAGCTTTGCTAATGAAGAACCATCACAAATTGACGGCGTATAAACAACAGATCCCGCAGGAAAATAAAAACTTGCTGTCTCAGTATAAGCAGGCTTATTGTAATAAAAATTCGTACCATCGGGCCCCTTAATCGTAGCTGTTAACTCATAGCTAGACAAAGTTATTGAAATATCGTGATATACCTGCCAACCAAATCCCAATGTCCCTTGATAAGAACTACGGCTAGAATAAGTTCTCTCAAATCGTAACACTAAACCGCTTTCTTTTCCGATGGTAGGAATTTCGATATCTCTCATCGGCAGAATCAATTGTCCTCCTGTAATAGCAATAGGATCATGTGGGGCTTCACAAGTTCCATTCCCGCCTAACCAAATCTTATCGCGACCAACTGTGCTAGGATGCGGAGCGCTCACAACAGGGGTCATATCCGGCGCCATGCCACTCTTAGGTTTCATACTCGGCATCAGATGTGGCGCAATACTCAAGAGTTCCGACGGGATAATAGGACCTAAATTTGTATAATCAACATTCCAAGAACCATCTGGCATAACGCCGGGGTCATTTTTTGTCCAACTACCTTCACCACTGCTTCTCATATCCCCAGCTACAATCATTTTAAGTTCAAGCATCGAGAGAATCTGTTTTTCTTTGATTTTTGCCAAGTCATCTGAAGACTTGGAAATAACCAGTACATTACCATTCCAAATTCTTAAGAACTCATCTTGAGCGATCTGCCGTTTTTTGAAATTATCAAAAACAAAAACTTGACTGTCAGACACCCGATCCAAAACAACATAATGCTTGCCGTTAAGAACTAGGATCGCCCGCTTTTCTAACTTTTGTAATTGCGAAAAGTCCGTGCTGATCCCTTCTGCAACCAAGCCCTTTTCACGGGCAGCAGTCACGAGCCCAGCGGCTGTGGTTCCATTGACGTCCGTTTTAGCTAAAGCAGCAAGCTCTTCCGGTGTCGAAGGAATTTTTTGTAATTTACAAATCTTGTTTAAAGCGGTGGGCCCGCAACGATTAGCTTTTGTCAAAGAAATAATAATTTCTTTCGACTCTTGCGTATTTTGCCTAACCGTCTGCGCGTTTTGCAAAGTGTCAAGCATATCGACGGACTTTTGAGCATCCTGTGCAATTGTGGTCCTAGGAAACAACGCAATAACTTTTTGAAACGTTGCCAAAGCTTCCGTTATTTTTCCTTCTTTGTAATAACTGCGGCCTAATTGATAGAGGGATTCACCTCTAATATAAGAGGTGCTGTGCGAAACCATGTTTAACTGACTTTGCGCATTGGCAAAATCTTCTTTCTCTATATAGACTTGCGCAAGCGCAATACGTAAATCCGACAAAGACGGATCTGCTTGCAACTTTTTGTTGGCATATTCGATTGCTTCGTCAAGACCGGTTTTGACTGTCTGATTTGTCGCAATATCATGCGTATACTTTCTGCTCAAAGATTGTGTAACTTTAACCGGATTATTGGCCTTTTCAAAAGACTCCGCCGCTTGGTCAAAATCCCGCAGGGCAAAATACACATTGCCTAACCCATCAAAATCATTGGTCGCTTTAAAAAACTCTATCGCTGCATCATAATTCCCCGACTTTAAATACAGCTTCGCCAAACCATTCTTGTCGTTGGCCTTTGTAAACTTTTCTTTAGTTTTTTGAATATCATTGACTGAAAAGTAAGCTAATCCAGCACCGGAAAGATCATTGGCCTTACCAAAATAATCTAGCGCTTTCTTAGGATCATGTTTGGCTAAATACACATACCCTAAACCCGACGCGTCATTGGCCTTTTTAAAAGACTCGAGAGCTTCGTCAATTTTTCCCATACCCAGCTGCGCGTGACCCAAAGCAGAATTATCATTAGCTTTTTTGGCATACTCCAGCGCTTTGTCAAAATCTCTTTTGCCCGCATAGACCAAACTCAAGCCAGATAAGTCATTGACATCCTTAAAAAGTTTGAGCGCTTTATCAAACTCCAAACGTTCACAATACGCATGGCCTAAAGCGGAATTGTCGTTAGCTTCTTGAGCCGTCTTGATTGCTTCCACTGATTGATGCTTGGCCGTGTACGTTAAGCTCAAACCCGAAAGGTCATTGGCCTCTTTAAATGTACTGGCCGCCGCATCGTACTGTTTGGCGCCCAATAAAACTAAGCCCTTGGCCGCTGGATCATTTCCCTGCACGGCAAACGACATCCCGTCGGTAAATTGTCTTTTGCCGGTATATGCTAAACTCAGACCCGAAGCATCATTGGCTTTGGTAAACGCCGCAATCGCTTGATCAAAATCTTTCTTCCCTAAATACGCCATGCCAAGAGCACTTTGATCACCGGCTTTTTTTGCATAAGAAATCGCATCATCATATTGATTTAATTGCGTATAAATCAAAGACAAAACCGACACATCATTGGCACTTTGTGCAAAGCTTAACGCTTGTTGAAAATTCTTTTTTCCCATAAAAGCAAGAGCTAGCGCCGACGCATCATGAGCTTGATTGGCATAAAATAATGCTTTATCAAAATCTTTTTTGCCCGTATACGCTAAACTCAGCCCAGAAGCGTCATTAATTTGACTAAACACTTCAAGAGCCTCATTATATTTTTTAAGACTGCAAAACGCATGCCCTAAGGCAGACTTGTCCCCAGACGCTGTCGCATAATCCCGTGCCTTCTGATAATCTTTCTTGCCTGCGTAAGCTAAACTCAAACCCGCCAAATCATTGGCTTTTGTAAAATATTCGATAGCTTTATCAAAATCATGTTTGCCGCAATACGCATGGCCGATAACAGAAAGGTCATTGGCTTTCGTGCCGTAATCAATAGCTTTGTCAAAATCTTTCTTGCCCGCATACGCTAACCCAAGCCCAGCCTGATCGTTGGCTTGCGTAAAATATTCGATAGCCGCATCAAACTGATGCGAATTAACAGCGACTAAACCCTGCACAGAAAGGTCATTGGCTTTCGCCGCCCAATTGCGTGCGGCAGAAAAATTACGTTTTCCGCAATACGCTAAAGCCAAACCCGACAAATCATTGGCTTTCGTAAAAGCGGCAAGCGCTTTGTCAAAATCATATTTGCCCGCATAAGCATGACCCAACACCGACGGGTCATTGGCTTTTTCTCCATACTCAATGGCTTTATCAAACTGTTTAAGCCCCACATAAGCTAAACCTGCCGACGAAAAATCATAGCCGCTTTGCGCATAATTCAAAGCAGTTTGGTAATCTTTCTTCCCTAAATAAACTTGTGCTAAAGCCGAAGGATCGCCCGACTCTTGGGCATACCTTAAGGCTTTGTCAAAATCCTTCTTTCCTACATAAGCCAAAGCCAACCCTGAAAGATCATTGGCCTGTGTAAATATTTCAATAGCCTTGTCAAAATCACGTTTACCTAAATACGCCATCCCCTGCAGAGACAAATCATTAGACTCAACCGCTAAGCTAAGCGCCTGATCAAACTTGCGTTTGCCGCTATAAACCAAAGCCAGACCAGAAAGGTCATTAACCTTCTGAAAATATGGAATCGCCGTGTCATATTCACGCTTGGCAACGTAAACCATTCCCATCGAAGACGAATTGCTATTGCGTTTAAAAATCTCCAACGCTTGGGTATACTGACCTTCTGCCATCAAAACAAGCCCCAAGCCATTTTGATCTTTGGCCTTTGCAAAAGCCATACGCGCTTCTGTCAACTTATGTTCTCCCAAATACATTAATCCTAAACCTGACCAATCATTGGCTTTAGTGAAATGTGCCCGCGCTTTGGCAAAATCCCGTTTTCCTAAAGCGGCCAAACCAGCGCCGGAATAATCCTTATTTTGAATAAAATTCTCGGCAGCTTTTTCATACTGATGCTTGCCTAAATACGCCATGCCGATACCAGAATGATTGCCGGCTTTTTCAAAACTTTTTAACGCCGCATCATACATATGCAGAGCACAATAAACCGTGCCAGCGCCTGAAGGATTGTTATTCTGCACATACGCCGCAAGCGCATTTTTAAATTCACCGCGCTGCATATGCCGATACGCGATAACATTCGCGCCCTCTTCCATGCCCATAAAAAGAAGACATGCCCCGGCAATAACAAAAAACTGTAAAAAAATTCGTTTAACCATTTTTTTCTCCTGTGTTTGTTAGTTCTTCATATTCGTAATAAACCTTGAACGATAAAATAAAGCAAAACACTCACCGCAACCGTCGGTAAAATAACCAACTGACGACTAATCGGTGTCGTTAAATTCCAATAAAAAATGAAAGGACTAACCAACAGTCCCGCAACTAAAGGCAAAAACCAAATATTTTGCGTCCCTAAACTTAAAGCTAAAAAGAATAGCCCAGCCGCAATCTCCGCGCACAAAATGCCTTTGGCATTAGCGTGCGATCGCAAAAACCACGTTTGTGTTTTACCGAAAAGCACTTCGTCCGGCTGTTGTTTGGCTCCCGTCACCGGGAAAACTGCGCTGCGGCTTATCAAAGCAACGAAAAAATGAATCGCCGACACCAACTGCACTGAAAAAAAGCAAAACACATAAACATTTAAATAATTCAAAATAACTTTAGGCTTCTTCCAGTAATCGATAAAAACCACAATGACTGGCGCAAAGATCGTCGCCAAAAGCAAAACAAAAAGATCCCAGCTCCAAAAAAGATTGGACTGGATATGCTGCATCATTCCCATAGAAAGATGGTCATATCCAATGGGCAACTTAAACATCGGGCCGGCGAACTGAAAATGGTGATAAAAGAATGGCAGGACAATGCCGCCTAGAATTAAGAATAAAATATAGGGAAACGCTAAAAGTAAAGTTCCCGCCGAGGCTAAAACATCAATCTTTTCAACCCACGACACATTTTTAGCTTTTAAAAAATCAGGATAAAACTTGAGTAAACATTCGGTCGTTCCGCGTATCCATTTTTCATTGCGATGGCGGTATTGCAAATACGTCGGCGGAAATTCTTCTAAGCAGACAACGCGATCACAATAAACGCCTTGATAACCCGCTTGACGCGCCACAAGCGAATACGCCAAGTCTTCCGTCGCAATCTGCGGAAATCCGCCTAAAGCGTTATAAACATCCCGCCTAAGCAAAGCGCCGTGACCGTACCACATCACAAAGCCGTAAGTGTTTTTTGTAATTGTGTAATGCTCAAAATGAATATCCGTGTTGACTGCAAAATGCCGGGCAAAGGCCGTTGCATGATCGGCGTAAGATTTCAAATGCGCTTGGACGAAAGCAATATTTGACTCCGTTATATAGGGAAGAAGGTCGAGAATATAATTGGCGGGCAAAATCGTATCCGCATCGGTCACGCTAAAATATTCATACTTCAAAGGAATTTGCGCCAAGGCGTGGTTGACGTTTCCGGCTTTAAATCCATGCCGCCCTTGCCTGCGAATGACGGTAACTTTCTGGCTATAATTTTTTGCGAAACGGTCAACCCGCATTTGATAATCCGCCTGCGTGCTGTCATCCAAAATAAAAAGATGATACTCTGGATAATCCTGATTCAAATGGGTCAGCGCCGCCGTTTCCCTAAAATCATTGCACGTTGTATAGAGCAACGCGACGGGTGAAAAGGAAGTTAAACTGGAAGTCTTTTTATTCAAACATGGGCTGACGTAAGAAAAACTTATGATAACCAGATGAAAAAAAATATAAAACCAAAAGACGATTTGAATGGAAATAAAGAAAAACAAAAAGATTTTAGCGAAAAAGGATTCCGGCCCAATGAGCAGGGCAAAAAGCCGCGGGCTAAAATAGACAAAGCAAAGCGCCCACATACCGACGATAGTCGAATACATGCCCGAGTTCTTTAAGCTAGACAACAATGAAATCTTAATAGGAGTTAATAGGGATAGGGAAATTAGTTTTTATAATTAAAGAACAATAACGGGGTAATTGTTGTTTTTATAACACAAAAATTTTATCCCCGCAAGAAATAAAGGAATAAATAAAGAAATAAAAAAATGCATGTCCAGCCAAATTAAAAATGTCCTAGTTTTAGAATTTTCGTAATCTCACTTTGAAATTAAACACGTTGCGCCAATATGACCCTATAGACGGCACATATCGTGACAATCTTTTAGCCTTCCTGACAACCTTAACCTCTGGACGTGTCCGTCCATGCTGATGCTGAATCGCTCAATAACATCCCGCAAGGTCTCGATGCAAAAATCCGCCTCGAGGCCTGCTGGATAACCGCCAACTCAGAACATAACGACTGTACAAATCAAAAATGGCCACAAAGTAATACCGCGTTTAAATTTAGCAAAAAGCCCTTTACTGTATTGCCAGCAAAGGGCTTTTTGACCTGAAATTATTTTTTGATCAGCTTAGAAAGTAAAAGAACTTTTGACGCCGCCAAAAAACTTAGATTCCTGATTCCCGACATTTTCATCTTCCAAATCCCCCATGGTCCAATTATAACCAATCGTCGGAATAACACTCAAATTAGCTGTTAAGGGCAACTTTAAACCAATAGTCGGGGTCAAATGCGAACCTTGTCCGCTAAGCCATTGACCATCGACATAACCATAAGTCGCGCCCAATTCAAGACTCACGTTATATTCTTCAATCAAAGGAACGCTGTGCGAAATTCCCAGCGAATAATAATTTCCACTCTTGTCGGTATTAAGCGTCTTTCCATCTTCATAATCATGATAGAAAGAAAACGTCGGAGATAGAAGCGTTGCCGCGGCAACCGTAAAATAAAATTCCTTTGACGAAGTGCTGGTACCGGAAAATTCATACCATGTATGACCCGCACTAATCGTAACCGGGTCAAAGGTATGCGAATACGAGAGGTAATAATCGCTTTCTGCCGAATTTAAAGCATCCGAAGTCGAACCCATCGGCAAGCTTCCCCAATACCCGACGGTAACCCCATAAGACGAAAAACTGATCCCCGGCTGTACGACCGGATCGGTGTCCAAATACTGTCCACGCCAGACATACTTGTCATAAAAATCCAGCGTCGCGCCAGAAGTGACCTCAATCCCCTTTTCCTTAAGATAATCACCCAAAAGCGTTTTAGGCGCGCTGGCCGCATCTTCAGCAAAGACGCAGCTTGCGTTTATTGCACTGATTGTCAGCGCCATCAGAATGAAACTTGCTAATTGCGTAAATTTGAATTTTGACATTGCGTTTTCTCCTATGGGTTGAATGTTAAAATGTTTTACAGAACAAGTTTGTTTCATAGGCGTCCTTTCTTTACGCGTCAATAAAAAAGCCCTCGACTAGGAATAATCCCGATCGAGGGCGACAATGCCCAAAAAAGCTGCGATGCTCTAATGTGTTTCTATAAAAACTTCAATGTTTTTATAAAACGAAAACTAACAACGTTTCTAACTATACGACTAACTTTTTCTTTGTCAATATTATTTTTCCAAAACTGCCCAGCCTAATAAATTTAAAAAAACGGCTTGTCACTTTTTTATTTATGGATAAAATAGTCCACAATTGGAGACAAATATGTTTAAATTATATTCTCAAAAATGCGCTTATGTCCTTCAGGCTTTATCGTCGATTCCCTTGAAGAAAGCCAACGAAACGTTTACCGCGACATCGCTTTGCCAGCAGGCAGACGTTCCCGAGTCTATTACCCGAAAAGCCCTGCAAACTCTGTCGCAAGCCGGGTACCTGGAAACCGTCACAGGCCCGACGGGTGGATACAAATTTAAAAAAGCGCCAAAAAATATTACGGTCCTCGAAATTATTTCGGTCATTGAAGGAAAAGATTCCTACGACCAATGCATCATGGGTTTGGCCCAATGCCATGAACAAAACCCCTGCCCTATGCACACGATGTGGATGCAAATGAAAGGATGCATGTTTAAGACCTTAGAGGGCATGACCCTTGAGCATTTACTTAAAATCAAAAAAATCCAATTAAAGAAGAAAGGAGTTGTTCATGGTTGATACCAATGTTGTACTTACCGGACAGACATTTCTCTATACATTTTACGTTGTGGTTGTTCTCTTTATTATGGGGTGGTTTAGCTATGCCGTCACCCATGATCAAAAAACAACAGCTGTCCCTGCTGCCTTTTTTTACTCTTTTGCCGCATTTTTAGTCATCTTAGGCGTCAGCCTTCATATTGTGACGTATCACACAATTCCATGGAAAGAGATGGACCTAAACCGCGCCAAAATCAAGGCCGACAAAATTTTTAAAATCACGGTCGCAAACCACAAATTTAACCTCCCTTCTGAAAAACTTCTGGCCAAAACCAATGAAAAAGTCCTTTTTGAAGTTACTTCCGCGGATTTGACCTATGGATTTGGCCTGTTTCGCGAAGACAACTCTATGGTTTTTCAAATGCAGGTGATGCCCGGGCACATGAACGATATCCTCTGGCAGTTTAGCAAGCCGGGTGTTTTTTCGATACGCTCGACGGAGTATTCCGGGCCTTCTGGGATTGGCATGATCGAAAAAAATGTCGTTGTCGTAACGGACTAACATAAATTCTTAACTTACCCAATGGGAGCGTCTATGAACAATTTTCTAAAAACTCTACTCTCAGGAAACGAAAGTTTGTTTAAACCCGACAGCTTAACGCCAATGCAAAAAATGACTTTGCGTTTTGTCGTTATCGGCTTGGTCTATTACGCTTTTGCGGTCATCGAAGGGATGCTCATGCGCATCTATCAAATCACGCCGATCTCAATTATCCCGCCGGGACAATATTTTGCAATTTTGACCGCGCATCCTTTAGTAGGAATTTTTGGCTCGACGTATTCAATAGTCTTTGGCGCTTTTCTTTTTTTAGTGCCGCTTTTGATGAATAAGCCGCTGTGGAGCATCAAATTGGGAAACTGGACCTGCGCTCTTCTTGCGATCGGAACCTTTACATTTTGGTCGGCCGGTTTTTTGACTCACTATGCACCGCTATATACCTTATATTGGCCTCTGCCGGCTGACTTTACTCAATTTAGTGTGGTCGGTGGAATTTTCTTTGTTACCGGAATCGCCTTGGTCATGGCAGCAACCGTGTGTTTTGTCGTCAATATTTTCAAAACAATCACCTACACGCCAGAAGGCATGGAAAAACAACCGGCCAAACAATTGCTCGCATCCGCGCTAGGGTTAACCGGCCTTATAAATCTTTTTTCAAAAAACAAAAAAGAGCATTTGGTTTCTCTGCCGGTTGCGGCTATCGCGCGCGGGACAATTGATACAGCTCTTAATTCGATCGTCATTCTAGTTGCCGGCGTCTTAATCCTTGTTTATATGTTTGCCGAACTTTTTGGCCACAGCCTGAAACATTCGGCCATTGACGCACTTTTATACAAAAATTTCTTCTGGTGGGGCCTAGATTTAATTGCCGACGGATTAGTCTTAATCTACGTGGCTGGGACATGGTATCTTTTGGCGACTCTCATCACCGGGAAAAATTTATTTATGCAAAACATCGCCCGCGCCGCTTTATTTGTCGAAATGGTTGTTTCGTGGACTGTCTGGTCGCATCATTTGATGTCAGACCAAGCGCAACCGGGAATTCTAAAAGTCGTGTCCGGCGAAATGGTCACGGCTTTTGAACTGATTACCCAAGGCCTTGCTTTCTTTATTACCTTGGCAACTCTTTGGAGCGCACGACCTTTAAAAATGACCAACCCGCTCAAATTTCTTTTAGGCGGACTTTTGGGCTTTGCGCTGGCGGTCCCGGCCGGAATTATTCAAGCAGACTTGGGGCTTAACCGCATTCTTCACAATACTCAATGGATTGTCGGCCCGCATGTTCACGTCGCTGTTTTAGTCGGATTGACGATGACACTTTACGCGGCGATCTATTATCTGCTGCCTATTTTGACAAATGGCGCAAAACTCTACAGCCAAAAATTAGCCAACTTTCATTTTTGGGCGCATTTGATCGGCGGAATCGGAATGGGTGCGTTTATGGGAATGGCCGGCTTGCGGGGAATGCTACGACGGACAATTTATTTTCAAAATGAATATCAGCCTTTTATGATCTTAGCCGGCTTGTCGGGGACATTGCTGCTTTTGGCGTTCTTGGCTTTCTTTTATAATATCGTGATGACCGTCGGAGTTAAAGGCGTTATCGGGATCTTTATGCCGTCAAAATTAAGGACAAAAGATCTCTTGCCGGCAAAGTCATAAAATCGTTTACTCTTTAAGTTTTAAACGGTAAGCAGAACCGGCGTAACGCACGACGTACAAATATTTCCCGTCGGGGCTAAAGGCCATCGCGGCCATGCCAGCCCCGTCGGGAAGGTTCGCGTTTATCTCTTTAAAATTTTTGCCGGCGTCAGCACTTAAATAAATCTTTCCCGGTGCTCCCGCGCCCCACAAAACACTGCTGACAGCGATTGTTTTTTCGTCCGTCGGGTCAAACACCAAAGCCTCCGCGGCACCAACAGAAACTAAATTTTTTAATTTTTGCCAAGTTTCCCCATGATCGCGCGAAACAAAAACAGCCGCGCCCCCCATATCCCCGGCCGCATAAACAACTCCACTAGGCGTTACCACAAGATCAAAAACCCATGACATTTCGCTAAGCGTTTGGTGCCATGTTTTGCCAGCGTCAGATGAAACGTAAACGCCTCCCGCTTTGCCGCAAGCTCCCCAAAAGATCCGTTTTGAATCCGTCGGGTCAACGGAAAGCGCATTATAAATCCTCAAACTTCCCGGCTGGCCGACCGAACGCGCCCAATTATATCCGCCGTCTTGTGAAACAAAAAGTCCGCCGCCATCGTCCCCGTCAATTCCCAAATAAATTTTGTCAGGGTCCTTAGGATCAAACGCCAAGCCCCTGGGATACCCCTGTCCCCACATTGTGTTTTGAGTCGGACGATTTTTTGGCAAGCCTTGCCGAACAATTTTAAAATTAAGCCCCGCATCGTCGCTGACAATGACTTGATTGACGTTCTCATTCCACGGGGATGACGTCGCAACAATTCTTTTTTCTGCTGGGACAATCACCCGCCACACATGGCCGGCTTTGGCCGCATCATATCCTATTGACGGGAAAAGCGGCTGATAACTTTTGCCGTCATCGGGGCTTTTTAAAAGACCATTGTCCATCGTTGCAACGAGCAACGAATCTTTTGTCACGCTGATATCAGAACCAACCGAATTGGGTGCTCCGCGGATTTTTTCATTCCACGTCTTTCCCCCGTCGTCACTGCGAAAAACGCCCCACCAATCGCTGCGGTAGATCACCTGATTATCAAAAGAATCCGCTTTAAGCGCCGCTATCTTTCCATTTAAATTCGCCCATGCACGCGTTGGATCGGCTTGTATATCCGGCGTTATTTTTATAACAGGATTTTTCCAGGTATTCCCCTCGTCTTCTGAAACAAAAAATTTTCCGTTCCAATCCTGATTGACTGCTGCAAAAATCTTTGGGCCCATCAGCGCTAAACGAAATATTTTGCCATCATGTTTTCCTGCCGACTTTTGCCATGACCGTCCGGCATCATTAGAAATCCATAGCTCTCCACCGGCTGCCGCATAAAAACGACGAGGATTATTTGGAGAAACCCAAAAATCCGTCAAATCCTTTAACACAATTTCGACGGCCGACCATTTTTTCGTCAAAAAATCATAACTTTGCAGCCCCGAAGAACCGCCGACAAATAGTCGATTCTGATCTTCTGCCCAAAAAATGACTGTTAACTTCTGCGCGTGATCTGGACTAAGCGCTTGCCAATGATTAGCGCCATCCGAGGAACAAAAAACTTGCCCTGTAGATGTTGCGATACAAACCTTTAAAGGATCTTTGGAAGAAACAGCGATCGGACGATAACTTTGAGGACGTTCAAATTTAATTTGTTTATTAAAGTTGCTGGCCGCAGACCATGACGCTCCAGCATCGAGCGAAACATAAATTCCCGCCGCTGTCGCCGCATAAATCACATTCGAATCCGCCACAGCAATCGCAAGTGCCGCAACGTTTAAGTTTTTCAATCCCTTTGTAACAAAACGCCAATTGTCGCCACGATCATCACTTCGCCAAATTCCAGCGACATCAGAGGTCAAATAAACACGGCTCTGAACATTAGGATCCGCTTCTATATTAGGGAAGCACCCCCCCGCTTGCCAACCAGCAAATTCC
The DNA here is from genome assembly GCA_964400065.1 of uncultured Planctomycetales bacterium. Classification (GTDB taxonomy): domain Bacteria; phylum Omnitrophota; class Gorgyraeia; order Zapsychrales; family JANLHA01; genus JADLGJ01. The sequence goes on from CAYNSM010000010.1 coordinate 28,692, forward strand.
CATTGAGCAGCGTACGCGTTATCAACGGCAAGAATTAATCCAAAAAGACATACGATAAAAAAATAAAAAATCCGCGGCATCAATAATTTCATAACCGGCATTCTAACATGAAATACTTCCAAGACTAAAATTCAAAAGAATATTATCAGAAGTCAAAAATATTTCATTGACTTTTAGCCGCTAAACTTTATATTGACGTTACCAATATCACAATATTGCGCTATTAATCAAAACGTTTTATGGAGAACTTATGAATAAAATCCTTCTCTTGACTCTTGGCGCTGTTTTAATTGCTGCCTCCCAAGCCAGCGCACTCGACGATAAAACCGCCTACATGGTTCGTGAAAACAACAACTCCATCCTAAGCCTAGATGAAAACCAGAATTACAGCTATAAATTTGGCGAAACGCCTTGGGTTTATGTTAAATTCCATTTTCCGATTGTTCACCCGCTAAAACCTCTCTACCTGCAATGGACCTGGACCTCTCTTGACAACTCAACGAGCATTAAAACTCAAGAAGAAAACGTACCGTTGACCAATGATGCTTTTAACGCCGGCAAAGAAATTTGGAGCTCACCGCCAGAATCATGGTGGAACGATAACGGCGGACCCGGACAATGGCATGTGGATCTAAAGTGGTTTAATTATCCCAACGAAAATTTTGCGACCTCCGCAGACTTTACAATTTGCCGTCAAGGCGGAATTATCATGCGCCAAGCAAGTTGTGGGCCGGTCGTGACTCCCGAACCATTAAGCGCAACGCTCTTTTTGCTCGGCGGAGTACCGCTGCTGGCTTTCTTGCGAAAAAAACGCATCCCATAAAAGCGCAATCCAATAATTTCATGAATATGACCAGCGGGAAATACCTTAAAAATCTTCCAGCCGTTCTGCCGTGGGCACTTTTAAGCGTTCTTTACGCTCCGGTCTTCTACATTCTCTATAAAGAACGCTGGGAAATGATTGATTACGGACACGCGCCTTTTATTCTGCCGATTGCCCTTTTTATCGTTTGGCTTAAACGAAAAGCCCTAATCACCGTCGCAAAAAACTCACAAACACAATTTTATTTTCCCGGTTTTATTCTGATCCTCGCCGGCGCTTTTTTGTTTGAATTTGGCTGGCGCTGGGACTATCTTTTGATTCAAGTGCTTTCTATTTTTCCGCTTTTGGTGGGAATGTTAAGCTTCTTTTACGGGCCGCAAATGATACGGCCGCTCATTTTTCCGATTCTTTATCTTTTTCTTTTGGTCCCCCCTCCTCTGGGCATTTTGGACAACATCACTTTGCCGATGCGGCATCTGGCTTCTGCATCCGCAGAATTTATCCTTAAAACATTTCAATATCCGGTGTCCCGCTCAGGACTGCTTTTGTATTTAGGTGATCACGAAATATTTTTGGGCGCCCCTTGCAGCGGCTTTCGGTCGCTAATCACCATGTTTTCGCTAGGACTTATTTATGTTTACTTTAACAAAGGAAAATTTTCAAAAAACCTGATCCTCGTGCTGTCGATTGTGCCTTTGGCCTTATTCGGGAATATGATCCGCGTGGTTGCGATTTGTCTGCTAACGTTTTATTTTGGCGAAAAGATCGGCCAAGGATTTTTGCATGAATTTAGCGGAATGGTTGTCTTTTTGATCATGTTAGCAGGACTTATGGGGCTGGAACGACTTTTGAGAGAACCCAAAAAATGAATAACCTAAAATTTTATGCCGCCTCTTTGATTCTTGTCATAACTATCCTCGTCTGTTTTGCTCTCCCACGGCACAAATATCAGGGCACATCGATTCTCCAAGAACTTAATATACCTCTGACGCTGTCCGACCAATGGAAAAGCGTTGACTATTCGCTCAATTTGTCGACGACAAAAGACGACCGTTTTAATTTTTTAAACGGCGCCTTTGCCCGTATTTACGGCACGCGCGAAGGCCGAAGCCTTTTGCTTTTGATCTTAGACGCAGGCAATTTTCATCATCCGCAGCTTTGCTACGAAAGTTCGGGTTTTAAAATCAAGGAATTAAACGAAACGCTCCTGCAAACGCAGAACAAAACAATTAAAGTCAAAACGTTTTTGGCGCAAAAAAATACACCAAGCAGCGAGGCAATCGTTGTGATGTTTTGGATGGTCATCAACAAAGAAAAAGTCGATTGGACCGAACAAAAACTTACGCAATTATGGCATTCGCTGTTTAACAAAAAGCAAGTTGGACTCATGACGCGTTTGGACATTCCCGTCGCCGGTGAAGATATTTCCTCTGTAGTCAGCTTTGGACAAAGATTTATCCGCGACTTAAGTGCCAACATGCCAGTTCAAAAGCAGCAATGGATGTTTGGAAAATAACCCCAAATATTCTGTTTGACATTTAACTCTCCGTAACTTATTATCCAATCATCCCCAGCTATTACCCCAATTGTTATTTTATAAATATTTTATGACCTACCTATCGAGGTAAAAATGTCTAAATTTTCTAAGTTCGGTACAAAACGTGTTTTGGCAATATTGGCTGTGTTTGTTTTTTCTTTTTTTTCCTCCTCGACACAAGCTGCTGTGCTTTCAGCACCGAAGCTTAATAGCGCAATTGGCGGTATCGCAAAAGTTACCCTTACCTGGGACAAAGTCCCTGGCGCGACAGATTATCTTGTCAAATACGGCACAAGTTCTCTAAATTATTCGATAGTTGTCGGCGACGTTAATAACTTTGCGGTTACAGGCTTAAACAATAGCACGACTTATTCTTTTGTTGTCTTGGCACGCAACGCGACAAGTACGAGTGCTTATTCACGGCAAATGACTGCAAGAACGCTTCTTCCCGCACCATTTTTAAGCGAAGCTAGCGGCGGGATTAAAAAAGTTGTCCTCAAATGGCAAAAAGTCTCTAACGCGACAAACTATATCATCAAATACGGCACAGCCTCGCTAAACTACTCGACAGTCTTTAGCGTCGGAGATGTCAATACATTTACGGTCACAGGTTTAGCGACTGGTGCGACGTATTATTTTGCGGTCGCCGCCCAAAATTCCGTCCATACAAGCGCCAACTCCCGGCAAATGACCGCCAAAACGTGGGAACCGCAACCGCCATCGCCCAAACCGACGGTGACGTTTTCGGCCAATCCGCCGACTATTCAAAGCGGCGCGTCAACTAACCTGTCATGGACTTCAACGAATGCGACTTCTCTATATATTGATAACGGGATAGGTTTAGCTTCAGACCATGGGACTTTTAGTGTAACGCCGAAGGTAACAACGACCTATACGATAACCGCAACGGGTGCTTTGGGCTCGGCCAATGCAAAAGTTACGGTTTTTGTAACTCCTGCAGTGGCTCCCGTGGCTCAACCCGAGGGGACATTTGGCTCACAGTACAAAGACATCATCCCGCAAGATGCGACCGTCAAAGAATACGCGATCAAGCGCTTTGCGATTATTCGTGGAGAAGTCAAAGACAAAAATAGCATGCCGCTTTCCCAAGTAACTGTTGTTATCGACGGACACCCTGAGTATGGGACGACCAAGACCGACACGAGCGGCCAATTTTCTTTACCCGTTGACTTAAACGGAACAGTCAATATGAGTTTTGAAAAACAAGGCTTTATCACAAGCCATCGGCAAGTTTATGTCGCCCCCAACGATGTGGCGATTGTCGAAACGCTGACCTTGCTTGCCGAAGATGTTAAAGCCACCGAAGTCACACTTAACGGTGACCCAACAAGTATCGTTGTCCACCAGAGCACGCCGGTCAGTGATGTTTCGGGAACACGTCAAGCGAATGTCGTTATCAGCGGCAATAACAGAGCCTATGCCGTCGATGAACACGGTAAAGATATGTTTGAGCTCTCAAAATTAAATGTGCGGGCCACCGAATTTACCACGCCAGCGTCTATGCCAGCCGCCCTGCCGCCGACCTCGGCTTTTACCTATTGCGTCGAGCTAAAGGCTGACGGGGTTGATCGTGTCAGGTTTAAAGATCCGGTTGTTGTGTATGTCGATAACTTTTTAGGATTTAATGTTGGCGAAATTGTGCCGGTCGGTTATTACGATCGCGATCGCGGGGTGTGGGTGGCTTCCGAAAATGGCCGTGTCGTGAAACTTTTGGATACAAATGGCGACGGAAAAGTTGATGCGCTTGACAGTACTGGCGACGGCGCAGCGGATGATCTTAACAAAAATGGAGATTATTCGGATGAGGTCAAAGGCTTAAATGATCCGGCCAAGTATACGCCCGGCAAAACTTTTTGGCGCGTGAGCATGACCCATTTTACGCCGTGGGATCTTAATTGGCCGTATCGTCCTGAAAAAAGCGCAATTGGACCCAATGCCAAGGGGGATGCCAATACAGATGAGCCAGAAGATCGATGTAAACATGTAAATAATACTAAAAAGGTCGATTCTTACATCAATTGCCGCAGTCGTATTTATCACGAAGACATTGATATTCCGGGCACGGATATAACACTGCATTATGCCAGTAACCGTGTGCCGGCTTACAAAACCGTTATTACAGTTCCCGCCAGCGGCGACACAGTCCCGCCTTCGCTTCAAAAAATCGTTGTGAGATTCGATATCGCCGGCCGAACATTTGAACAAATCTTATCCGCATCGGCCAATCAAACGGCAGAATTTAGTTGGGATGGTCTAGATTACTTAGGCCACAGCGTGGACTCTGCGACTGCGGATATCGCGACTGAATTTGTATACAAAGCATTCTATATGGGGTTTGGAACTAGCAGCGATATGGCTCCTGCTTTCGGTGAACCCGGAGTTAGAGCAACAGGCGTTGTGGCCCGGGAAGAATTTATATTTTCCACAAAAAAGAGTATTTTGGTACACAATCAAACGCAAACACGCGAAGACTTAGCTCAAGGCTGGACCTTATCCAATCACCATTATATGAGTGCCAAGGATGTCAGTACTCTTTATAAAGGCAATGGCGATATTGTGAGCAAAAATGCAAACATCCTTACAACTGTCGCAGGAACAGGTAAATGGGGATACGGTGGAGATGGGGGACCTGCCACTGCAACGCCGTTAAGCTCCCTTATGAGTATTGCAATTGATCAAAACGGAAATATTTATATTGCAGATACGGATAACAACCGTATTCGTAAAATTGATTCAAGTGGCATCATTACAACAATTGCGGGGACAGGTGTAGAAGGGTACGGTGGAGATGGGGGGCCAGCAATTACAGCGAAGATACGTCGTCCCTATGGCGTAGCAGTTGATGAGAATGGAAATATTTATATTGCAGATACGGTTAACAACCGTATTCGTAAAATTGATTCAAAGGGTATCATTACGACCGTAGTAGGAACTGGTGAGCAAGGATATAGTGGTGATGGTGGTCCTGCGACAGCAGCCAAGTTGTATTACCCTGGCGATATAGCCATTGATAAAAGCGGGAATATTTATATTACAGATACGTTTAACCACTCGATTCGTAAAGTTGATTCGAGTGGGATTATCACAACTATTGCAGGGGGTGCTTGGGGATACAGTGGGGATGGTGGCCCAGCTGTAGCGGCTAAATTACTTTTCCCTCGTAGTGTGGCGATTGATAGATACGAAAATATTTATATTGCAGATGAGGTTAACAACCGTATTCGTAAAATTGACGCAAGCGGAATCATTACAACTGTTGCAGGAACAGGTGCTTATGGCTACAGCGGAGATGGAAGTCCAGCCACTGCAGCGGAGCTAGATAGTCCCAGCGGTCTCGTAGTTGATCAAAGCGGGAATATTTATTTTGCGGATACGGCTAACCACCTTATTCGTAAAATTGATTCAAGCGGCATCATTACCACTATTGCAGGAACAGGTGTAGAAGGGTATGGTGGAGATAATGGCCCAGCTACTGCAGCTACATTAGATAATCCTATTGATGTCACCGTTGATCAAGATGGGAATATTTATATTGCGGACAGTTTTAATCACCGTATCCGTAAAATTGCGATCTTCGCCTTTACTCCCGCTGATCCGGGCGATATGACCTTTGCCGAAGAAGGCTTAGGGT
>CAYNSM010000011.1:0-32649 GCA_964400065.1 uncultured Planctomycetales bacterium
CGACCACCCAACAATTTGAAACCGTCATTGGCCTTGAAGTGCATTTGCAGTTTAAGACCAAGACCAAAATTTTTTGCGGCTGCGCCAATGAATTTGGCGCGGCTCCCAACAGCCAAACCTGTCCGGTGTGTTTGGGGCTTCCTGGAACCCTGCCGGTTTTTAACCGGACCGCGCTAGATTACGCGCTTAAAGTCGCCTTGGCGCTTGAAGCGACGATCAGCCCGCTCATTAAATTTGACCGCAAAAATTATTTTTATCCCGATCTGCCCAAAGGCTATCAGATTTCGCAGTTTGACAAGCCGATTGCCCGCGACGGGTTTATTATAATTCCGACGGGAAACGGCCCAAAACGCATCGGCATTCACCGCGCCCATTTGGAAGAAGACGCCGGCAAAATCATTCACGACGGCAATATTAAAGCCAGCTTAGTCGATTACAATCGCACAGGCACGCCTTTAATGGAAATCGTCACCGAGCCGGACATTCGCTCCCCGCAGGAGGCTTACGACTATTTAACAACACTTAAACTTATTTTAAAATATCTCGACGTTTCCGACTGCGATATGGAAAAAGGGAGTCTTCGCTGCGACGCCAATGTTTCGGTGCGCTTAATCGGCGAAACAAACTTGCGGACCAAAAGCGAAATCAAAAACCTCAACTCGTTTAAAGCAGTCAAAGCCGCGCTCGAATTTGAGGAAAACCGCCATCGCAATGTCTATCTTTCGGGAGGCACAATCACGCAGGAGACGCGTCTGTGGAACGAAGAAAAGCAAATGACCTTAACCATGCGCAGCAAAGAACAGGCGCACGATTACCGTTATTTTCCCGAGCCGGACCTTGTCCCGTTTTTAGTCAGCAATGAGCAAATTGACCAAGTGCGTAAAACACTGCCCGAGCTTCCCGACGCTAAATTAAACCGCTTCAAAAACCAGTATGGTCTAAGCGATTATGATTCGAGTGTGCTCGTGCAAGAAAAAGACATGGCCAACTTTTTTGAAGAAAGCGCCAAGATTTATAAAGAGACCAAAAAAATCTGCAACTGGTTGACCGGTGCGGTTGCCGCGCAACTTAACACACGCAACATTTCAATAAACGAACTTAAGGTTTCGCCGCAAAATTTGTGCAGCCTTATCGCCAAAGTCGAAGAAGGAATTATCAGTAACTTGGTTGGCAAAGATATTCTCACCCTAATGATTGACTCTGGTCAAAGCGCCGATATAATCATCAAGGAAAAAGGACTCGCTCAGGTTTCGGATGACAGCGCGCTTGAAAAAGTAATCGATCAAATTTTAGGCGAAAACCCCAGCGTCGTAGCTCAAATCAAAGAAGGCAAGGAAAGCGCTTTTGGGTTTCTCGTCGGGCAAGCAATGAAAAAAACTCAAGGCAAGGCCAATCCCAAAAAGCTTGGAGAAATGATCAAAAGGAGGCTTTTGAATGCGTAAAAGATTTTTTAGTGGTTTACTCGTAGTGCTTTTTATATTTGCTTTAACGACAATATCCAGCAGCCAGACGACAAAAGATCTGCCGGCATCAGCTGTTAAACCCGCCGAAAAAACAGACCTCGAAAAAAAGACAGACGCATCCGCCAACGATATTTATGCGCAAATCGAACTTTTTAGCTATGCGCTAACGACGATCCAAAGCGAATATGTCGACGTCAAAACGCCGCAGGAGCTTATTTACGGATCGCTTAAAGGCATGTTAGGCTCACTTGATCCGCACAGCCAATTCTTAACGCCCGACGATTACAAAGAACTTAAAAGCGAAACGCAAGGCAAGTTTGGCGGGTTGGGAATTGAAATTTCTATCAAAGACGGCCTATTGACCGTCGTAACGCCAATCGATGATACGCCCGCCTACAAAGCGGGGATCAAAGCCGGGGATCGAATCGTTAAAATTGAGGGGGCCCTGACCAAAGATTTAAGTTTAAACGATGCGGTCAAAAAATTACGCGGCGAACCGGGCACCGATGTTAAAATCACTGTTCTGCGCGAAGATGATTTCAAACTTTTAGATTTTGCAATCAAACGCGAAATTATTCAGATCCAGGACGTCAAGGATGTCATGATCTTAGACGATCATATCGGCTACGTCCGTTTGGCCGAATTCCGCGAAGAATCTTTTAACGAAATGCACAAAGCGCTCGACAAGTTACGCACCGAGGGGATGGACAGTTTAATTGTTGATCTGCGCAATAATCCCGGCGGGTTACTCAATGTCGCGATTAAAATCAGCGAAGATTTTCTTGTCCCCGGGCAACTGATCGTTTCAACCAAAGGCCGTCATTCGGCGCAGGACATCGAAACATATTCCAAAAACACCCAAGGCAAAGTCACCGACGTTCCGGTCGTTGTTCTCATTAATCAGGGAAGCGCTTCGGGCAGCGAAATTTTGGCCGGCGCTCTGCAGGACAACAAGCGTGCCGTCATTTTAGGCGAGCAATCTTTTGGAAAAGGTTCCGTCCAATCGGTCATCCCGCTTCCCGACGGGTCGGGCCTGCGGCTGACAACGAGCAAATATTTTACGCCCTCCGGACGCTCAATTCACGGCAAAGGAATTACACCGGACATTGTCGTGGAACGTAAATTTGCCAAGGAAGAAACCGAAGAAGAAAAAACCCTTAACAAAAAACAGAAAGACCTCGAAAAAATCTTTAACAATATCGAAGTCAAAGAATCTACAGATCCCGCCAAGGTCCAGTTGACCCAAAAGGAAAAAGAAGCTCATGATCGGCTGATGAATGACAATCAAGTCCAAAGTGCAATAACAACACTTAAAGGAATACGGGTTTTCAAAAAATTCGGTTCACCTAGCTAAAATGTTTTCGTTTCTCGTCAATCATTTACGCAACAACAGCGGCAAGGCTTCCAAACCCAACCTTGCCGTTGTTCTTTTATTTTTTATCGTTTTGATCCAGGCTTTTTTTCTTTTCAAAGCCTATGGGCCAAAAACAAAACATCCGATAAGACCAAAAACTGCCAAGTCCGCGACAAAAATCCCGGCGCCAGCACCGAATAAAGTAATCCCCTCAATCCCGACGCCGCAACCAACACCTTTGCCTAAAATCGGAAAGATTGCGCTTATTATCGACGATAGCGGCTACAGTTTAAAAGACTGTGATCGTCTTGCAGCGATAACCGTTCCGGTCACAATTTCTATTCTGCCCCAACTGCCGCATTCCAGCGATGTAGCTCAGTGCGCGCATGCCCAAGGCAAAGAAGTCATGCTGCATCTGCCGCTTGAGCCGCACGTTTTTCGTGAAGAATATCCGGCCAATTACTTTATCAAAACAACAATGTCCTCGTCGCAGATTATCAAACGCCTCAATGAATCAATTGCAAGCGTGCCCTATCTTTCAGGCATCAATAATCATGAAGGCTCCAAAGCCACCGAAGACAGCCGTGTGATGTACATCATTTTTAAAGAAATTTTAAAGCGAAATTTATTCTTTGTCGACAGCCGCGTCACTAGCCAGTCGGTCTGCAAGGCCTTAGCTGAAAAGTTAGAAATCTCTTTTACCGGACGCGATATTTTTTTGGATAATAGCAGCCAGCGGCTAGAGATCGAAAAACAATTCAATGCGCTAAGCCAAAAAGCCAAGCTAAACGGCACCGCGGTTGCGATCGGACATGCCCGCAAAACGTCGTGGGTCGTTATGACCGAACAAATCAAAAAACTTTCCAACGAAGGTTTTGAGTTTGTAACTGTTAAAGAAATGATCCGCTCGCAGGGCGGTCAATAATATGTTCGTTTTAGGCATCGAGACTTCCTGTGATGAAACCTCCTGTGCCGTCGTCAAAGACGGGCGGCTGATCCTTTCAAATGTCATTGCCAGCAGCCTTAAAGAACACAGTAAATTCGGTGGCATTATCCCCGAGATCGCTTCCCGTCGACAATTAGAACTCATCAGCGCTGTTGTGCAATCAGGCCTTGAGCGTGCCGACATGACCCTCAAAGACATAGGCGCGATTGCCGTGACAACGTCGCCCGGGCTTATCGGTTCTTTGCTCGTCGGAATTTCTTATGCCAGAGCTTTAAGCTTTGCCGCAAAAAAACCTTTAGTTGAAGTCGACCATATCAAAGCGCATCTGTATGCAAACTTTCTTTATACGCAGGGAAATGTTTTAAAAATCCCCAAGCTTCCCGCAATTGGCCTGATCGTTTCCGGTGGACATTCCAGCCTTTATTTGATGAAATCGCCGACACATTTTAAATTGCTCGGCCAAACACAGGATGACGCCGCAGGGGAGGCGTTCGACAAAGTCAGCCGTATTTTAGGACTCGGTTATCCCGGCGGGCCGGCGATTGACGCAATCGCGAAAAAGGGAACGGACAGCCGCCTGCATTTTCCTTGTGCGCCGATGCAAGGGACCGATGACTTTAGTTTTAGTGGAATCAAAACTGCGGTCCTGCACTATCATCAAAAAAACAAGCCCTCGACCCCCAAGGAGCTTGCGCAAGTAGCCTACAGTTTTCAAGATAGTGTTGTTTCAATCCTCGTCAAAAAAAGTATCGCCGCCTGCCTTAAAAGAAAAATCAAAACCTTAGCTTTAGGCGGGGGGGTCGCGGCCAATTCGGCACTGCGACAAAGTTTAAGTCAAGAGGGCAAACGAAACGGCATCGAAGTTTTTATTCCACCTATGAGTCTTTGTCTGGACAATGCGGCGATGATCGCCGGTTTAGGCTATCATGGGCGCAAGAGATAAATTTTCAAATTATCATTTCCAAAAACTGCATTTCTCCTCTAGAATAACTTTTGTTTTAGAACTTTGATCTTTAGAAAATGTCGTATGGAGGAGAGCCCTATGTCCCTTTTATCGCGCCGCGCAACCGCTGTTGCCGAGTCAGACGAAAAGACCATTGAGATCAATGCACAAATGCAGGGCACGCTATCGTTTAAAGATCCGGTCAATCTTAAAGTCAACGGTAATTTTAACGGTACTCTCGAATGTAAAGGAACACTTACCGTCGGCAACACCGCCTTTGTCGAAGCGCACATCACCGGAGAAAACATCATCATCGCCGGCAAAATCCGCGGCGATATCATCGCGCGAAAAATGCTGGTCCTCATGCCTAGTGCCGTTTTAAGCGGAAACATTTCCACACCAAAGCTTACGATAGTTGAAGGGGCAATCTTCCACGGCAAATGTCAAATGATCGAAGACGTTTTAAACGTCGAAGAAGTTTCGATGTATTTAGAAATCGAGCCTCCAACCATTTTAGAATTAGCAAGCCAGGGAAAAATCCCTGGAATTAAAAGCCCTGACGGCTGGACGTTTGAACGTTCAAAGATTGACAGCTGGGCCGCCGCAGGCAGAATCAAATAATTTATGACCGACAGTCAATATATTTCCGTTCGTGAAACCGCACAAATTTTAGGCATCACCGAAAAAAAAGTGATGGACTTAATTGACGAGGAAAAACTCCAAGCTTACAAGATTGCCAATCAATTCCTACGGCTTAAAAAAAATGAAGTCAATGAGCTCAAAAATACGGGCAAAATTACCACTGAGCTTATTATTTACCCTTACTCGTTTGGCGAGCGAATCCGCGATTTCTTTTATTTCAACGATTTTTACCTTGTCTGCGCCGGCATCATCGCCGTCCTGCTTTTTATTGTTTTACAAAAATAAGGACCACTGACTTTGAAACTTCCTAATTTTCTATTTACGCTTTTTATAGCAGTCTTTTTAAGTTTTAGCAGCGGCTGTGCGCTGGTCAAAAATTATCAAGATAGCCAACAACAAAACCGGCTTGATGCCCAATTAAAAAAGAGCAACTACCTAGCCTTAAAGCGCGACATCGCAACAAACAAACTTAGCAACGGAACCATGGCCGATGATCTCAAAAAAAGGTATGGCCCAGCAGATAATATCTTCTATTCAAGTTCAAGCATTAGCAGTTTTCAAATTTGGACCTACGATATCGGCAAGAACAAACTCTCTGATACCGCGCTTACTCCAATCATTCTGTATCTGGAAAATGATAAACTAGTCAACTGGAAATATTGATATTTGCATCGAAAATATTAATCCTTGCCATTTTAAAATCCGTGTCGTAAAATTGTAAATCTTTCAAACGCGGTTTTCTCCTCAATGAACGTAAAATCACATTTTGGCGGTGTAGCTCAGCTGATAGAGCAATCGGTTCATACCCGATCGGTCGGTGGTTTAAATCCACTCGCCGCCACTTTCTCTAACAAGTTCATATGATCCTATTAACTCTGATTGCAACTGCACTTCTGCTCGCACTAGTTGCAAGCTTCGGCTCGCGATGGTTCGATCAATTTTAATCCTGATTTTAAATAGAAAAATCAGGATTATCCCAATATTCCATAAATCAATCTATTTGAAAAATTTGGGATAAAATATATGCCCCTTGAAAAAAAAATATTAAATTCACTAAAACATCAACGATTAATCCAATCCAACGACAAAATCCTCTTAGGCGTTTCCGGCGGAAGTGATTCGATCGCCCTGCTTTATCTGCTTAATGACCTAAAAACCGACATCGGATTTCAAATCCACGTCGGACATATCAATCACCATTTGCGCACAACTGCGGATGCTGACCAAAAATTTGTTAAAAAAATCTGCGCCTCTTTAAATCTCCCATGCACATGCGTGGGACTTGATCTGGCCAGCAAAATCAAACACGGAGGTTCGCTCGAAGAAATCGCGCGCAGTGAGCGCTTTCGCGCATTAATCACGATCGCAAAAAAAATCGGCGCCAACGCCATTGCCCTGGCCCATCAGAGTGATGATTTGGCAGAGACAGTCCTGCTGAGGATTTTGCGCGGCAGTGGTCTTCAGGGCTTGCAGGCGATTTTACCAAAACGCACCATCGACTCGATGGTGTTTATCCGTCCGCTGCTTAAAATTTCGCGAGACGAGATTCAGATGTATCTTAAAAAAAATAAAATCAAATTCCGCAACGATCCAACCAATACGCAAACACATTTTTTCCGTAATAAAATCCGTCTTAAACTTTTGCCATGGCTCGAAAAAGAATATCAGCCCAACATCAAGCAGCTGTTGTGTTCTTTAGCTCTTACCGCCGGGGAAGATTATGCGTATATCCGCCAGGAAGCTCTAAAAATTTTTCCGACGCTCACAAAAAAACGCAAAGCAACCTTAAAAATCACACTGGCCAAATTTCACGATTTACCTGTGGCGCTCAAACGGATGACTTTGCGTTTAGCGGTCGAAGATCTCAAAGGCAACACGCGCACACTCACACTTACGCATTTGCTTGAACTTAACGAGCTTATCGAAGAACGCCCCGTCGGCTCAATCGTGAATCTTCCCAACGGCTTGTGTGCCGCCAAAACAAAAACTTCAATCGACTTTTTTGAGCTCTAATTATTTTAAAAATTGAAAATTTGAAAACTTGTAATTATCACTTTCTTCTATATAATGATGCACTCAAAGCGAAAAAAATAATTATGGAAAATAAAAACACTCAAAAAACTCCGCCGCCAAAACCACGCAAACCCTTGCCGCCGCATCTTAAGGGAAAGGGAATGAACAATAATTTCTTTTTTTGGATTTTCTTAGGTCTGCTTATTTTAATGGCGCTTGTGCAAAGCGAAAAAACAACATCCTCCACAAAAGAGCAGGATATTTCCTACAGCAAACTTTATACCCTCGTTAAAGATAAAGAAACTGCCACGACCATCGAAAAACTTGAGCTTTACGAAGGGCCCGAAAGTTATCTGCGCGGTAAACTCAAATCCGGTGAAGAATTCCGGCTGAATGTTCCGGCAAAGGACGAAGGCCTTTTAACCGCCATCCGCGAAAACGTCACAAATTTTTCTGTCAAATCTCCCTCGCCGTGGGGACCGATTATTCTTAATATTTTGCCAGTGCTTCTTATCATCGGGTTTATCTGGTTTTTTGCAAATCGCGGCAATCAAATGGGCAACAAAATCTGGTCGTTTGGCAAATCCCGAGCGAAGGTCAATAACGGGGACAACGCTAAAATTACTTTTGCGGACGTCGCCGGTGTTGACGAAGCCAAGGAAGAACTACAGGAAATCATTGAATTTCTCAAAGACCCCAAAAAATTTCAAAGGCTAGGCGGCAAAATCCCCAAAGGCGTTTTGCTGGTCGGGCATCCGGGAACCGGAAAAACACTTCTGGCTAAAGCCGTCGCAGGTGAGGCGGGCGTTCCATTTTTTTCTTTAAGCGGTTCGGATTTCGTTGAAATGTTCGTCGGAGTCGGCGCCTCGCGCGTACGCGATCTTTTTGAACAGGCCCGCAAAGCCTCAACTGTTTCCGGCAAAGGGGCTATTGTTTTTATCGATGAAATCGACGCAGTCGGCCGCCTGCGTTTCTCAGGTGTCGGCGGCGGAAACGATGAACGCGAACAAACTTTAAATGCCTTGCTCGTTGAGATGGACGGCTTTACCCCTCAAAACGGCGTTATCATCATTGCTGCCACCAATCGTCCTGACACGCTTGATCCGGCGCTTCTTCGTCCAGGACGTTTTGACCGGCAAATTGTCGTCACGCTTCCCGATATCAAAGGGCGCGAAGGCATTTTGCGTGTGCATACCAAAAATATCAAAATGGGGACCAACGTTGATTTTTCCAAAATCGCGCAGCAAACAGTTTATTTTTCCGGCGCTGATCTGGCTAATGTGTGCAACGAAGCCGCGCTTTTGGCTGCTCGTAAAAACAAAGAAGTCGTTGAAATGGAAGATTTTTTGGCCGCTATTGAACGGGTTACGATGGGTCCCGAAAAGAAGAGCCGCACTGTTTCCAAAAAAGAAAAAGAACAAACCGCTTATCACGAAGCAGGCCACGCGCTATTGTCCCTGCTCGTCGAAGACGTCGACACGTTTACAAAAGTCTCGATTATTCCCCGCGGGATGGCCGGCGGATACACTTTAACGCCGCCTACCGAAGACCGCCATTATCACAACAAAAAAGAACTCTTAGGGTCCATGACGGTTCTTTTAGGCGGAATGGTTGGCGAAGAAATCTATATGAACGACAGCACAACCGGAGTTTCAAATGATTTAGAACGTGTCGCCTCGATCGCTCGAGCCATGGTTTGCGAATTCGGAATGAATGAAAAGCTCGGACGCATGGCCTTTGGCCAAAGACAAAAACAACATTTCTTAGGCCGTGATATGTGGGAACATAAAGATTACAGCGAAGAAACGTCCAAAAATATTGACAGCGAAGTCAAAAAATTAGTCGATGAAGCCTACAACCGCGCTAAATCACTTTTGGCCGAACACTGCGTACAATTAGAGCTTATCGCAAATCGCTTGATCGAAAAAGAAGTCATTGATATCGACGAGACGCGGGCTTTGCTGGGCATCCCCGCTGGAATGACACCTGTCAAATTACGTAAAACCTATCCTGCGACGCCGGACCAAACAAATCCAACAAGCGCCGCGTAACGTTATTTTCAAATTTTCATACTGTGTTGTCAACGTTCAAACCTGTCCTACATAAAAGACAAACTTATTATCTTGCCGCCGGTGATTTTTCGCTTTCGCTTGGAGAAACAACCAAAATCATGGGGATTGTCAATGTGACTCCCGACTCCTTTAGCGGCGATGGCCTGTTTAAAAAAAAGAATTTTACTGCCGCCGCCCTGCGTCTGGCGTTAAAACAAATTAAAGACGGTGCTGATTTTATCGACGTAGGCGGCGAATCGTCACGCCCGGGGGCACAAAAAATTTCCGTCGAAGAAGAAATCAAACGGGTTCTGCCAGTCATTAAAAAGCTGGCGAAGGTTTCAAAAATACCGATTTGCGTCGACACTTATAAAGGGAAGACTGCTTTGCACGCATTGGATGCCGGGGCAAGCATGATCAATAATATTCAAGGACTACGCGCCGAAAAAAAACTTTTGCAAATGGCCGCACGCTACAATGCTGGGATTGTGATCATGCACATGCGCGGCACGCCAAAAACGATGCAAACAAAAACTCACTACAAAAACCTCATTGACGAGATGATCGGTGAGTTAAAAATCGCTGTAGAAAATTGCTTGGAAATCGGCATCAAATCAGATAATATCATTGTGGATCCAGGGATAGGATTTTCCAAAACACCAGAACAAAATCTCGAAATCTTAAATCGCTTGCAAGAATTTAAAATTTTTAAACGGCCAGTTTTAATCGGTACGTCACGAAAATCTTTTATAGGAAAAATCTCCGGCCAGCCTCCGAACAAACGGCTCTCCGGAACAATCGCAAGTTCTGTTTTGGCCATCGCCAACGGCGCGCACATTTTACGCGTCCACGATGTCGCGCCACTAAAAGAAGCAGCCAGCGTCGCGGATGCGATATTAACCGAAAGAATTTTAACTCATACTTAAAATGAATTTTGCCCTCTGGACAACTGTCAAACCTCTTATTGAAATTTTTATCCTCTGGATCGTTTATTACCGCATCTTTGTTTTTTTTGAAGGCACGCGGTCGTTTCAAGTTTTGACCGGAATTATTTATATCATCGGCGCATTTCTGATCTCCCAGGTGCTTGGATTCGATACGCTCAATTGGCTGCTGACAAAACTTTTTGGGATTTCTATTCTCGCGATTTTGATTATTTTTCAACAAGAACTACGCCATGGTTTAGCACGGCTTGGCCAGCAGCACCTTTTTGCTGTGGCACTCGAAGAAAACGAAATTGTTGCCGTCATTGAAGAGATTACAGCTGCTGTTTTTAGAATGGCGCAAAGCGGTGTTGGATGTATTATTGCCTTGGAACGCGAAGCAAAATTGAAAACTTATATCGAAAGCGGGCTTACCTTGGATGCCAAAGTTTCAAGCGAAATGCTCAACACCATTTTTTCGCCGCAGTCGCCTATGCACGATGGCGGAGTTGTTATCCGCGGGGATCGGATTCTCGCATCAGCCTGTCTTTTTCCACTTTCGGACAATCCGACTTTTAGCAAAATCGTTGGCACACGTCACCGCGCCGCCTTAGGTTTAAGTGAACACACCGACGCTGTCGTTATTCTTATTTCAGAGGAAACAACCGAAATCTCGGTTGCGGTTAATGGCAAATTTACGCCCATCGCAACGCGCGAAAAACTTATTGAAACTTTAAAAACCCTATTGGTCAAAGTAAATAATAAAAAGAAAAAATGAAACGCTGGTTCACACAAAATCTTGCCCTTAAACTCATCGCCTTAGGCTTAGCTATTTTGACGTGGTATTATGTCAACGGAGAGTTGCTCAAGTGAAACTCGGTGTTAACATCGACCACGTTGCAACCTTACGACAAGCCCGCGGCGGCCTTTATCCTGACCCAATTGTTGCCGCTCAAATCTGTGAAGAGGCTGGGGCTGACTCGATTGTTTGCCATCTGCGCGAAGATCGCCGCCATATTCAAGACCGGGATGTTTTTCAGTTGCGCAAAACACTGCGCACCCGTTTAAATCTTGAAATGTCTTTAAATGCCGAAATTATCCAAATCACCGGCCGTGTCAAGCCCGAAGTTGCTACGATTGTTCCCGAACGTCGTCAAGAAATCACGACCGAAGGGGGACTTGATGTCATTAAGCATTTTAAAAAAGTCAAAAGCGCTGTTTCGTTTTTACAAGGCAAGGGGATTGCCGTCAGCCTTTTTATTGCGCCGGACAAAGAACAGGTTAAAAAATCTTATGAAAGCAAAGCCACGATCATTGAACTGCACACCGGCACTTTTGCACACCATACTAAAACCACCCAAACGCATGAACTCAAAAGAATTTTAACGGCTACAGAATATGCCCAATCACTGGGACTTGCAGTCAGCGCCGGCCATGGACTTAATTACGTTAATACCTTGCCGATCACACAAATAAAGGGCATCGAAGAACTTAATATCGGCCATTCGATCATTAGCGAGGCGGTGTTTATCGGACTTGCGGCGGCTGTCAAAAAAATGCTTCACATCATGCGAGGCCAAAAATGATTTCCGGGGTTGGAACTGATATTGTTGAAGTCAGCCGCATTCAACAAGCGATCAAGCGCTGGGGTAATCATTTTCTCAATCATGTTTTTACCGACGAAGAAATTGCCTATTGCCTGCGTTACAAATTTCCGGCACAACATTTTGCCGGGCGCTTTGCGGCCAAAGAAGCGGTCATTAAAGCTCTACCCGATGTCAAAAATCTTAGCTGGACGGACATTGAAATTATTAATGACGCAACGGGAAAACCGCTCTGCCGTGTGACAAACAAAAACTTAAAGCAACCCATTCATCTTTCAATTTCTCACACTGCTGAGTATGCCATTGCCTTTGCCGTTATTGCGGCTTAATCCCAAAAACTGCAAAAATGATTTTGGCCATGTCCTTGTTTTGGCCGGTTGTTCTTCCATGCTTGGGGCAGGCGCGCTCGTCGCGCTTGCGGCGATGCGCAGCGGAGCTGGCTTAACGACAATCGGCGTTCCCAAAAGTTTAAACTTAAGTTTACAAAAAAAGATTTCTCCCGTCATCATGACATGGCCTTTGGCCGAAACGACCGATGGGAGTTTTTCATCAAAAGCTTACTTAGCCATTTGGGCCCGTCTTAAAGATTTTCAAGTTCTGGGCATTGGCCCGGGATTATCGCGAAATAGCGATACTCAAAAGCTGATTTTAAAACTCATCGCCCATTGCCCGATACCGATAGTCATCGATGCAGATGCGCTTAATGCGGTTTCTTTAGATCTTTGTGTTTTACAAAAAAGCCGATGCGTAAAAATTTTAACGCCGCATCCCGGCGAAATGGCCCGGTTAACTGGCTTATCAAAGACGGTCATTGAAAAATCACGAAAAAGCACCGCCGCTGATTTTGCAAAAAAATTTAATGTAACGCTTGTTTTAAAAGGCGACCGAAGCATTGTCGCATCGCCCGACGGTAAAACTTGTACCAATACGACAGGAAATGTCGGCATGGCAACCGCAGGCAGCGGGGATGTTTTGACCGGCATGATTGCCGCTTTATTGGCTCAAGGGCTTGACGCTTTTACTGCGGCGCGTTTAGGCGTTTATTTACACGGATTAGCTGGAGACTTGGCAGCGAAGGAAAAAACGAAAGTGTCCTTAATTGCGACGGATATCATTGAAAAAATTCCAGACGCGTTAAAAAAATAAGACAGAAAACTCCCCCTAACCCCCTCTTTAAGTAACGAGGGGGGATAAACACTGCGAAAAAGGGGCAAGTTAAAAATCCCATGAATAAAAAACAAACTAACCTGACTCTACCGAATAGCGCCAATAAACTCCTTTTACATTCTTGCTGCGCGCCGTGTTCCTGTTCGCTTATCGAAAGCTTGTCGACGGCACAAATCGACTTTACAATTTTCTTTTATAATCCTAACATTCACCCCAAAAAAGAATATGAACTGCGCAAAGCAGAAAATATACGTTTTGCTAAAAAGATGAGCATTGATTTTGTCGATGCGGATTATGACACCGATGTTTGGTTTGCTCGGGTCAAAGGACTGGGCAAAGAGCCAGAAAGAGGCAAACGATGCAGCAGCTGTTTTGATATCCGTTTTGAACGCACCGCTCTTTATGCACACGAAAACAATTTTAAAATTTTTGCCAGCAGCTTAGGCATTGCGCGCTGCAAAAACTTAGATCAAGTAATCCAAAGCGGACACAAAGCCGCAAGCAAATATCCGGATCTGACTTATTGGGCCAATAATTGGCGTAAAAATGGCGGAGTAGAACGCATGTGTCAAATTACCAAATGCGAAGACTTTTATCGCCAAGAATACTGCGGCTGTGCTTATTCACTGCGCGATGCCAATCATTGGCGGATTAAACAGGGAAGAAAACAAGTTGCATTTGGGGAACCAAAACAATATGCTTTTGAATAATTCTGAAAAGAAACAAAAGAAAATACATCGCCATTCGATTGCCGCAATACTCTGCTTGTCATGTCTTTTTTTTTGGTGTTCTTTATTAACACAAAAATTTTATTGTTTTGGATATTATGATTGGGATTTAGCTTTTTTCACCCAGGCGACGTCGGGGCTTTTGCATGGTAAATCGTCTGTTTCTCTGGTCGGCATTGATTATTTTGGTGACCACAGCTACTTTTTCACATTTTTAACATTACCCCTATTCTATTTAGCGCCATCAGCACTTACTTTAATCTATTTAAAGGTTGCCGCATTTGCTTTTTCAGGTTTTCTACTCTACCGCATAGCTTATAACAATATTGGGCAGAAAGCCGCCTTATGTACATTAATATCTTATTTTCTTTTCCCAGGAAATCTTTTTGGACTTATTTATGAATTTAATCCCGAAGCCTTCGCCCCACCACTAATCTTATTAGCATGGCAAGCAGCAACAAAAAGCAAATTTTCTAAGTTTTTAATCTGGACAATACTGTTGGCATCCATCAAAGAAAATATGTGCCTTCTGGCAGTCATGTTGAGCCTTTATGGACTTCTAAAATCCCCTAAAAACAAACGATTCTTGTGGATCGTTTTAACTATTGCTTATAGCGGTATTTTCCTTTTTCTTGTTCTCCAACTAATACCCTTATTTCGCAATCTCCCTCAACATGCCTTTATGGTTCGCTATTCGGGCTTAGGACACACCACCAGCGACCTGCTATTAAGCCCCATTCTGCATTTTCACGAATTTTTTAAATCTATTTTTACTCCACTAAATCACAACTACGTCGTGCGCCTATTTGATTATTTGCTTATTCCAGCATTCTTCTCTCCGGGAAAACTTCTGCCGGCAGCACCTTTACTCGTACAACATTTTCTTTCTACCCATCCCCCAGAGCACACAATTTTTTACCACTACGTCCCAACGATCTCGCCATTTATATTTTTGGCTTTCATCAACACACTTAAAAAAATCAACTATTTTCTAATGTCGCGCTGGTCAACTATCATCTATGGAGGACTTTTTGGACTTGCCATTTTTTCCTTGTATTCCTGCGCAAACGATCTTTATTTGCGACTCAATATTATGAACAAACATCAGGCCGCTGAGCATTGGCAATTACTTAATAAGATACCCAATGACGCAGCAGTGATAGCAACTTTTGATTTTCTTGCACCGCTTTCCACTCGGGCTGAGCTATACTCATTTCATAAAATTTATGATGATGCTTTTCAGGAATCAAAAAAAATTAAATATTCAGAATTAAACACGAATAGTGTTTTCATTCTGCCAGCTAATGTTCATTATGCCGTTATTAACTTAAATGACGACTGGATGTTAAATTCACTTATGAAAAATAAGCAAAAAGTTTCAGGCCGTATTGATCAGTTTCTAAATAATTCTCAGTGGAGACTAATCGGACAAACCGGAAAAACACTTCTTTTATTCCGCTAGGCAAGGTAAAAAACGATCAATAAAGTTTAACTCATTAAAAAACTTAATATAAGGACAATTCAATGCCTCAAAGATTACGCAGGGTTTTATTATTTAGTGTTCTCTGCTCATTCTTATTTACTTGGAGCCTATTGCCTGACGAGAAATCCCATGATCATGAGGGAAATTCTGATGAATATTTTTACTTAAGCTACGCAAAACATATTTCTCGCACCGGTATTTGCGGCTTCTCAGATATTATTAAATGGTACAATCAAAGCGAAAAAAACAGATATCATCCGTCTCCATTAAGAGCAGGGTATATCTTACTAACTGTTTTGTTTTTAAATCTGTATGGCCCTTACTTTTCTTCCTTGGTAATTTTGTCCTATCTTTGCTTTCTGATTTCCTGTTTAATTTTTTACTATTATGCAAAAAAAAATTTTTCGGAAAAAATTGCTGTTTTTTTCATTTTTTTATATTCAGTATCGCCTCTGACCTTAGGAATGAGTCGCGTGGCACTCTCAGAATCAGTGATAAATCTATTGATGGGAACTTCCGTCTGGTTATTTCTTGATTTCTTACAACGGCCTCTAAGAAAAACACTTTGCGTCCTTACTGGCGTATTGTTTATTAGTCTGTTAGTCAAAGAAACATCTGTTCTCTTTATTATTTTTATCGTTATCTTTAGTTGGATCGCCAATAAAAAATTCTCTATCAAAATTGCCCATAAAGATATCCTAATTCTTGTACTTATCCCGCCTTTGCTAACCATAATTTTTTATTTACTACTTTTAGGAACAAAGACTTTTAATATCGCCATACAATCCATTTATATGACTCACTTTATTGATACCGCTAATCAATACGCAATGTCTTTTTCATCCGGACCTTGGTACCGGTATCTTGTCGACTTTATGTTGCTGTCTCCCGTTATGACGACATTATCGATCGGATATGGCTTTCATTTAATCATACAAAAAACCAACGATTGGAAAAAAATTTATTTTTTAATTTATGCTCTCACAATATTCATTCCGCTGAGTTTGCTAAAACACACTAAAGTTGTACGATTCGTTATCAACCTCGAAATGGTAAGTGTCTTTTTTTGTGCTTTGGCGGTAAATGAATTATTCAAAAAAGAAATAATTGAAGAAAAGCTCTTGAAGGTCACAATTTTTCTCTTTATAATCTGGCTTTTCTATTTAAATCAATTTAATCAAATATTTGCCTCTAGCTTTTTGCTAGATCCCACAACTTATAACCTCATGTGTATAAAAGAATTTATTCCTCATTTCTTTTAGAGAAAGGGGTTAGCTGCTTCCATGACAACAAAAAAATATCAGCTCTCTTTTCGATCCGTATTTCTTATTATTTTTATTCTCGAAACGGGTTTCTTTCTTTGGCAAGTTTTGACCCACCGGATATCAGCTGGCCACGACACAATACAGTATTTTATTCTTCAATACTATTTCCTTAACCACCTTGTCTGCCACGGCGAAATTCCCCAATGGATGCCCTATATGACACAAGGAACAATTTCCGCATGGTGGTTTAGCATTCAGGCCGGTTTTTTCCAGAATGCCTTGATGATTTTTCATCCATTTCTTAAAACTATAAACTTCGCAACACTATTTACAGTTGGAATATTTTGGGAACACTTGTTTTTACTATGCGGGGTTTGGCTGTGGGGAAGAATACATTTTAAAAATCCTTGGACTATGCTGCTTTTTTGCAGTTCGATCATGGGTTCCACAATTTGGATGAATCAAATCTGGTTCAATTTTCACCTATACTATGCGCTGCCATTAATTTTCTTCTTTGTACACAAATTTTTACAAACATCTCTCTGGAGATGGTTTTTTCTTGCAGGACAATTATGGCTATTACAATCATTTGGCAATATGCCCTATTTTTTGCCGATGACAGGCTGGATTCTTTTCTCCTACTTTGTTTTATTTTTAATACAAAACCCACATATTTTTACTGACTGTATAAAGCGTTTAAATTGGATAACTGGGGGTGCCGTTATTCTTGTCCAAATGCTAACAGCATGGCTTTATTTTTACTTAACAACTTATGGAACTGCGCAGATCATTAATTATAATGTAGGACGCGATTTAAATGGACTGACAAGTCTCAAGAGTTTCTTAACCTATGGGGGAGTCCTTAAACTAAATTCTTGGGTAGACTGTTTATCCGGGATTTCTCCCATGCTTGATTACACTATCTATTGCGGAATATTTGTCATTCTTCTGGCTGGATCCAGCATAATATTTACTCAATTATTCAAAAGAAACACATGGACATTTATTTGGGTTATTTTGCTATTACTACTTAATCTCTCATTGTGGCCCGCTCCTTTATTGTACAAATGGTGGCCAATGATGAAATTTTATAGACACCTATCGCTTTTAGCTCCTGTTACAAAAATTGCTATTTGTTTTTGGGCAGCTATTGTGCTCGATCACATTCTTGAAAATAAATCTTCTGATTTTCAAATCAAAAAGTTTGCTTGCCTGTGTTGGGGAGTTGCTGCAGGAATACTGCTCGTATTTTTTCAGTTTGGTGGAGTTGAAAGAATTCTCTTAATAACACCCTCCAGCAACATGTATCGATCAGAAGTTCAGTCTTTTATAGACTGGATCAAACCCGGACTAATCCATTGGACTTTTTTCCATAGCATAATACTGTTGCTAACGCTGACCGGATTAATTAAACTTTTTTCCCACCCTCAAAATAAAAATCAGATTTTAAAAATATTAATCGCAATTCATTTATTAAGTATCTACGGCTACAAACTACATGAAACACACAATCGAACTGTTCCCAACCCGTCAGCAACTGTGACTCAATTCCAACCCATGCCATATTCTTCCCGGCGAACAATAGGCAACTGGGACACCAGCACTCGTAGTCAATTTCTTCAACAACTTCCTCTTCATACAGTAAAAAACTGGGTTACCAATTCATTTATTTATTTGGATGAACCTGGATGCTCCTTTAGAGTAGACCATTGGTTAAAATCTTTCGACCAATATTTACGAACATACTGGGGCCAAAACTTAGATGATTTAAAACAACGTCCTTTAGGCCTTATTTATTGGGGCAGTTTCGAATTTCCGGACAATCATCCATCAGCACTAAAATTTAGTGCCGTTACAGAAGATAAGATTCAATTCTTTTCAAAATCTTTTGATGTCCCCGAAATTTCCCTTGAGTCCGCAATGATGCGTGACGCAGAGTATCGTGGGGATACACCTTTTCTGCTAAAACCATCCGCCACAGCAAACCAGAATATTAAACTTACCAAAAACAGTCGAGTTACTATTCCATTTAGCATCTTAAATTTTTCTGCTAACCATATTGTAATAAACATGAACGTTCCAGAAAATTCTGCTAAATGGTTAATTTACAGCGACGTTTGGCACCCCGATTGGAAAGCAATGAATAATCAAAAACCAACAACAATTTATCGAGCGAATTTGGCATATAAAGCTGTTGCATTATCTACAGGTCAGCAGACAATTGAGTTTCGTTACTTTTCTCAAAAAATCAATTTACTAATTTGGTTATTAGCTTGGCTATCGTTGGCATGGGTCGTAGGAGTACTACTTTTAACAATACAAATTTTATATTTTTCAGATACAAAAAATAATCTAAAACCATGATATGCTGTAAATAAAAATTCACTGTAAATCTTATTAATAAGCGAAATAAAGTATGTTAAGAAGAGATATAAAAACATTTTTTAATAAACTCAAAGAATTACTTTCTAACGAAAAATTTCTTTTTTCGATACTCCTTATCCTGCAAATTTCCTACTTTACCTGGTTAACTTTAACTAAACGCATTCCTGGTGGGCACGATGGATTTCAATATTTTGCTCTACAGTATTACTTCTTAAACAATACGGTTCACTATCAAGAAATCCCTCAATGGATGCCATTTATGACCCAAGGGACAGTAGCGAATTGGTGGTATTTTGTACAAGCTGGCCTTTTACAAAATATTTTAATGCTCATTAATGGACTCTTAAAATCAGCAAATTTTATTCCCTGTTTCAATGCTGGAATGTTCGTTGATGAACTTCTTCTTATGGTGGGCAGCTGGCTCTTAGCAAAACGATTTTTAACTTCCCCATTAGCAACATTTTTTTGCGTTTCTTCCATTATGAGCTCATGCGTGTGGATGTCACAACCATGGTATAACTTTCATCTCTATTATGCTATCCCGTTAATTCTACACTTGGGACATCGTTTTTTGGAAACAAAACGATGGAAATTCCTACTATTTTTAGGAACCCTTTTTGCAATACAAATGTTGGGAAATCTACCGTACTTCTTGCCTATATGCTCTTTTATTATCTTTTCGTATTTCTTACTTTACTGTCTATTTAACCAAAAATTAACTACTGCCACAATTCTAGAAATACGAAATTATAAAACTGGTATTTTTTGTTTTCTCGCAATCCTTCTAACCTTTATAGGTTTATATATTATTTTAAGTTCTGGAACAGACCAAATAATAAACTATAACTTTGGACGAAAACTGGATATTAGCAATTCAAAAGAAGGATTTTTATCTTATGGAGAAAATCTAAATTTTAATAAATGGACAGAACTTTTTATTGGGATCTCACCAGCTTTCGACTATATTTTATATGGTGGTATATTTATTATTCCTATGATTATCATAGGGGCATTTTTTACTCCATTTTCTAAGATAGCTCATTTCACTTTTCTCGTGTTAATTATTTTATCAATAAGTACTGCAAGTAAATTAGCTGAATTCCTATACTTTGCTTGGCCACTAATGAAATATTACCGTCACTTAGCCTTAATTTCACCAATCGCAAAATTGTTTTTATCATTCCTAGCTGGGTTTGGAATTGACATAATTATCAGCAAGCAAATATTTCGAAAACCTTTACTTATTCTTAGTGCAACAATAACAGTCGCCGTACTTTTAATAATCATTGATATGCAAAATAATTTTTCGGAGCATGTAGATATGATGCTATCTGCTTCAAACAAATTACCTCATATCGAACTAACTACCCAACCAATATTTCAAATAATTAGACTTGAGCGTTCACTCTTAATATCAACTGTTTTTATAGTACTTCTTGGTGGTAGCCTTCTTTTAAATCGTAGAAATCTAGGATTTTGGGGGATTTTTTGTTTAATTGTATTCCACACATGGGACGTCTATTCATACAAATATAATGAAACAAATTTACGTTCCTTATCACTAACTGATACGCAAATAAAAATGATGAATTTTCAACCAATCCCATTTAAAGAATTCAGAGAAACACCTACCCCTGGAACCAACGCAAAATATGATCTGTTAAATCAATTACCAATTCCCGGTCAACGTTATTGGTCAAATAGTTCTTTTGCATTTGTAGACGAAGCAGGAAGTCCTTTCCGTGTCGATCATTGGTTATTAGCTTTAGACAATTTTATGCGATCATACTGGGGACAACCGATTAAAGATCTGACAATTAAGCCACAAGGACTCACCTATTACACAAATCTTATTTTTCCATTACAACATTCAGCTGCAAGAAAATTTGCAGCAGTAACATGCCCTAAAGTACAATTTTTCTCGGACGCACATGCCATCAATGACCCCGAGATAATTTCTAGTCTAATCAGCGAAAAAAAATATAAAGGGGATACTCTTTTTATATCAGAAGACACCTCCCATTCATATACAAGCATTCCTCAATATCCGAACCTTAACAGTTCTTCTGAAAATAATAAGCGTTTACAAATCCCATTTAAAATAAAGTATTTTTCATCTAATCAACTTGAAATTGAAGTATTCACGAATACCAAGAAAACTTGGATGGTTTATAGCGATGTCTGGCATCCCAAATGGGAAGCTTTTGATAATTCACAAAAACTACATATACATCGGGCTAATTTAGCGTATAAAGCAATCTTGCTATCACCCGGACAGCATAAAATTATTTTCAATTTTTTTTCACCACTGCTTTATTTCTTTCAGTGGTTTTACTGCTGGCTTTCATTAGGATGGGTTCTCGCCGTTATTTATTTAACTATTCAAATTTATACTCCAACAAAATCTTCCCGCAAAATAAGTTTATTAACTTAGTGAAAATAATGCCACATCCATACAGGGGCCTTGCCCTCTTCGACTTTGATGGAACAATCACGACCAAAGATAGTTTTTTGGATTTTATCTTTTTTTGTCGCGGCATCCCTAAAACGATTTTGGGGATATTAATCAATAGCCCATTCTTGGTTCTGATGATTTTTAAAATTTATCCCCGAGGAAAGACCAAAGAAAAAATATGGAACTATTTTTTCGGCAGATGGCCTCAAGAAAAATTTACTACCTACGCTGAAGATTTCACAAAAAAACGCTTACCACAAATCCTCCGTCCCCAGGCCATAGAAAAAATCCTCTGGCATAAAACGCAAGGCCACAAGATTGTCGTCGTATCCGCATCATTTGAAAATTATCTAAGCTTTTGGTGCAAAAAAGAGGGGATTGACCTAATAGCTACACAAGTTGAAATTAAAGATGGCAAGATTACCGGGGCATTTGCTTCACAAAATTGTTACGGACAGGAAAAAGTCCATCGGATCAAAGAAAAGTACAATTTAAAAGACTTCAATGACATCATCGCTTACGGTGACAGCAGGGGAGACTTACCGTTTAAAAAAATCGCCACCGAATTCCACTACAAACCTTTCAGATAAATAAGCACATAGACGTTAAACCTACCAATAATAAATTCTCAACGTCTATGTGCCATCTATTTACAATGACCTTTCGATTTTTCCTTCGACTTTTTTAAAATCAACATTCGCCGTCGCTGGTTTACGACCGAAACACAAGCCCAACTGTTCATGATAGGCAATCAAAGCCGGTTCAACATACCGTTGTTTAATGGCATCCGCGGTATTCATATATTTGACTTCTTGGCCTGTAACCCCGACGACAGTTACCCCGCTCATGCCGCCTAAAAGTAAAAGAGCCGCACCCGAGCCCGCTTCTTTTCCAAAATTAGCATCCAGCGGAGAAGTATGCCCGCAACGCACCAAATGGCTTGGGACAATTGCACGAACTTCCGGCGCTTCATTAGCTCCTTTGACATAAAGGCCATGTTTGATCATAAACTCTTTGACCGACGGATCCGCTTTAAATCGCTTGCCTAATTGTTGAGCGACATAGTTTCCGGAACCCGCCAAACGCTTGTGGCCAAAAGAATCGGCAGGCGCTGACTCGTCAACTAATTCTTCGCCGTTCGCGTTTTTTAAGCCTTCGGCCACAACGATCAAATACGAACCGGCTTTCACATCGCTATTTTTAATCCGTTCCATATATTTGGTTTTGCAATGTTCATAAAGCGCATCAAAATCAACGGGGACTTCCGGGATTAAAACCGCATCCGCATCAGCGGTAACACCGCCGCGAAACGCGGTATGGCCGGCATAGCGACCAAAAACTTCCATGACCAAAATCCGATTATGCGTATACGCGGTCGTCTTTAAGTCTTCGACAAAGGCCGCAATACGGCTGATCGTCGAATCGCCGCCGACGGAATACGATTGCAGGTCCAAATCCATTGTCTTAGGCGCATGCACGCATTTGATGCCTTGAGCAGCCAAGTCCACCATAACGCTTCCCGAATCATCACCGCCGCTAATCACAAGTCCGTCGATGGCAAATTTTTTCAGGCCTTCTTTGATGCGGTCATATTTTTTATCGTCGTCAATTTTTTTGATCTTAACGCGCGAATGGCCCGCTTCAGAACCAGCTAAATTCAAATCGATTTTATCCAAGCGTTCTGGCGTCAACTCCACTAATTTGTCAAAATCGACAAGATTATAAAGCCCCGCATAGCCGTTGGGGATCACATAACAGGCAACACCTTTTTTATTCGCTAGAAGTGCCGCGCCTTTGACAACTGCATTAAGCCCACCACAATCTCCACCGCTGGTTAAAACTGCAATCCGTTTCATTTCTGCTCCTTGTTGTCTTATAAGTTATAAAAATTTATCCTACTTATTTCTTTGCACTGCTTAACATGGCCTGCGCATGCGAAAGGGAAATCTCGCTCTGCGTTTTGCCGCTTAACATTTCTGATAATTCTTTGACACGTTCGTCTTTATCCAAAGCATTGACCATCGTTACCGTCCGGCCGCCGGTGACCTTTTTGACGACTTTAAAATGGCTGTCGGCAAAAGAAGCAATCTGCGGCAGGTGAGTGATCAAAATCACTTGCCGGCTTTGCGAAAGCTCTTTTAATTTCTTTCCCGTAATCGTGCCCAGCCGACCACCAATCTGTGCGTCAATTTCATCAAAGATCAAAACCGGTATCGGGTCGACCTTAATGAGCGCTTTCTTGAGCGCCAGCATAAGTCGCGCCGCCTCGCCGGAAGAAACAATTTCGGCCAAAGGTTTTAAATCCACACCCGCATTAGGACTAATATAAAAAACAACCTTGTCAGATCCGTTTGCATGAAACTCCTCCGACAAAATCCGCGCCTCAAACGAAACATGATCAATCCCCAAATCTTTGAGTTCTTTTTCAATCGTTTCTTTAAGAAGAAGAGCGCTTTTTTTACGGGCGGCCGTTAGCTTTGCGGCGAGCTTTTTTAATTCTTTTTGCGCTTCAGCCAATTTTTCGCGTAATTCTAAATCACTTTGTTCAAAATTCAAAAGCAAACGATATTTTTCTTTGGCCTGTACAAAAAAATTTTCCGCTTCTTCCAGAGACGGCCCGTATTTGCGCTTGATATCATCATAAAGATCCGCCTTGCGACTGACTTCTGCGGCCTCTGCCGGTTCAAACGCGAGCCGATCAAGATAATCGCGCAGCTGGCTTAAAAGCTGCTGACTGTTTTCTTGAATATTATTTAAGTATTGTTCAAAAACAGAAGCTTTAGAATCGACTTGCGTTAAACTGCGCAGAGGGGAGAACGATTTACGGACGATATCCGACAAACTGCCGTCTTCGCCTTCTAAAATTTGCAAAAGAGAAGAAGCGTGGCTGTATAGCTTTTCGGCATTGTTAATCAGAACTTGCTCGTCACAAATCTTTTGATAGGACTCTTCAACAAGAGGGACTTCTTCGAGTTCTTTGACCTGATGGGAGAGAAGCTCCAAATCCCTATCGCGCGAGGCAGACATCTCTTCTAAATGCGCAAGTTCCTTTTTGATCTGCAGATATTTTTCAAAACTCTCCCCATACATCTCTTGCGCGCCGTTAAAATCTGTTAATTGATCCAGAATACCGATATGCCGATCCTCAGAGAGCAAAAGCTGATGGTCATGCGCACCGTGAAAATCGATCAAGTAATCGCCAAGGGTTTTTAATTGGCCAACGGTCACATTAAAACCGTTGATTTTTATCTTGGTCCGTCCGTCGGGAATATACTGACGATTGATGATCAGCTGGCTTTCATCCGAGTTGAGAAATTCCTTAATAATTGTGTTACTTAAAAGTTTTTTATCGCGCAGTTCAAAAACGATTTCAATAATGCAAGGCTTTTGGCTGTCCCGAATTTGGGCGGGGTTAAGCCGTTCGCCCAAGGCAAAACGAAGTCCGTCAATGAGAATTGACTTGCCTGCACCAGTCGAGCCAGTCAAAATATTCAACTTTTCGGTAAACTCGACCGACACGCGGTCAATAAGTCCAAAATTTTCGATGGTTAATTGTGAAAGCATTGTGTTGTCCTATCACTAAAAATTGGGCTTCATCATAGCAAATAAGAACGCGTTTTGGAAGAGGACAAGAGAAATGTGAAATGTTTCGTAAAAAAAAGCATTTCACGTATAATTGACTATCAATGAAATAAAAAATATAAGCTAATGAAAATTTATTGTTTTATTATTTTTTTATCTGTAATCCTTACCATGACAGGTTGTTCTGTCATTGAATTTGCGACGGATGTCACGTGGGAAGCCGCCAAGTTAACCGGCAACGCTGTACGCGGCGCGGTACGTATCGCGCAAGGCAAACAAATCGTCAAACTCAAACGCGTGGGAAACAGCTTCTTAGTATCTAGCGTCGTCAACCGCAAAACCCACGCAACCCTTATGGTCGATACCGGCGCAAGCAATGTCATGCTGACAAAAAAAACTGCCCTGCGACTCGGTTATAATTTAAACGCATCCAAACGTGTTAAAGCCAAACTGGCCAACGGCAAAGTTGTTCCCGGACGCATCATCATCTTAAAAGAACTGCGTGTCGGTGCTGCGACAGCTACCAATATTCCAGCCATCGTCCTCGAACAGGAAAGCGGCGGCAATTACGATGGGCTTTTGGGCATGTCCTTTCTTGGCCAATTTATTTTTCAAATCGATACGGCCAAAAGTGAACTTACTTTACAAAAACGCCATTAATAGACTCAAAGTATAAAAATTCATTAAAAATCTTGCACGAGAAGCTTTTATCGAATACTTTTAAAGAAATAGCTACCGAGACAAACCAAAAAATTGTGAAAAAGTTGATTAATCTTAGTCCATTTCTCAGATCGTTTTTTGTCCTTGCGATTTTATTGACAGCGTATTGTTTTCCTGTCAATGCCCAAGAAAAACAAGCCAGCTTTGATTCAGACCTGCTTGCTAAATACCGCACCTTAAAAATTGATTGGATTGCAAAACTCCCCAAATTTGTCACTTGGCCTGCTGAATCACTGTCCGGGAATTCACCGCTTATTGTCGGTATTGTTGGGGAAGAACTAAACGATGCGTCCAAAATCTTAAATCAACAAACCGCCAATGGCCGATCCATTAACGTTCAAAGATTCCCTAATATGCATGGCTTGAAATATTGCCATATTTTATATATCAGCGGCTCGCAAAAAAGCGATCGCATGATGATTTTGTCAGCCGTCAAAAACTTAAAACCGACGGTTACAGCTAGCGAACAATCTTCAAAAGTTTTAACAACTATTCGTTATAGTATTTTAACGATCAGTGATATTGACACATTTGCAACTGACGGAGGCATTATCCGTTTCGTGCCGCAACCGGATAAACTTGCAATAGAAATCAATTTGAGCGCGGCAAAAAAACAAGGGATCGAAATCAGTTCTCAATTATTAAAACTCGCAACCAAGGTGATCCAATAATGACAACTCTTGACATTCGCCCAAGCAAACTATTTTCTAATTTATCCATCAAAACAAAACTGATGTCGATTATCCTGCTGACAACCACGGTTGTCTTGGTCTTGTCAACAATCGCCTCCATCGCTTTTAAAATCACGACATTTCAAAAAAAACTGATCGATGAAACGGACACGTTAACACGTGTCGTCGGATATAATGCGGCGTCAGCCATCATGTTTTCTGATCCGGCATCCGCAACCGAAACTTTAAGCTCCCTGCAAGCAAACCCCGAGGTTGTCGCCGCGGCTATTTACACGAAAGAAGGCAATATTTTTGCTTCATATTTTCGCAACAACAAAACTGAGACGTTACCAACAAAAATTGATAAAAAGTCACATCAATTTACAAAAGTACATTTATTGTTTACACAACCGATCCTATTTAAAGGGGATGATTTAGGCACGCTTTATATAAAATCAGATCTCAATAAACTTGCTGCACTTATCCGGCAAGATCTGATCTTTATGATTTTACTGCTTTTGCTTTGCCTTGCCGTCGCTTTTATCCTCTCATCGGCGATGCAAAAAACAATTTCTATCCCTATCCTTAATTTGGTTGATACGACAAAAGTAATTTCTGAAAATAAAGATTATTCGACTCGCGCCCAAAAGAGCGGAAACGATGAAATCGGCACGCTGGTCGATGCTTTTAATTCGATGCTCGAAAAAATACAGGCCCATGATGCCCAAATCCAGGCTAAAGAGAAATATTTTCGGACTTTGATCGAGAATGCCACAGACATTATTACCATCATCGACCGGGAGGGAATCATCACCTATCAAAGTCCATCGGTTGAGCACATTCTTGGGTATCCACCTAACGAAATCATCGGAAAGAATTTCTTTAGTTTTATCTATCCTAAAGAACTTGAATATATAAAAAAAGCTCTTCGCTTTTCTAAAGATAATTTACTTTATAATCCCTACATCAAACTGGGGATCACCCTCAAAGATAAAGACGGAATGTGGCGGCTTTTAGAGGGCGTGTTCCATGACCTGCATGACGACCCGAATGTCAAAGGCATGGTCATCAATATCCGTGACGTGATTGACCGGAAAAAATTTGAAGATCGGCTCAAGCGATCGATTGCCGTCAAAAACGAATTTCTTTCGCATGTTTGTTCGCTAGTGCGCAAACCGATTGCCAATATTAAGGCAGCACTGTTGCTTTATCAGCATAAAAAACTCAAAAAAACAACCCGCAGCCGACTTATCACCATCACAAAGTCTAATATGGAAAGACTGGATACCATGTTAACCGGCAACGTTCTTGATATCACAAAGTTTGAAATCGGGCGTATGGAGTTACAGCGCCAATCGATTGATGTTATTAAAACGATCAAAGAAACCTGTGAAGACCTGCAATTTATAACTCATAATCTGGAAATTCCGATCAATATAAAATCACAGGATTCTTCCGTCTTTCTTTCCGTCGATAAATTAGCTTTTACGCTGATTCTTTCGACCTTGATCAAAAATGCGATTGCC
Organism: uncultured Planctomycetales bacterium; assembly: GCA_964400065.1. Taxonomy (GTDB): domain Bacteria; phylum Omnitrophota; class Gorgyraeia; order Zapsychrales; family JANLHA01; genus JADLGJ01. The sequence continues at coordinate 27,922 of CAYNSM010000011.1, forward strand.
GTTACGCCAAAACAACATCCGATCACAATTGATGTTGAAAGTACCGTCGATACTTGCCGGATTTGCGTCACCGATCAAGGGCCAGGAATTGCACGCCGGGATTTTCCGGCGTTGTACCGAAAATCCCGCAATTTGACGCGCCGCTTTGCAAACGAAGAAATTCCGCTTGGTTTAGATGATGTGCGCACACTCGTTGAACAACAACAAGGCACATTTTCTGTTTCAAGTCAAATAGGTCAGGGATCGTCTTTTTCATTTACCATTCCAGTTATCATAACCGGGTTTGAATACTAAAAAATAGGGAGAGCAGCATGAAAAAAGTCAAAATTTTAATCATCGACGAAAAAGACATGACAGATCTTTTAGAGCTTGAACTGACCGAAGAAGGTTACGAAATTATGACAATGACAGAAAATAAACCTACTCTTGAGAGTATAAAGCAATCCCATCCGGACTTGATATTTTTAGAACCGGCTTGCGGGACAGAAACCAATGGCCTGGAAATAGTTCGCAGCTTAAAAGCCGACGCCCAAACAAAAAACATTCCCGTTGTCGTTATCAGCAGCAAAACCTTCGACGATGAAATACAGGAAGCTTTAGACATCGGAGTTATCGACTACATTACAAAGCCATTTTATACACCGCTTCTGCTTCGGCGTATTCAAAACTACGTTCAAAAGCATAAGTAATCCTTTGGCCATGAGTCGATGTCGATGAAATTTTTGCAATCTACTACAAAAAAACTGTCAAAATCCCTCGAGAATTTTCATTATCTTGATTGTGTCATTGCATTTATTTTCCTGGGGACAATCGTTACCATAATTCTAATTTTGACAAATTATGCGAATTGTTATCAGGAAGCTGAATCCGTTATAACGTTTACTCCTGCAACGCTCAAGCACGGAACAAAATTCACACTCCATGATTTTATTAATATTTTTAACGTTTGGGGTTTGGACAATGGCTGGAACCGCCCGCGCTTTTTGTCTTACAGTGCTTATATCCTTGCTATCAAAAGCAGAATTCTTTTATGGAACTTCATGACCCCGCACCCGACGCTGTCGGTCACGTGGATCCTCACGCTATTTTTAGCACCATGGATTTTTTATAAGTATCTTAAACTGATCTTAAAAGAAAAGACCGCGAGCTTGGCCGGGGTAGCGGTTTATATTTCTTCATGCGGATATTTGTTCTCGGGAACGATGCTCATGCATCCGGGCAAACCGCTGCTTAATGTTGTTGTGATCGGCATTCTGTATCTTTTAGCCAAAAACCATCCCCCGAAATCCAGCAATAAAATCAATCCCGCGTTTAACACAAGCATCATCTTAGGCATTATTCCTTTATTAACAGCGTCGCTTTTTCTTGATGAAATGGCCACGTTTTGTTTTGTTCTTCTTATCGTTTGGAGCATCCGCTTTTTTTTACCATATCGCTTCACATTTCAAAATATAAAAACCTGCATCCAAAACATTCTTATATACTGCCTTCCGGCGGTGATTTTGCTGTTGATGGTTCTTGTTGTCACGCCCTATGTCGCCCAACACGCTTTCGGCAAATCGTATGATTTCTTTGGATGTATTTCAAAAAATGCGCATGTTTCACAGGTCAACGCGCAACTATTTTCATGGAATACGCTCACACTTTTTTCGGCCTGTTTGTTGCCGTGGCAAATGTTGCACTTGCGTGTTCCGGTTCCCGAGCCGACAACAGGCGTAAATTATGCGGGAATACAAATATTTTATACGCTTTGTCTGCTTTGCGTGTCCTATCTGTTTTGGAAAACCCGCGAATACCGCAGCCTCTTACTGAAAGTTATTTTGCTCATCGGACTTTTCATTCTTTTACAATCATTAAATATCAGTTTTCATATCCAAAAAATTGTGATCAGCGGTTACTATTACGGCGCACCGTTTTCAATCCTTTTTGCGGCCCTGATTGCCATCATCGTCGCTATCCTAAACAAGGAAATCCCGGGCGGCAAATGGCTCTCACGGATTCTTCTTAGCTATATCGTTATTATTCAATTCGTAAATTTTCTGATGATCAACATTTCCTGGAAAACACACTCTGATTGGAAAGCAACCGTCGGCGTGCCCAAAGAAAAACTTGATACGCCCCGTGGTCAAATCATCTACCTAATCAAAAAACAACTTAAAAATGAGCTTAAAAGCCAATACAAAGTTTATTATCCCGGCAACATCACGCCGATTAATCCGACGCAAAAACTGCAAGCAACCGATGCTTTCTGGAAAGAATGGAAAAATGGTAAGTGTGATCTGTTTTCTCAAAAACACGATCTGATGTTTGTCCAAACCATGTGGCTCTATGGCGAATTGTGCCCAGAACAATTTAGAGAGTTTTATGGCACCGACTAAAATTGTTCTGATCAATCCTAATCTTGTCGTCCAATACGATGATCCTTTCACGACAGGCATCGTTTATATGCCCATCGGATTAGCTTACGTTGCCAGTGCTTTGCGCGAACAAAACTTTATGCCGGTCGTGATCGATGCTTTTGCCGAAAAACCAGCCCAAGGCTCTCGATGGAATAATTATTTGCTCTTAGGGCTTTCGGCAGACGAAATTGTCTCACGCATTCCCGCCGATGCACAAGCGATTTTTGTTTATGCGATTAACCTCAACAATCATCTTTCGACGTTAGAAATCGTGCGCGCTGCAAAGAAAAATTTTCCATCCGTTCCAATCATTATTTTAGAAAATACCCAGTCAGTGACCGGGTATAGTTTATCGAAAATCAGCCGTCAATTTTATGAAGCCGGCGCCGATTATATTTTGACCGGGCAAGCCGAAAGCCGCTGCGGCGAAATTCTTGCGGCACTCGGTGCGTCGGATTCTTTAGCGTTAAAGAAAATCCCTGGACTGGGCACGAAAGATTTTTATAACCCTGTGATTAGCACTGCCCAGGACCTTGACACTTTAAGTTTTCCGGCATGGGACCTGTTTCCCCTAAAAAATTATTGGCGTTTAGGCTTTGCCCACGGACCATTGACATCCAAAAAGTATTTGCCGCTTTTGACCTCCCGCGGCTGTCCCTATCCTTGCCGTTTTTGTGTTATCCCATCAACAAACAATCTCAAATGGCAAGCACGTTCGGCCAAAAATGTCGTCGACGAAATTGAACATTCCATACAAAAATATGGCGTCTATGAATTTCACGTGGAGGACTTAGACCCAACGGTCAACGATGAACGCACACGCGAAATTTGCCGCGAAATTCTAAAACGGCACCTTAAAATCACGTGGAAAATCGTCGCCGGAACAAAAGCCGAAACGATACGCAATGAAGAAACTCTGGAATTAATGGCAAAATCCGGGTGCGTCTACATTTCAATCTCGCCGGAAACCGGGTCAGAGCGCATCCTTAAAGCAATGAACAAACCCTTTAATTTGGAGCACGCTTTAAAATTAATAACCATAATGAAAAAATTAAAAATTTTTTCGCAAGCATGCTTTGTTTTAGGCTATCCTAGCGAGACTGATGAAGATAGAAAGGCAACACAAAAACTCATCGAGCGTTTGACACGTTTAGGAATAGATGAAATAGCTTTGTTTGTCATCACGCCAGTCCCAGGGTCAGCGATTTATAAAGAATTTTCTGGATACAAGGACCTTTGGGAACTAACATTTACTCCGGCGTGGCGAGGGGATTTTCAAAATTTACAGCATTGGCGGTTAAAGCTTTACCGAACCTTTTTGATTCGCAAATTATGGTTTTTCCCGTTTCGCATCGTGCGGCAGGCATTTAATTTTTTAACACGCCGCTTTGAAACCAAAATGGAAATGGTGCCGTATCGCGCTTTCGTGTGGAGGTGGGTAGAAATTTTTGCCCGGCCGTTTAAAAATTAAAAAATAATCAAACTATGCAAAATTTTAGAATATCCGTCGCTATTCCTTGTTATAACGAAGAGGAAAGTGTCGGGCAGGTGATCGATGACTTTCGCAAACACCTGCCGCAGGCCGAAATTTTTGTTTTCGACAATGCGTCAACAGACAAAACCGCGCAAATTGCTCTCGAGCACAAGGCCACCGTCATTTATGTTGCACGCAAAGGCAAAGGCCATGTCATGCGCACAATCTTTGATCAATTAAATTCCGATGCTCTTATCGTCGTTGACGGTGATGGAACTTACAGTGCACAGGATACACACGCTCTTTTAGAGCCAATTCTCAAGAAAAAAGCGGACATGACCGTCGGCAACCGCTTAAAAAAATCAAATGAACATGCCCATTTTTATCTTAATCGCCTGGGAACCCATCTGATTGTAAAAATCATCAATGCCCTGTTTGGAACCTCTTTTGTCGACGTACTTTCCGGATACCGGATTTTTAATTCCCGTTTTGTTAGGACTGTGCCTTTGCTAACCTGCGGATTTGAAACCGAGACCGAACTGACAATTCAAGCCTTGGAAGAAGGTTTGTCGATTATCGAAATCCCGGTCACCTATCAACCCCGTCCGCTCAATAGCCCTTCGAAACTACGCCCGTTTCAGGATGGCTGGCGGATTATGTTAACGATTGCTATGCTCTTACGAGACCATTATCCTTTGCGTCTTTACGGTGCTTTAGCCTGTGGGTTTTGGATCAGTTCATTGACTGTTCTTTTGCTGGACAAAACATCGTCGCTATTTAGCGGATTCTTATTATTTTTAGGCGTTTTGCTTTTAGGCATCGGTTTTATTTTAAGCGCGATTAATACGCGGCTTC
>CAYNSM010000012.1:0-19787 GCA_964400065.1 uncultured Planctomycetales bacterium
TAACTACGAAATGAGTATAACATGCATATATCGCGGCGCAAGTGTGTCAAAAAAATAAACTCGCGCGCATCATATTGAAAAAGAAAAACTTATGAAAAATCTGGTTTTTTTATTGATTCTTGATCGAAATTATTTTCAAAATTGAATTTTGGGTCCATTTGACTCGACGAATATCTATTTAAAAAGCCAAACGCCAAAAATAAATTCCAACAAATTTATTTTACAAATTTTGACTCGCAGAACGATAATTTAATACACAAAATAACCACAAAACGCTTGAAAATTACCAGCGTTTTCTAGCCTATTTTTCTCATTTTTTACATGAAAAGAGCGACAAAACCAAGGATTTGGGGCAAAATAAATGTCCAATCTGGAAATGTCTTCAGATTGGACATTAAAAATGAATTAAAGAGCGGCGTTCTGCCTATTTCGCCAAGCCCTGGAGCGGGCTTGTTTCAATAAACTGCAAAAATATCGGGCCAGCCACCAAAACCCCTACGACCGGAAAAATAAAAAGTAACAGCGGCACTAAAAGCTTCATCGGCGCCTTCATGGCCATCTGCTCTCCACGACGAAAACGCGAAAGACGCATATCTTCAGACAGACGGTTTAACGCCTCCGCCACCGAAGTCCCCATTTTGTCAGCCTGAATCAGCGTTCGCGAAAAACTGGCAATCTCGGGGATCGCATATTTTGCCGCCATGTCCCGCAAGGCATCACGCCGTGTTTTTCCGACATTGATCTCCTGTAGAAGAACATTAAGTTCATTTATCATGATAGAAGGCGGAGATTTTTCAACAACCCACTTAAGGGCCAACATAAAATCCAGCCCCGCGTTAACGCAAAGCCCTAAAAGGTCAATAGCATCCGGCATTTCCTTTGTCATAAGGGCCTTAACATGCTTAATTTTACCCTTAAGCCAATATTCCGGAGCCATATAACCGACAGCAAACGACATCAAAAGCCAAAACGTCATCATGTCCGGCTTAACCATAGGATACGTAACCGCCAAAATAACACAGAAAATAACTTCCTTTGCAAGAAAAAATTCTTCAGGCGTAATCTGAAGATGCGCAACAACAAGATCTTTAATCAATCTTTGGCGAATAATCCCCTGACAAAATGGTTTATTGATCATGGCAAAACTCCGAATAATCGAAAACTTGTCCTTCTTAACCGCCTTAGGTAATTCATACCCAAAAGATTTGAGGCTAGGTCGACTTTCCCACTCCAAAGGAAAGAATCCCAAAATAAAACTAAAAACCGAAACAAAGCAAAGCGTCAAAATAAAATAAATCACTTTTAGTCTCCTTAATTAAAAATCCTTAAAGGTACTAATTCTCCAAATCATAAGCCCTCCTATTACTTCAGAAAAGAACGCATAAATAAGCAAAGCACGTCCGTTCGGAGAAACAAACATATGATCAAAAAACCCGGGATTTGAAGTATAAATAAAGAAGAAAAATCCAACCGGCAGCATCGACATGACAGCGCCCTGGATTTTTCCCTGCAAGGTTAATGTTTCAATCTGGCCCATGATTCTTTTTTGCTCACGCACAACCAAAATGATACGCTCCAAAATGACCGGCAAATTTCCTCCAGTTTCGCGCGCTAAAAGAATAGCAGTAATAAGCTGCTGCAAGGCCGAAGAAGGCATGCGATTGTACAAATGATTTAAAGCCTCATCGAGAGAAACACCCATTTTGTTTTCGCCCAACACCGTCGAAAATTCCTGATTTATAGGGTCTGGCATCTCATCAACAACCGCCTCCATCGCCTGAATAAGACTTAAGCCGCCACGAAAAGAACTGGACATGATCATCAAAGCATCAATAAGCTGATCGTCAAATTTCCTTTTATTTTGAGAAAGCAAAACCTTGGCATAAAACCCAGGCACCATAAAACCCATGATAATTCCGATACATATCCCGAATAAACGAAGCGTCGGATCCTCGACAAGAAAATAAGACGTCGCTGCGCCACCTAAGGGAGCCCAAATGTAAAGCTGTAAAACTTTTTTGATTTGATCTTTAGGCATCATGCGGTCCAAACGATTTGACATCATCTGGGTCCGCTTCTGACTAAAAGCAATAGATGAATTATATACTATGGGAATGACCGCAACCCCGATCAATGCAGTCACCGAGAAAATTAAAACCGTCAAAATAATCATTTATGTCCCCACGAACGCTTTGAATTCTTAGTTACACCGCGCATCCCCATCCCAACAAAACTCTTTGCACTTAACACATTGATTTTCATATTCCCGCAAAGCTGTCCTACCCATCCCATCTCCGCGCAATAATGTACAGTCACACTTTCTTTCTCGATAACAATCTTCAACAACCCATTTGTTTGTACTCCGATCAAAAAAACAGTCTAGTGTCCCACCACTTGCACCCATATCACCAAAACCGCGCGGATCGTATTGCTTAGTTTGACCAAAAGTATCGCCCACAGATTTCCAGCGGCCAGTCAAACCACGCTGAATGTATCCGCGAAACGAGATTAAAACCATCAAAATAACGATGAGAACCGCCGTAACTTCAATTGTCGAAAAGCCTCTGCGAGAATGAAGCATTTTTACCACCTGTCGCAAGGAACAAATTTAACACGAAAACCATCGCCGGCAAAATAATACTGCGCACAAGCCTCACTCTGTATCCCATGATCCAATAAATCCCTATGAACTCTATTCCAACATTGAGTATACGAATCATCACTGTTTAATAAATCAGGGACTCTGTTTAACATAAAGGCAGCGCCCAGGTGCCGTCGCTCATCCGTATCATCTTCTAACCAACCCCGCATTTCCTCATCAATTAAATTCCAACATGTTCTTGCTATCCCACCAGGATTAGGATTGGATCTTTCCTTCGGATGCGACAGATGCGATTCCCATATATTTCCCCCGCTGGGAAATAACAAGCCCCTCAAATCTTTATCCTGATCATAACGAATCACACGGGCTTTCGTTATTCCTTCCAAATTAATGAGCGTATAACAAATTTTGGTTTTCTTTAAAAAACCGCCGCCACTGGTTTTACTAAAAACTTTAGGCCATTCTGTAGCAATACAATCTCCTGTACACCGGCGAGGAATCCTCGCCTCTACTTTTACAGCATGCCAATAACCCTCATATGTTCCCCAACGTTCTTTACCAGCAAGACGATCTTTATCCTGCCAAACATAGATCGCGAATGCCGGCAAATCCCCAGTAATCGCATCCGTATGCTTGATACGCGCATCGATCAATCGCTCTGCAGGCGCTTCAGCAGAATCATCTGTACCATCCATTGGAGTATCATTATCCAAAAAATCTGTAAGTTTCTCAATCGCAACGGTTAAAATACCATTAGGCTTAGTCGAATCAAAAAGAGGATTGCTCCCATCGTTAGAAAGCGCCATCGCTTCATCATAGCGACCTTGCAAAAAGTCCAAGCGCTTTTTAAATTTTGCAACCTGAACCTTAGCTTCCTTGGCGCTGTCTTCGATAACCTTTTTATACACACTATCACTACAGGAGCCCTTGGCTGTGACTAAAGCATCCGTGACCGCATTAAAATACGACTTATCACTACACCCCCATGATCCAATAAATCCTGAGCAGCTTCCCGCCCACGAGCATTTACAAGCATTCTTACTACTGACGCTACCGCAATTTAGAACAGCTCTTGGGTTACACAAATCACTGCTCGCATTAAAAGTTGGGTTTGTTGTACAAAAAGAATCAATGTTCGCAATTTTATCAACATTAGGATCGACAAAAGCCGGCAAATCATACGGAGATCCCGAAGGAAGAGGCGGACTATCGCATTTTGCTGTACAAGTTGCAATCGTCGTAGAAGTTAAACACGCATTAAAACTTGCTTGATCCGTAGTATTCCCCGCGTCAAAAATATTGGCTGGATCTCCAGATCTAAACTTTGTCCCATCATAAAAATCCGGAATCAGAGAACGCGGCAAGTTGGAACAAGTATCTAGACCACAGCTATCAAAACAACGTTGAAATTTTTCTGCATTCCCGGTTGCAGATACGGTCGGCAGCGTATACGTGCGAACATTACGCGCATTCCAACTTAAACAAGCAATCACATCCGCCACATCGCCACGAATTCCATTTGCATTTATGTCAAATGTCAGTATTTCAGCTGGCGGCGCAGAGCCGTTCCCCGCCGCAAAAGAAGGAACACACCAAGCAGCATCAGGGCCAAAAAGCGTACCGGCGTATTCACTGCCGCTGGCTGGAACAAGCCATTTTTGAATTTGTTGATTTAACCATTTTAATTCAGCTCGCCATATCCAAAGCGTCCCAGGCCGCGCTAGTTTGGTAAAACTTCCCGGGCACGCAGAAGGATTTGGACATGGCGGCTCGATCCAATCCGAAATCCCATTAGTCATGCTTTCTCCAGAGGAAGCAACGCCATACCACTCAACAAACGAAGAGGCTAATGCAGAACTTCCGCCAGTCGCCATTGATCTCCAAAGTGTACGCTCAAAATCAAACAATTCGGGCATACCATAAATAATCGCATCTAACATATCATCTTGCCAAAACGAGGGATTTCTAGGAGTAATTCCCTCTGCTGTAGTGCCCTCTCCACACTGAGGATTTGAAAAATCACTTGGCGCACTTGCAATACCGTGCTTAGGACAATCCAACGAATAGAGAGCACCATCCGCATTACTACAATAGCGATCAGCCCCACTTTTCCATCCCCCTACATATTTTGTTAAGTCGCTAACCGGCAACGGCGCTGGCTTAATGGCACAAGCATCATTCGCGACATAGAGGGCGGGGGCACCGCCAACAAGGTCCGGGATAACTGGAGGATCTTTGTCGCCGCCTTTATTAGTCTTATTAACGCACCAGCCTTGAGTTTTATTATGTGGAAGTGTACTTGGATCAACAGGCAAACTCAAACGCGTAATTTCCGGATATGTGGACACGATATCCCCCGGGCAACTATAGGCAGACCTTGTATCACACCAATGACATTCATAGTTAGCATACGTTGCAACTTTGAGCGACGGCCCCCAATCTCTCATCTTATAAAGAAACGGAAAAAGTTTTGGCGCAGGCGTAGCCGACAAGCCAGTTGAAATCCAAATATCCGGCGTAGACAGCGTAAAATAAGGACTTGTGTAATAGCCAACAACATCTTTCAAATAAAAACCTGTATCCGCATCACTGTATGACTGCTGTCCCTGGGAAGGAAATGGAGCAGAGTGCCAGTTGGAATTGTCCTTATTCACGTGATAAAGATGATGCTCATCGTCACGGCCTAATTGCTCGCGGAAAGACATAAATGTATTTGTCGAATCCTCATAACTAAAATCGTAAACATATGGATACGGCTTAACAGGACTATTAAAAGGCGAACGAGTCGAGCACGTTGTCCGCGAACATCCCTCAGGAACATCGCTCGATTCATAATTATCACAGCAATAGTCACATTCTGCAGGCTTGTAACCTGAATCTGAATAACAAGGATGCGAGGAAAGAACACTTGGAACATGTGTTGTATTATCAGGATAAAAAACCGGATCCCACAAGCCCCAACTATCGTTTCCTATTAAAACCAATTCGTGCAAAGCATTAAGAAACTCTTCAATCTTCCTGCCATCAGTCCCCGAAAGAGCCAAAAAACGTTTCGTATTATAAAAGCTAAACCGCCCAATTGTATCTTTAGGCGGATCTTTCTTAGGATCGCTGCCGGCTGCATACCCAAAAAGTCCGTCCATGTCCATATCGTAGAGATCCGGCAATTTTCCTTGATCAGTGACAACAGACTGCAAAGCGGTCTGCACGCCGCGCTCCATCACTTGTCCGGTCATGGACAAATTCGCATTTTGCATACGATTCCACATTTTACTAATGCCCGGATCAATAGAAGCGGCAATAATCATGGAAGCTCCTTCCATTACCGCACCCATCGTAGCTGCTGTAGTTAAACCTAGTGAAAGTGCCTCCGGCACTGCGGCTACTGGCATACCACCTAAAAAAGCAAGAATTTCCGGCGCAAAAACGGCAATAATAATCATTACAATAATCGTCAGTATCCCCATCAATCCGCCGCCAGAAGACTTACAATATCTAATTCTTTTGCCCATCGTTTCGGTATACTGTTTCTGGCCATAACTGGCAATAAAAGAAGCGGTGCTCGAAGCTGACATGCTAGCCGCCTTCATAGTAAGTGTTTTAGCTTGGGATACAAGAGTCAAGTTAATCGAAGCGGCAAAAAAGATAAGCCCAATAGCAATAACAATGATTAAAATAACGGCGACTTGACCTGTTCGAGAGGTCAAAGAAGAAGCAATTTTGTTGCGCCAGGCAGACCGAAGATTATTAATAAAACAAAACACTCAGAAGCCTTTCGTTTTGTCGTTTTTTAACGAAAGCGACTAGAACCAAAAATCTCGCTATTAACTGTTGCCGCATCCATTGGTGTCCCTTCATAAAATACCGGACGAATTTGACGATAATTATCATCAATGTCCCCCGCCGCCGGAACATCGCTAATCAACGTTTGCTCGTGAGCGGCAGTACGACCAGCAAGATCGGTCCCGACCCAAAAGAAAACTCTGACCATACTCAACAATAACATCACGATGACGATCACACTAAAAGTGCTTTCAATCATCGTCTGGCCGACTAATGGACGCAACCTTATTAAACTATCCCAAAAGTTAAAATAAAAAAACACTATTCTTTTTTTTCGCATACGCTTTAAGGCATAACTTCGGTGCGCGTTAACCAACTTCGACGACTTTTATTAACAATACGGCTACGAACATAAAGCTTTAATGTTCTTGTATCAAAACATGTACGCTGCATATTGTCACGCGTAAAACAATTATTACACGCCTCAACCGGATTTTCTGGAGGATCACCATCCCAAGAAGGACCTGTCCGCGGCAAACTTCCATCACAAAAACGTCCAGTATCATTGCTCAGTTGAAAAATTCTTTGCACAATGTCAATATGATCGTTGATATTTACATTGCGAATATATTGATTCCTTGTATCAAACAGTTTCCGATCTTTTATTTCATAGACAGTACCTTCTTCTGTAAAAGAAAACATCTGGCTTTGTGTCAAAAGGCCCACTTGCACACCCGGCCGGCGATCGTCAAGCGTAAAATCAATGTCCCCTGCCTGCCGATCAATCACATTGACAGAAGCAGTCCGCCCCAGAGAATCCAAGGTGCTTGACAAGATTTGCTCTTCCTGAAAATCGCCGTCGACATCAATCGGATCATCCGTAGACAATTCCCCCATTGCCGAAACATCTTCCCATTGCCACATAAAAGCCATATGTCCGCCGCTTGTCCCATCCATCGGAGCTTTGCTAACCCCAGCTAACTCTACCGGATCAGTCCCGTCAAAATTAACGTCAAAATTTCCTGATGACCTAAACCCGCTTCCAGGATAATTTTGAATAACCTTTTTCAGAATCACGCAACCATTTCCATCATTACAACCCTCCGACCAACATCGGGTATCCGTCGGATGTGCCACACCACATTTTGGAAGACCTGCGCCATCCGACGGAAAATTATACGTCACAAAATTTGCCGTTAAAAAAGAAAACCTTTGGCCATTAATCCAAACATCGTAATGTGGCAAAACCGCCTTATTGCCAAAATCCTCGTTGTCCACAGGATAAAATAATTGACTTGAATACGTTGCGCTTCCGCTGGCAACCAAAGGTACACGGTCACGCGAACCGAATTTATTCGCAAAATCTCCAGAAAGCCGATCCTCAATCACCAGCGTCGACGCATTATTGCGCCCGGGCATTTCGATAGTTGACATTTCCAGCGATTTGCTCATCGCGTAACGCGTGGCCTGAAGCTGCACGCGCATAAAATTTCCGCCGCTTAAACCTATGCGAAAAATAAGACTAATAACAAAAATCAAAATTGATCCGAAAATCGCCAATTCAACCGCCGATTGGCCCTTTTTAACATTACAAAAATTTAACTTAATCAAATCAGACATAAGTGGTTTTCAATAAGCATCTACGCGAGTCGTTCCGCTTTTTGTTTCGGTCATACTCGAATTATCAAACCTCATTGTTTGTTTTTCTCCAGCACCGACTTCTTCTACTGTAATAGTTGTAACACTCCTTCCCTGGGCCCGCTGCGTAATGTCCGTGTCAGTCGTCATTGGATCGTACTGATCCCCAACACTATCAATTGAAGATTTCATGCGCCCCTGAATCCCGCGTTTAAAATAATTCTGCATCGCCAATAAAGCGCCAATCAAAATAATTATAATCGCAACATATTCCATTAACATTTGACCCCGACACTCTGATTTTCGCAACATTAATCCACCTCATAATTCTAAAATAATAACATCACTCTTCTGAAGAAGCCCCCAAGCCAGACAAAGATTGAGTCTCGGCTGTTGTAACCTCGCTATAGATCATCTCAACACGGTGTCCGCCAGAAGTAAGAGAAGTTTCTTTTTTATTCAGCTGTCGATCAAACATTGTTGCAACAGAAGTTTTAACTAATCCCGGCCCATCTTTTTGTTCTGCATTATTTTGATATCCGACTTCATCGGCAACTATTTTCACCATACCCTGCGTCGAGCGTTTAATCATCGGCGTCAGCGCTAACAAAACAGCAATCGCTATCCCCAAAAGCAAAGAATATTCGACAATAGTTTGACCTTTCGAATTTTGACGACAAGAATTTTGCATAATCGATCTACTCTGCATGAACAGCTGAAACAATATTTGAAAAGGTTGAAGAACCAATAACTGAATTGATAACTGTTGCATATCTTCCCTCATGCCCCTCCCAGGGCGTATCGTTCTGACTGGTCCTAGTGTTTTCGTCTTTATCAGTTCTTGTATGCTGATAATAAGGCTCGTAACCGTTTGGTAAAATCTGATTAGCATGATACGTCCGATAAGTGCCGTTAACCTGCGTATACATATAATTCCTTGCGTCATGAATCCGCCCCTGTACAGCGCGCTTAATATACGTCGTCATCCCAGCAATTACGGCAATAATAATAAAGAAAAGGATAGCGTATTCAACTCCAGCGCCTTGACCGCAATTATTTTTTAAAATTGGCACAGACATATGTTCATTTAAAATTCTTTTTTAAAGAAGCATGGCTTACCTAAGAAAATTTTTCCCCGTTTTTAAGCGGGCAAGCTCCCAAGTAAGCCATGCTCCTTACACACTCTGCCAGATCAAAACTTTGTTAATTACCCCAATATTCAGATTGGAGATTAACAATATTCTGAGTCCTGTTGGTTGTCGTGACTTCATTCGCGAGAAGAACCGTTGAAGCTAAGCCAGCATCATTTGTTTCTCTTGTATTGCTAATTACTGTTACAATTTTTCGCACATTGGTATTCCCTGCAGAATATTGATCACCAATGTCATCAGCCGCACTGCGTAAACGGCCCTGCACACCTCTCTTGATATAAATCTGAATAGAAAGAAGTGCCCCGATAACGATCATGATCAAAACAGCCGTCTCGAGCGTCGACTGCCCTTTTCTTTTTCTTAAGTACTTAAACATTGATTATTCCTCCTGTTAAAAGTATTACAACCAGACTCCTTAGATACCGTTTGTGATACCGTCTACTGTTGTATTCGTTCTGCCGTTAGCTTTACGTGTTCTTAGTTCATTCTGCGCAACGCTAATTGTTGTATTATTATGCACACTTTCATCACGGGTGTTTCTATCAATATCATAAGAACTCTCTGAATAATAAGCTTCATATTGATTTGTCCTGCCCAAAGCACTGGTTCCATTAACCATGTACACAGCCGCGTCACGAATTCTTGCCTGAATCGCGCGCTGAGCGTAAGTTTGCATCGCAATAACAGCCGCAACAACCAAAGAAATCAACAGCGCGTATTCCGCGGTGGTTTGGGCTAATTTACTTTTCAATAATTTCTTAAACATGTGTCACACCTCCGTAAAGGTTAAGCTGATTTTTACTTAACGAGAATTTCTTAATCTGTTGGCCATGTCTGTCATGCCATTAGTGCCTTGTGCTAATGTGGTATTGTACGCAGTTCGAAAAATACCGCTTGGCCCGAGGAAAAGAATAAGAACCGCGATAACCCCGGTAATCATGATGATGTATTCGAGCGTGCTTTGTCCTTTTTTCTTGCGGTGAAGATTTTTAAACATTATGCATCCTCCTTGATAACGTCTTTGTTCCTTTGGTTTGCGTTCATTAGTCTTTGTACCCATCTTGGATCGCCTGCTGAGTTGCTTGCACCGACCGAGACACATAAATGCTCATGGCTAACATTGCTGAAGCCACGACCGCCACGATGATGGCATATTCAATGAGGTTTTGTCCTTTTTGATTCCGGATTAGCCACATCGCGTGCACCTTTTGTGTTACAGGAGACCCTTGCCCTAGCTCTTTAGCAACGAAAGAGCGGATACAGTTTTGGGGCTCTATTACCGCGCCTTTGAGCTGCGGCTCCCGTTGTAAAAAGACGGGATAAAATTCCACCTTTCGATGGAATAAAAATCTGATTTGACCAAACACAGAAAATAACTCTTATATTCGAACTTTTAAACTATACCACAAAATAAAGAAAGCTGTCAAGGCAACAACCTTATATATTTATTATATTTAGGAAATAAATTTACAAAGCAGTATGAGGACTTATTTGTAAAATAAGTCGGCGACCTTGCGGATCAAAAACAACCTCTGCATTAAAACGACTTACAGCCTTTTTAAGTGCGGGAAAAACCGGGTCACTCTCACGAAGAACAAAAGATAAACAAGAGAAACGTTCTTCTTTTAACAGATAACCAGATAGATTATAAATCTCTCTATTTGTTAAACTTGCATTACTTTCGCCCTCTTGGAAGTCAAAAAAATAAAACTCACAATATCCTTCAAGTACCTTGCTAAACGCTTTAAAGCTTTCGAGCATCGAACTTGCCTGATCTAACCGGACTAACTGAGCAGAAACCTGTTGAAAGAAGCTCTTCTGTCTTTTTTCACCTGTTTTTACAGGCAGCTCTTTCCAAGTACCAAAGCTCGGCCACGTTAACAAAAAATCAAAAACCGCTTTCTTAATCGCTTCTGTATCATCAACCGCATTTGTCAAAAGAACAACAAACGGTTTCTCCGTCGGAGAAAAGCTAACAGCAATAACACTCAGGAGCTTTGAGGACAGATGATCTTGACCATTAAAAACACACCCAGCATCACATTTTTTATAAAAGAATTCTTTATCCAAAATTTCAAGAGGGATGCCGCCGCTCATTATCTGCAATAAATCTTTCAATCCGGGAAAACTTTTTTCCCATTCTAGCACCGCTAAAACAAAAACCTTTTCTTTTTGCGCAACATAACGATGTTTTGCAATTTGGATATTTTCATAATTTAAAAATGCAACTTCTTCAATTGGATTTTGCGATTGACTTGAAAACGCATCCAAGAAATTTTCACTAAACTTCTGGAAATCGTTAATCTCTGTATAGCAATACAATACAACAGAATGGACATTGTTGATAATATTTACTGCACTTACCACCGAGACTTCTTCTTCAGAATGGACATTATCAAATTGGACATTTCTGCTTTTAGGTTCAATAAAAATACCTGTGCCATCCAATTTAATAAACTTAATGCAATAAACTCCTCCAAAAACAATCGCCAACTCAATTGCCAATTTTATTCCACAATCTATAATTTTTTCTGCAGCCAACAAAGCAACGGCAAATTTTTCCTGATCTTGCGGACTTTCATTTTGCGAAAATTCTAAAAGCCACCTGCAAGTATCAAAATCCTTAAATCCTTTGTCTTCATATATTTTTGACAGCAACAGCAAATCCGCAACTTTATCAAAATTCACATTATGCAAAGCGCCCAACTCATCTTTTAAAATTTTGCCAAAAATAGAACCCCCGGCCAATTTCCATTCAGCTGCTTTCAAAAAAATAACACCGGCATTTTGCACCAATGTTCCTTTTGACTCTATCGCTTGAACCATGCTTTTTTGCTCAGGGACATTTTCTAGATTGGACATTTCTTGCCCTACTAAAACCTTTTTCTCTTCAACAAAAGGCAAATTCTTATCTAGAAAAATCTGACTTTTTTTATGTTGAGGGATTTTAAATTTCTTTATTTCCGTTTTAGCAAAAGCCGGCCGAGCATCACCCGACAAACTGTGCCTTCCAATCGGACTATTAAGATTGGCAGATTTTAAAACAGAACTTATCGAAGATTTCGAAACGATCAATTGAAACTTTTGGAAAACAACATCGCTCAACTTGCGGCAACTAATTTGAGGAAAAATCTTTTTTTGCGCCAGAATAAAATCCCTAACTTCATCTTGTAATTTGTGAACAACGCCCATATATCCTCATATTCCAGTTTGGACATTAATATTTTTTGTACTATAGCATGTCCACCTACCATAAAACAATACATAAATGTCCAATTTAAAATCTTATTAAAAAAATTAATATTCTTTAACAGCTTCAAGATATCCATAGTATAATTTCTAAAAAAGGATTACGCTGATGCTCAAATGCCCTTATTGTTATGAAAAATTAACTGCAAAAGTTATAAAGTGTCCTCATTGCGAACAATTTTTACTCGACCCAGTCATTAACGTCGACTTTTTATCGCTTGACAAAAAGAATTGTATTTTTTGTGATAAGAAAGTTTTTAGGGAAGCGAAAATCTGCCGCTACTGCCACAAGTGGCTCGATGAAGTTGAGCGCGTAGCGCGCGATATTGATTTGGATGATCTGGTCTAAATTTTCTCTTGCCGCACTATTCCCAAAAAATTTTGTCTCCCAGCACAGTTTTCGTTCTGTCAATCTGGCCTTCAGGAAGCTCAATGGCGCAATCAGAACGCCAATAATATGGACTGATTTGAAATGGCTTAATCCCACGAACAAGACCAACCACAGTTTTTTTACGATCAATAAAAATCACATCAATTGAAAATTTCATAAAAAACATATGAATGGAATTGCATTGAGTTATGATTAATCCTTGCCCTTGAGCTAAAAAATCATGCCGCAAAAGCCCAACAAAACGAGAAGCCATTGTATCGGCAAGCGTTGCTTTTTGAGCTAAAATTGTCTTTCTTGTCTGATTTAAAATTTGCATAAAGAATTAAAAGCTACTTTTGGTGCAGAATTTAAAATTACGAACGAGTAAACATGCCTTTATCAATTTTAAGGCCCATCGAAGTTAACTCTTCATAACATTTAGGAATATACCCAGTAGGGCGATAATCACCAACAACAACTCCATTCTCGCCAATACCTTTTTGGTCATAGACAAAAACATCTCTTAAATCCAACTGATGGTCCTGAATCATACCAACAACTTCGGTAATACCTGTGATTTTGCGGGTTCCATCGGAAAAACGGGCCACATGAACAATAATATCAATAGCCGAGGAAATCATTTCATTGATCGCCCGCACCGGAAGCTCAATGCCGCTTAAGAGAATCATAGAACTCATACGTACCATAACATCCCGTGTAGAGTTTGCATGCAATGTAGTCATCGATCCATCGTGTCCGGTATTCATTGCCTGCAACATGTCCAAAATTTCAGGGCCGCGGCACTCTCCAATAATAATACGATCCGGCCGCATGCGCAGCGTATTAACAAAAAGATCCCGAATCGAAACTGTCCCTTTCCCCTCGACGTTAGAAGGCCGAGACTCCAAACGCGCCCAATGACTCTTTTTAAGACGCAGCTCAGCAGCATCTTCAATCGTAATAATGCGCTCGCTGTCTGGAATAAACTGAGAAATGACGTTTAAGAGCGTCGTCTTTCCGGAGCCGGTACCGCCTGAAACAATAATATTTTTCCGACCTAAAACACATGTTTCCAAAAAATCATGCATCGCCCTAGAAAAACTGCGATATTTATCCAGAAGGTCTTCGGCGCTTAAACGCTCAGCGCCAAATTTGCGGATCGTAATCATAGGACCATTTAAAGACAAAGGCGGAATAATCGCATTAAACCGCGACCCGTCGGGAAGACGAGCGTCTACCATCGGAACCGATTCATCAATGCGCCGACCTAAGGGCGCAATGATGCGATCAATAATAGAACGGACTTGCTGATCTGAAACAAATTTGCGATTTGTTAAAATAAGCTTCCCGCTTTTTTCAACATAAATAACATCTTTACTATTGACCATAACGTCTGATATTTCGGTGTCAGCCAGAAATTCTTCAAGTGGACCTAAACCCAATGCCTCATCAACAATTTCTTTAACAATACGCGAACGCTCTTCATGCGAAGAAAGAACGCCGCCTTTTTCTTCAAGCAAAAGATTTCCAACGAGTTTTCGAGCAGAATCTTTAAGTTCCTGGGCTTTCTTTGGATCGCTCAAATTCTCAGGCGTTAAATCTTCAACATGCAGCTGGGCAACCAATCTTTCATGAATTCTCTTTTTTAACGCAATGATTTCATCTTCTTCCTGACCATAATTGACAGCTGCCGGCGCAGGCGTATTGCGTTGCGAAATACCAAATTTTTCCCAAAAATTTCCCGGCTTATCAATACCTTCCGTTGTCCGCTCGCGTGCGATTTCTGTAGCCTGAATATAAATATCATCTTTCTTTAAATCAACGATCATTTTCCCGAAAGCATCCGCAATAGGTCCCTTGGGCGTATCAATAACACAGGGAACGCCGCGATTTAAAGCCATTCCAACCGCTTTCCCGTCGGATGGAATGCGCCCTAAAATTTCACAAGCTAAAGCGGTACGGACTTCCTGCCAAGGAACACCGCCTCGACTCTCAGCACGATTTAAAACCAAACGCACCATTTTGAGCGGGTAATGAAGACTTTGTAAAAGTTCAATGCACCACTTGATCTGATAAACCGCAAGGATATCCGGAGTGACAACCAAAAGGATAAGGTTAGAGTGATCTAAAACGCTTAAAAGCGTTTCACTAAACGTGTTGCCCGCGTCGACAATAACGTAATCATAAACCTGAACAGCTTTGCGGAAAAAAGGTTTGATGTTTTCGGCAGTAATATGCCCCGCTTGCTTAGACTGCAGAACGGCTGGCAAAAAATCCAGCCCGCAATTATGCGAAATAACATATTTTTTAATAATGGACGGATCTTCAGTCTTTTCAATTTCACAGAGAAGATTGACCAAAGCAAAACGCGGAGCCAGATTAAGCATGCGGGCCATGTCATGCACACCCTGAAAATCAATATCAATCAAAAGAACACGCTTGCCGGATAAAGCTAGCGACGTTGCCAAGTTGACAGCAACAAAAGTTTTACCAACCCCACCTTTGTTGCCAAATATAGTTATAATCCGCGATTCCATTTTTTTCTCGCTTTGATAAAAAATTATTGCTAAACTTTTGTAATTATACTAGAGCCCTTTAAAAAATGCGAGGGTATTTTGTTTTATAAACTTGATTTGCAAAGCTTTATGCAAATTTTTAAACAGACGCGACATCAACCTCTCTACTTACCCTGTTGTTTTTGATCAATATCACACAAAAGAAGATGAAGCGTTACTGATTTCGGTGCCAGCAAAAGCGCTTTTTTAAAACACTCTGAAGCCCGACTCCATTCTTGACGTTCAGAATAAATCATCCCCAGCTTATAAAACAAAATCGGCTGCTCTGACTGTTTAAGCGCTTTTTGAAGAATTTCCTCAGCTTTTATCACATCAGCTTCTCTCATATAAAATGACGCCAAATAGCTTAAAGGTGTTGTAAACCCCGGGGCTTGTTTTGCCCAGTATGTACAATACTTCTCTTCTGTCGACCATCGATCATTCAAGGCCCAGCTATTAAAAAGCAACAAGCCCATATAAAGTGAAAATATTGTTGCAAAAATAAATTTTGGAAAACTGTCGCGCAGATTTACTAAAAACCAGCTTAAAGCTGAAAAAAAAGAAATCGCTGCAAAAGCCAACCAGGACGGCTCAATGATCCATCCGTGCATCGGCTCAAAACGACAAGCGCTGGCGACAACTACTGTTGAAATAAAAAAGCTGCCCGCCGCAAATCGAAAAACAGGATCCCTTTTTTGCGAAAAATATATCTTCGCACACAAAAATAGGATAAAAAACAAGCCACCAATCCACCAGATTAAATGAGTATTCACCGACCCAGTTGCCCATATAAAAACAACATCCGCCCCACTAAAAAACTTTTCAGTATACCAAAGCATCAATTTTGCGACTGACGCAATGTATTGGAAAAAACTTCCCCCTTGGGGAACAAGAATGTTTCCCACTGCCGCCGAATAATATTTTTTGATTAAATAAAGAATTAGCGAAACAATCCCATAAGGGGCCATCCTCCACAGCAACCCAGTCCGCTGATTATTCCGTGTAAAAACAAAATTTAACGCCAAAAGAAACAATGGAAACGTCAAAGCATCGTCATGAAACAACAAGGCCAGCGTGTATAAACTTATGCTGGCGGCCAAATAAATTTTATTTTTAGAATTGTCCCTATAAGATTTAAAAAATATCGCCGCCCACGACAAAAACATCAATTGTAATGCACAAAAACCGGCAGAGGCATTATTAACAATATAACTATTAAATGGATGTATGGCACAAAAAAGAGCCGTCATGAAAGCCAAAAACGAATTTTGAAAATATCTCTCGATGAGAACATAAACCGATATACAGGCAAAATAAAGAAATACCCAGTTTATAATGTGATACCCCAAAAGATTAAAACCGCATATCCAATAAGAAATCGCAATCACAACCGATATCAACGGGCGGTAATAGTGCTGTAGGCCAGCAGACAAATCCAGATTTGGAAAAAATTCATAAAATAAATATTTAGGTTGACTAAGTTTTACATTGTTGACAATACTGTCCCAATCATCAATAAGAAAATTAACATTGCGAAAACTGTTGCTATAAGTCAATAAAGAAAACAATAGAATAGTCAGACTGTGAATGATTATCGTTTTCGAAAAAACCAGTTTTTTCATTCTATGTTCCTTAAACAATTTATCTTACACCGAGAGAAGACGATTTTCGGCCCTCATGCCGGGCACTCGTAGGAGCGCGCAACTGGCTTTATACAAAATCATCAAATATTGTGACAATTGGTTTATAACTTCTTTTTCATAGACAGGCGTCTAACCACAGCCCAGATGACCATAATCAAAAATCCGAATATAGCAAATTTCCTTAACCGTACTTGTAGCCGATGATTCACATAGAAACTTCTCTTCATTTTAGAAATTAAGTCCATGGCTAAATGATCTTTGGATACTACTTCACCCGTAGTTATATTAAACTTAATCCACCAACCATCTATTCTTTGAACCAGTAGATATTATCCTTCTAACCGCTTGACATTGATAGCCTCGTAGTGTGAAACACTACAGCTACCATTGTTCTTATCTTCTGCAATTTCCAAAGCAGAGTATGCTTTAAGCAATACCCCGTCTTTATAAAAAGAAATTGCCGAATCATTATTGTTGCTTCACACCTTTCAGTCCGCCAATCCCAAAAGCAACCGCAACCGATGGCATAACGACCATCGTCTGATATAAAGGATGGGAATGTATCCAAATTATATAAAATAACTTCTTTATTGTCTTTCCTATAAACCTTTGTCTTCTCTGCCTTTTCATTAACGTTTGGGGTTTTGTAACTTTTGCACAGACTTGGTTATTTGCTGAGCATACCTCATACTGCGTACCTGGTGGATCGTACCCCACAGAGTCAGCCCATCCTGGGTTAGAAAATCCAATCATCAGACAAACGCAAAATAACCACTGAAACTTTTTCATAAATGACTCCTTAAGTTACCTGTTTAATTTTCAACGTTAAGGATTAAACGCAAACTTTTCAAAAGAGTTACAAATTTCTTTATATTAGACAATTATAATTTCGCCAAAACAAACATAACCCTTTACAATATACAATATCACAAAGGGTTATGTTAAAAACTGCCCCAGCTGGACGACTTTCGCAACTGGCTTATTGAGTCGCCTCAAATTCTTTCTTAAAGTATTTCCACTCTGATTCATCCATCTCCCATTCGCAATAAATGGAAACGCCTTGATAATTTGGGGGCAATGTCTGGGAATGCGCTAGTCCGGCATGAATACCTTGTAATCCATTACTCAAATTCTCAACCGCCGAAAAATGATACTGAACTCCCGCGTCATCATAAGAAGGAATCCCAAGCAAAATCTTTGAGTCTCTCCCCCAGCCCAAAACCTCCGTTGTCCAACGAGACATTAATCATTGATATACTTTCAGTAATTTGAGTCCCGTGTCATACATCATAACAACCATTTGATCCGCAATTTTGGATACTTGTTGAAAATATTCTTTATTCCAGGGAACATCAGGAAATGGGTGCAACAATGTAGAAGGCGGATAGGCCACAATAGATAAAATTTTGTCTTTTGGCAATGCTTCCTGCAGCTCATTCAAAAAAACAAGAAAATCCTTATTTCCTGACGGCATAGGTTCAATATTCACATGCAAACCAGCTAATCGAGGGTGTTCTTTGAGAAGATTTACAGAAGAGTAAATAAAGTTCTTTCGCCACTGGAGAGATTCAGGAAAACATTGTTTATGGAAAACTCCGCCAACCCATGGGACAATTTTAAATTTACCAAAACGGTCAAGAAACCTTTCCACTTGAACTTGATCCACGATGGCAATACTGCCATCGGAATTACAGGGTGCTACGTGCGGAAAAATATATTCAATGCCATGCCTGTCCAATAACTTGGCAAGGGTTTCGATATTCTTTACATCTCTAAACGTCGTTTTATCTTTATTGTTTCGTGCAAACCATTGATCGTCGCCGAACCAACCATGCTGAATCCAGATTCCATCTGATCGCAAATCGTGTCGCCCGCTACGCTCGTATTTTCCCGGCGACCACACAAATAAATCGCACCCGAAATTATTACAATAATACCGAAACGTAAAATAGTCCGCCAAATAATTGATATTGTTTTGTTCATTTATTTATTGCTATTCCTCAATATTTCCGAAGGGATCCTTAGATAAATGAGGCTTTTTCTAGAACTCAACTGCCCCGCTTGGACGGCTTTCGCAACTGGTTATATTTTAAAAAACGCCTATCGGCATTGCAATTTATATATAGTTCCATCGGCACTTTCGCTGTCTAAGCGTAAAATCGGGCAAGAAAACCTTAAAGAAGCAGAGATAAAAAATCGGGAATTCTAATTGTCGTTGATCATTCGGGTTTATTTTTTAGAAACTATTAATTTCGCAACAAGCCCTTTATGGCGCAGAGCACAAGGATTAGTCGTGTGAATCTCGCCTTCGCATTGACTAATAAACTGGATATCCTGAAAAATTCTCTAAACCTCGCTGCGGGAAAGAAATTCTTGTATTTATTTCAGCCCCCTGTGGAGCTAAATTTTTACCGCTTGGGAAATAAGACAGCAGATATAGAATTCCCTTGTTATTCCAAATCTGAACAAGATCTTTCTTGCCATCGCCGTTAACGTCCATTGTCAAAAGACTGCCATTTGGCTCTGACGGAAAATTTTGATTTGTATTGATCCATGACTGCGCCGTAAAACCTGTACCAGTGGAAAGATATGTCAACAAATACAAATACCCGTTATTATTCCAAGTCTGGACAAGGTCTGCCTTACCATCGCCATTAACGTCCATTGCCAACAGGCTGCCGTATGGTTGCGACGGGAAACCTTGATTTGTATTGATCCATGACTGCGCCGTGAAACCCGTACCGGCAGAAAGATATGGCAGCAAAAAGAGTTTCCCATTATTATTCCAAGTCTGGA
>CAYNSM010000012.1:19887-27853 GCA_964400065.1 uncultured Planctomycetales bacterium
CCGGCAGAAAGATATGGCAGCAAAAAGAGTTTCCCATTATTATTCCAAGTCTGGACAAGGTCTGCCTTACCATCACCATTAACGTCCATTGCCAACAGGCTGCCGTATGGTTGCGACGGGAAACCTTGATTTGTATTGATCCATGACTGCGCCGTGAAACCCGTACCGGCAGAAAGATATGGCAGCAAAAAGAGTTTCCCATTATTATTCCAAGTCTGGACAAAATCCACCTTGTGATCACCGTTAATATCCATAGACATAAGACTATCCACGGGAATTTTCCCCGCGTCTAAATTACTATATTGCTCCAAAATTTTCGATGCAGAATCCAACTTTCCGTCCTTATGTATGAGACTAAAGGAGGGGTCGGATGTATAAGTGTATAAAAAAATATTACCTATCGAAATCGGGCCGATAGAATTCATCAATTCTACAAATTTTCGAAATGCGGTATATAAAACATCATCGTGTATCTCATAAAATCCGAACTCTGTCACCCAGAATGGTTTCGATATCCCTAGAGCCGCCCCGTACTTCGTTAATATATCTCGTGTTGCAACGACATTATCTTTAGGAGGATAAAAATGCAACGCATAGCCATCAACATAACTGAGATAATTTCTTCCATTGATATTGCCAAGATTTTTCAATAAATTCTCGGGGTCTGACACAAAAGACTTATCTTTAAATAGACTGGGGTTTGCTGCTCCGAACGTCAAGAGCTGGCTCGAAGGAAAATAGATATTAAGGAGCTCCTTTGCCTCCTGAAGAATTTTTCCATACTTTTCTAAAAACGCAGTCATACTGCTGGCCTTAATACCAGATTGTCCTAAAGGAATATCCCCATTGAAGCAAACCCAATCTAGTTCGTTTCCGATTTCAAAAGCATCGACATGCGCGCCCGCATCCCGCAAATTCCGAAGGTACTTTTCAAAGCGCTGCTTAAATTTAGATATATCTATATCGCTAAAACGAAGTGCTCCCTGGCGCCATCCACAAAGAACTTCAAAATCGCTTCCTGCATTACCGTAAGAATTCGCTGGTTGAGAATAGTCCTCTTCTTCCTGAAGAA
Source organism: uncultured Planctomycetales bacterium (assembly GCA_964400065.1). Taxonomy (GTDB): domain Bacteria; phylum Omnitrophota; class Gorgyraeia; order Zapsychrales; family JANLHA01; genus JADLGJ01. The sequence continues at coordinate 20,960 of CAYNSM010000012.1, forward strand.
CCACAGATAACACTTTCATTCCTGCTTGATTTGCAGCCGAAACAACATTCACGAATTGAGAAATCGTCGAATCCGAACTTGACGACATATTAGTCCTGATCCAAGAGCTTTCCAGCGACGCGATTGAATTAACTATCGGCCTCGGGTTTGAATCCCAAATGAGATTTGATTGAGCGACGCCTAACTGCGGACGTTGAACAGTTTTTATCAGAACAGGTTGATCAATAACAAGATTATCCCCAGAATTGTTGTTGCCAACGGCTGAGATCTGAATTGCAACAATAAAATTATTGCGTAGCGGCCACATTCCAAGCTGTGTGGTGCGCAAAAAAGGCGGAGTGCTAGCATAAACGTAAAAATCATCGATTACAGACCATTTGGTATCCGTCGAGTCGATTTGATCCCCGGCAACCACAATCTGCACGCGCACACCTTGAGAAACATTTCCGGGCTGATAAAAAATCCCGTAAGTTCCCTGGAGTACCCACTGATACGTTGTCGACAACTTTGGTTGACTCACGTCAGAAAATAAGACCTTTATGAAGTCTGCCCTATTCGCCGGCGGAAGAATCGTAAGACTATTCGCGCTAAAGGTTGATCCGTTTTGAAAAAACCCGGCGCTAGAATTAACAAATCCTCCACCAAGACTGTAATTAGTGAAGACAACTTTTGGGAGAGCTTGCCCAGCAGCATTGGTTACATGTGTGGCCTGATTTGGAAAAGAGTTTACTAATGAGATGGGCGATACTTCAGCCGCTGGGGAATTAGAAATCGCCAAGGACATCAAAAGCGCACATGCCAAAACAAGGCTCTTGCTAAATTCCTCCATCAAATTAGATCTATTAAGGCCTGTTGTGAAATGCTGTTCCATAGTCATTCTGAGTGAAGCGAAGAATCCCTTTCTGACGATATCCTCCATCGCTGTGCTCCTTAGGATTACAAAAATCATCATTTTGCAACAATCCCATTATAGTGAAAATGACCCGCCTAGATCGCCACCTGATCTGCTTTGCTTCAACGCATGTGTTAGGATTAAAGTATACTTCTTTTAACACAGAATACAAACCTCTGGGGCGGTTGGCGGATGATGTAGACTCGATTGTGTAAATTCGTTTACTAGCGGTAAAAAGGGCGTATCCTTCCAAAAAAGAGTCCAATTTTCAACCCGGATTTTGCAATAGGATTCATGTTTTAATTGGTAAATCCCACGAAAGATCATCGATTTTTGTGAACAATCCCTCAAACCATGGCCTGCGTTTATGAACCAAAGAGACTCTTAAAAGATTCTTGCAGTACTTTTTGCCGATCCAACTTCCTATTGCAAAGCATTGGAATCTTATCGTCACTAAGCGCGGCTGTATCTTAACTCCCAGCACCGCCTGTCGAAACAAGCTGATCATGTTATATGCGATCATCACGGATCAAAACGCCGCTTCGGTCGCATAAAATTCATTCAAACAAAAACTATCCAAACCAAAATCATATTTGAGTTCTTCAATACGATTCTCCACGTCATCTCGTGCATCTTTTTGTGCCTCCATCAGATCGTTAATGTTTTTTATAACTCCTACTGACAGATAAGTTATAGCAATATTCTTGCGCTGTTAAGAGAGGCTATTACAAAATCTGGGTTTAATCGATATTTATCGTCGCAAATTAATTACAAATATCTGCCGAAGTATCGATTAAACAATGCTGATTAAAAATCTGGCAATTTGGATATGAAGAGATACGTTAGACAGAAAAACTGACCAATACGGGTGGGGTGTTCAACGAACTTTGCTTAATGTCGAATTCCGTCGAGTAATGCCAATAAATTATGCCCTAACCATTTGACACCTCAAAGAATGAAAAACCCCAACCGGTGCGCCCGATTAGGGTTTTTATTATCTCTCGACGGGGAAATCGAGAGATTAGTATGGCTGCCCCAGTTGGATTCCCTACTTCGCTAGAACTCAGCTCACCCGCTTGCCCCGCATCTGCCCTTCGGGCAAGCGGGACTGCGCGGGGAATCGATCAAATTCAAAAGGCCCCAGAAGGGGCCTTTTGAATTTAACTGCCCCGCTTGGATTCGAACCAAAATACTGAGATCCAGAATCTCATGTCCTACCATTAGACGACAGGGCAAAACTTCCACAAATCTACCAGTTCTACATCAAGAACGGTTTTGCCCTAGTGCTGATTTCCATAAATCTTCCCAGAAAAATCAGTGCAGGGCGCTTTCAGCTTCAAATTCTACGAGTTCTTCCTGCAGAAAAGCTTTATCGCAGTCCTGCTTTCCTTAAATTCTTTCCAAGAAAAGCAGGGCAAAATCACAATAACTAATCAAAATTACATTCAAAACAACTTTGCCCTAGTGCTTGCGCTCAAAAATCTTTTCTTCAAAAAACGCAAGTGCAGGGCAATTTAAAACTTCCACCAATCTAAAGGTTCCTTAACTCCCCCTAACCCCCTCTTTAAAAAAGAGGGGGAAAACTTTTACGCAAACGCTGCTTTTAACCGACGGACGGTCTTGTCTTTTCCTAAAACCGCCATCGTTTCAAACAAACCCGGACCAACCGCTTTTCCCGTCAAAGCTCCGCGCACCGGATGCACCAAGTCTCCCGCTTTAATCCCAAGCTCACCGACGACCTGACGAAAAACCTCTTCGGTTGTTTTAACATCATAGACATCAAGCTTTTCTAAAGCACTAGCCAAAAGTTCAAATTCTTTTTTCAAATTCTTGAGCTTAAGCTCCTCTTGGACCTGAACATCTTTTGTATAATCGTCTTTAAACAAAAACTCAGTCCAATCCAAAAAATCAGTCAGGGTATCCATGCGCCCTTTATATAAAGCCACAATAGCTTCCAAAGGAATAATCTCCGTCGACAAAGCTCCATATTTTTCGATTAGAAATGGTTTGATCGCATCCGCTAATTTAGCTGCATCCATTTCCTTAATATATTGCCCATTAAGCCACTTTAATTTATCCATCGAAAAAGCAGCGCCGGCTTTATTAACTTTTTTAATCGAAAACTTTTTGACCGCCGCATCCAGGCCCACTTTTTCCTGATTATTGCCCGGCGACCAACCCAAAAGCATCAAATAATTAACAATCCCTTCTGCCAAAAATCCCTGAAGCTGATAATCGCTGACGGCAACGGCACCCGCACGCTTAGACATCCGCCCGCCTTCTTCGTCCATAATAAGAGGCAAATGCGCAAACTTAGGCGTCTTAAACCCAAGCGCCTGATAAATCATTATTTGTTTAGGCGTATTGGAAATATGATCTTCCCCGCGGATAACATGACTGACCTGCATGAGCGCATCATCGATAACGCAGGCAAAACTATACGTCGGCGTCCCGTCAGACTTCATCAAAACCTGATCCTTAATCGTTTCGGTATCAAAAACAATTTCTCCGCGAATTAGGTCAAAAATTTTAACTTGGGTAGGCAGCATTTTTAAAATCACCGCTTCCCCATCCTTGTATGCTTTGCCTTCATCTAAAAGCTGTTTGGCATATTGACGGTAAATATCAAAACGCTCACTCTGCTTATAAAATTCATCCCAATTAAGCCCAAGCCAACTCATGCTACGCAAAATCTCGTCGAGATACTCTGTCTTAGAGCGCTCTTTATCCGTGTCCTCAATACGCAAAATAAACGTACCACCTTGCGCGCGAGCGTACATCCAATTAAAAAGCGCCGTGCGGGCTCCGCCAATATGCAAAAACCCCGTCGGACTTGGCGCAAAGCGAACGCGAATTTGAGTAGGAACACTGCCGGAATTTAAATTTTCTGTAGGTGTTTGCATACAATATTATGTTTCTGGAACAAGACGACCTTGTTTAACTAATCTCTGCACCACAGCTTCAATGCGCTCACGGTCCAGATCACTGATATCCACAAACTCGATGCCGATATCATAAAACATCGGCTTATTTTCTTCACCGGATTTACGACGCACTGCCCAAACAACCTTGCCCTGGCATTTTACGTGTTCTTCAAAATCCAAAAGATCCAACTCAACCTCGACGGGTGCAAACATCGGTAAACCTTTTTTAAGAATCACGCACACACCGCCGACACCAATATTTTCGGTATGCGCCAAAATCACATCTTTTTGGTCTTGTTCATTGCGAACAATGACCTGACACGGATAATTGACGCGCGGAAATCGCCTGCGATTTAATCCATCCCAAGGGCTCATGATATTCTCCTTTGTATTGGCGTAATCTTGCGAGCCAAACCAGTATTTGTATCAACTTCTACAACAACCCCGCAAAGCTGAGGATCTTCTGTTGCAACTTCAAAACGCACCGGCATTCCACTCCAAAAACGTTCAATGATTTTTTCTTTATTCTGTCCAATCACCGAATCATAAGGACCCGTCATCCCCAAATCCGTTATATACGCGCTGCCTTTGGGTAAAACCTTTGCATCCGCTGTTTGAATATGCGTATGCGTTCCAAAAAGCGCTGTAATTTCCCCGTCGGCAAATAAACCGGCTGCGACTTTTTCGCTCGTCGTCTCCGCATGAAAGTCGACAAAAATGATCTTTGTCTCTTTTTTGATTTCGGCGACAATACTCTTTAAAGCGCGAAACGGGCAGTCGACATTATACCGCATAAAAACGCGCCCTAAAAGATTTACAATGCCAATTTTGTGCTCTCCTACCGGCACAACCGCCCAGCCTTTTCCGGGAGTTCCTTGCGGAAAATTAGCCGGACGAATAATATTTTTTTCCTCACCTAAAAACTCGATAAGCTCATGCTTGTCCCACGTATGATCGCCAAGCGTCAAAAAATCAGTTCCGGCCCGATAAAGCTGGCCGGCAATGCGCGGCGTTAACCCCGCGCCTCCGGCGGCATTTTCGCCGTTAACAATCGTAAAAGCAATATCGTATTCTTCCTTAAGGCCCGGAAGAAGCTTTTCGAGCGCATGGCGCCCTGCCTTACCGACGATGTCCCCGATACATAAAACGTTCATTGTGTTTGCGCTATCTTTTCTTGTTAATTTACTTCTGTCGATGAATTCCTCGAAGCGGTGAATTGAACGCAGCCCCGATTTTCTCCCGCCTTTAGGCGGGAATCGACCGGGGACCGTTCATTGAACCGCGAAGAGGATTCGTCGACAGAAAAATTTATTTCGCATATTCGATCGCGCGTGTTTCACGCATGACCAAAACTTTAATCTGTCCCGGATATTCCAATTCTTGCTCGACGCGCTTGCGAACATCGCGGGCCATCACAATCGCCTCATCGTCGTTAATCTTGTCTGGCTGAACCATAATACGAATTTCGCGGCCAGCTTGAAGAGCATAAGACTTTTCAACGCCTTTAAACGAATTGGCGATCTTTTCCAAACTTTCCAAACGCTTAACGTACGTTTCCAAAGTTTCGGCACGTGCTCCCGGACGGGCCGCGCTAATCGCATCCGCCGCGCAAAGAATATTTCCATACAGCGTTGTCGACTCAACCTCGTCGTGATGAGAGGCAATGGCATTAACAATAATATCATTCTCACCATGCTTTTTAGCTAAATTAGCACCAACAATTGCGTGCGTTCCCTCTTCGGCTTCCTGACTGACAACTTTGCCGATATCATGCAAAAGACCCGTGCGCATTGCGATCTTTGGATCCAAGCCCAGCTGTGTTGCCATAAGCGCCATAAGCCGCGCCACTTCCTTGGTGTGTACAAGCGCATTTTGACCAAAACTCGTTCGGTATTTTAAGCGCCCGACGAGCTTTAAAAGCTCAGGATGCATCCCGTGAATGCCTAAATCAAAAGCGGCTTTGTCGCCTTCTTCTTTAATCTTGTTTTCGATTTCTTTCTTCGCTTTTTCAACAACCTCTTCGATGCGGCCCGGATGAATGCGCCCATCAGCAATCAAGTTTTCAAGCGCGATACGCGCAATTTCTCGGCGGACCATGTCAAAACCGGAAATCGTCACCGCCTCGGGCGTATCGTCAATAATAATATCAACGCCGGTTGCCATCTCCAGCGCACGAATATTGCGCCCTTCGCGTCCGATAATCCGACCCTTCATTTCATCACTGGGAAGCGCAACGACACTGAGCGTTGTCTCGGCAGTATGATCCGAGGCACAGCGCTGAATGGCCATTGCAATAATGTTGCGCGCGGTCTTATCCACATTTTCCTTAATCTCTTCTTCCATGCGGCGAATGCGCGTTGCTTTTTCTTGCAACAAATCCTGATCAACGCGGCTTAAAAGAAGCGCCTTAGCTTCCTCCTGCGACATCATGGCGATTGTTTGCAAGCGCTTTTTTTCCTCTTCAATAAGCTTAAGCAGATCATCTTGCTTGAGTTTAAGATTTTCCTCTTCCTGACGAACGCCAGCCGAACGGGTTGAAATATCCTTTTCTTTTTTTTCTAATAAATCGACACGCTTTTCGAGATTTTCTTCTTTTTGTAAAATCCGCTTTTCGGCGGCCGAAATTTCTTCGCGGCGGTCTTTAGTTTCTTTTTCAAAATCCTGACGCACCTTTAAAAGTAAATCTTTGGCGGCCAGCTCCGCTTCCTTTTTGCGAGTTTCCGCTTCGCGGCTGGCAAACTCAGTCAAATTTCTGGCCCGATCTTCTGCCGCGCGCAAATTTTTATTCGCAAAAAACCAACGCAAAAACCACCCGGCTAAAACACAACCAACGCCGACTAAACCCAAAATAACAGGATACAATGCTTCGGAATTCATAGATTCCCTCGCTTCCTTTATTAAAGGACTTTACCAAAAGGCAAAGTCTCCCAAGATAAAACCGACCTGACCTAAAACATCAAGCCTTCCCCGAATTTGGTCGGAGATCCGTTTAATGAAATTGACGGTTAACTGCTGATGACGTTTGTCATCGGAATGTCATGCTCTTGACGGGGCAGACGACTAACGATTTGGAAATCA
>CAYNSM010000013.1:0-27665 GCA_964400065.1 uncultured Planctomycetales bacterium
CCGTTAAAGAGTATGCGGTCACCAAAATTAACAGTATTGTTCAAAGAATTTATGATCAGGCGCTCGCTTTAAAAGATAAATCCAAGGAATTGGCTGATTTTGACCAGAAGTGTTTGGGTAAAAATGATAAAGGTTTTTTGACAATTACGTATGAGACCCAAGTTGCCTCTGCAGGTGGCAAAACGTCTTTATATGCTTTTAAGCTGGATGTTGAGCCGCTTGAAAATAAGACGTATAAGTCACACGATGGGTATTTTAATTATCCGATGCCAATGTTAGATTTACAATTCTCAGGGTATGTCATTAAACATTCGTTGCGCCGGCAATTTGATCTTGTGGTTACTCTAGATAAATATGCTCAAGAATTGGCGGACTATCAGCAGCAGTTTATGCCGTTGCGTTTTATGATTATTCCAGAGAAAGATACTTATCGGATCACTGAACCGATTCGTTTTAAGGCGGTGTTGGTAAATGTTTCAAAAATGAACATTCTTGTCAAAGGAATGTCAGAGGAAACGTTGTTTTTTACGTTAAATAATGCGTTTTGGGGCACTTCTCCTGATGGTGATGAAGAAATACTCACGCCCAAGCAGTTTAGGCAACGGCAGCGTGACGAAATGCGAGAGGCGCGAGTTCAGGCGCGGGAAGAAAGAGCCAAGCAGCGTGAAATAAACAGGCGTTTAAAGAACGGGCTGGGGTTACCTACTCAAATCGGTAAACAGACACATTTAAAGGATAAAATTATCTTGCGGGCTGATGAAGCTTTGACGATTGATTTTGTTGGTCAAGGGTATAAAAGGGCCCAAGATGTCGAAATTCGTGGGATTTATTTAGAGAGCACTAAAGGGCTTAAACCTACGGGGAAGACTATTTTAAAAATTATTGAGTAACGTTTTTGCTCTTGTTGTGGTGTTTTATTTGAGTTATGCTTTATATAAATTGTGATAATACCTATTGAAAGGTTAAAATGTTTTTACGCGCTTATCAAAGACTCTGGAGTGTTATATTGCTGGTTCCTATCGCCACTCTTTTTTTAGCCTGTTGCTGCCTTAAAGCCGATGCCGCGGCGCTTAAAAAATCCAGTTGCGCTTCTTGCCCCCAGCAAAAAAGTTCTAATCATCAAGCTGATTGCCCTCATGCCAAAATCAAGGCCGTGGTTAACGTGGATTTGTCAGATTTAAAAGTTTTTAAGGTTAACTTTGTTTTGTCTGTTTTACTTGACGCAAAATATTTAGTTCTGCCGCAGTTGACGCAACATTTAGCTTTTGTCTCATCTGATACATCTCAGCAGCGATCCTCGCTTTTTCCGCAAAATCCTATTCTCCGACTTTAATCTGTTTTTCTATTTTGTTTTAAACAATCTCTTGATATCTTAAGAGTGTGCATTTAACCCGGATTTTGTATTAGCCACGCTCATGCGACGGATCGTCGCGCAGAAAAAAAGAAATGCAAAATTTGGGATTAAAAATGGAGGAACGTATGTCTAAATTTTGGGTTATTTTGGGACTTATTTTTTTAACATCTTGTGTTATTTTTGGTCCGGCGCAAGCGCTCTCTAGCGATCTTTATTATTGCCCGATGCATCCTTCTTATACAAGCGACCGGTCTGGCACGTGCCCGATTTGTAACATGAATTTGGTTAAAAGACAAACAGAGTTTCCTGCGAAAGCAAGCTCTGTTGGCACTCATGCGGCTTTTAAGCTCGACGAGCAAAAACGCCAGATGATCGGGATCAAAACCGCGCCAGTTGAAAAGAAAGAAATCTTTCGGACCATCCGTGCGTTTGGAAAAGTCGCCCGTGATCCGCGTTGGGTTTACGCGCAGATTTTTGAGTATGAACGCCCTTTTCTATATAAGGGCGAACAGCCGCTCGTTGGAATTAACCATAAGGCAACTGTCGAAATCCCTGCTTTACCCGGAAAAACGTTTCGCGCAAAAGTCCGTTTGCTTGAGAGAGAAATGGATCCGGTCACCCGCACGACGCTTGCACGGATTGCGCTTGAGGACTGGAACAAAACGCTTAAATCCGGCATGTCCGCAAATGTGAATATCCAAATTAATCTTGGGATATCGCTTACCGTTGCGCAAAGTGCGGTCTTAGACACTGGTGTTCGTCAGATGGTTTTTGTCGATAAAGGCGATGGCGTCATCGAACCGCGCACGGTCGTTGTCGGTGAAAAAGGTGATCGTGACGTCCAAATCACAAGCGGCTTAACGCAAGGCGAAATGGTTGTTGTCAGCGGCAACTTTTTGATTGACTCCGAAAGCCGGCTTAAAGCGGTTTTGCAAGAGGCTTTGCCAACAGCTACAGCGACGGAGGAACACGCCCATGGACAATAATCCGCGCGAAGGCATCATAGAGCGGATTATCGATTTTTCCGCCAAAAATAAATTTATCGTAATCATCCTTGTTCTCTGTGCGATGCTTGCGGCGGTGTGGTCGATTAAAAATATTCCGCTGGATGCGATTCCGGATCTTTCCGACACACAGGTCATTATCTATTCACGCTGGGACCGTAGTCCCGACGTCATTGAAGATCAGGTGACGTATCCGATTATTAGCTCGCTTCTGGGCGCACCGAACGTCAAGGCAATACGCGGGTTTTCGGATTTTGGGTTTTCATATGTGTATGTGATTTTTAACGACGGGACGGACATCTATTGGGCGCGCAGCCGCGTGTTGGAATACTTAAATAAAGTCAGTGCGTCTTTGCCTTTAGGCGTCAAAACCCAGATTGGCCCGGATGCCACGGGTGTTGGATGGGTTTTCCAATATGCACTCGTTGACAAGACAGGAAAACACGATTTGCAAGAATTGCGCAGTTTTCAGGATTGGAACTTGCGTTTTCACTTGCAGAGTGTTCCCGGTGTTGCCGAAGTTGCTTCGATCGGTGGTTTTGTTAAACAATACCAAATCACCGTTGACCCAAACCGTCTTGCGATGTTTGGGGTAAGTTTGCCGACGGTCATTGAAGCAGTGCGAAGAGGTAATGAAGAAGCCGGCGGCCGGTTGTTAGAATTTTCGGGTGCCGAATACATGGTTCGTGGACGCGGTTATGCCAAGTCGGTTGACGATTTTAAAAAAATCGTTGTTGCTCTTGATCAAAACGGCACACCGATTTTGCTAGAAAATGTAGCGAATATCGCGATCGGTCCGGATATTCGTCGAGGAGTCGCGGATCTTGATGGAATAGGCGATGTGGTTGGCGGTACGGTTATTATGCGTTTTGGCGAAAATGCCTTGAACGTGATCGACAGAGTTAAAGTCAAGCTCGAAGAACTAAAGTCGTCTTTGCCGTCGGGCGTTGAGATCAAGATCGTTTACGACCGCTCCGAGCTTATCAAGCGCGCCATTGACACGCTGCGACATCAGCTTATTGAAGAAATGATCATTGTCAGTTTGGTGATTTTGATTTTTCTTTGGCATTTCCCGTCGGCAGTTATCCCGATTGTGACGATTCCGATTGCTGTTCTTCTATCTTTTATCCCGCTTTATGGAATGAAATTAACATCTAACATCATGTCGTTGGCAGGTATTGCAATTTCAATCGGGGTGCTTGTGGATGGCGCGATTGTCGAAGTCGAAAACGCGTATAAGCGTTTGGAACAATGGATTGCGGGGGGGCGAAAAGGGGACTTTCATGCTGTCCGTTTGGCCGCCCTTAAGGAAGTCGGCCCATCGGTATTTTTTTCTCTGCTGGTTATCGCTGTTGCGTTCTTACCTATTTTTACGCTGCTTGATCAGGAAGGGCGATTGTTTAAACCGTTGGCATGGTCAAAGACTTTCGTTATGGCCATAGCCGCAATCTTGGCAATCACGCTTGACCCGGCTTTGCGTATGCTTTTTACGCGGATGGAACCATTCAAATTTCGTCGCTGGCCGTTTTTTTCAAAAGCGGCGACGACGCTTGCCGTCGGGACATATTATCCGGAAGAAAGGCACCCCGTTAGCCGCGTGCTCTTTAAGATTTACGAGCCGGTTTGCCGCTGGACATTGAGGCATTTAAAAGCAACGATTGGCGTTGTGCTTATTCTGATGGCCGTAACGGTCCCTGTGTTTTTAAAGCTGGGTTCTGAATTTATGCCGCCTTTGTGGGAAGGCAGTATTTTGTATATGCCAACGACCATGCCGGGGATATCGGTGGGTGAAGCGCAAAAATTATTGCAAACGCAGGATCGGATTTTAAAAAGTTTTCCTGAGGTTGAAAGTGTTTTTGGCAAGGCTGGCCGTATTGAAAGCTCGACGGATCCGGCGCCGTTCTCGATGATGGAAACGGTTGTGACGCTTAAGCCGTCAAGCCAGTGGCGCAAAGTTAAACGCTGGTATTCAGGCTGGCCGGAAATTTTGCAAAAGCCGTTTCGTCCGTTTTGGCCGGACCGCATTTCGCATGAGGACTTAGTTAGCGAAATGGACCGCGCATTGCAAATCCCGGGACAGACAAATGCGTGGACGATGCCGATCAAAAACCGTATTGATATGCTTTCGACGGGCGTTCGTACACCGATTGGGATTAAAGTCTTAGGAAGTGATGTTCAAACGATTGAAGAGTTGGGCGTGCAGGTTGAGCGTTTGTTGAAAAATGTGCCGGGCACGCGCAGTGTTTTTGCTGAGCGCTCTGCCGGCGGATATTTTCTCGATTTTGATCTTAAACGTGACGAGCTGGCTCGTTATGGCCTGTCGATTGCGGATGCACAACAAGTTATCGCCACAGCGATTGGTGGGGAAGAGGTGACGACGACCATTGAAGGCCGCGAGCGTTATTCGGTTAATGTTCGTTACCCACGTGAATTGCGCGATGATGTTAACCAACTGGGGCGTGTTCTTGTCACAACTTCGACAGGGCAAAATGTGCCTTTGGCCCAAATTGCAGACATTGTCGTGCGAACTGGCCCGTCGATGCTTCGCAATGAAAACGGGATGTTGGCTGGCTACGTTTATGTGGACGTCGCGGGTCGCGATATCGGTACGTATGTTAAAGAAGCCAAAGCGCTTGTTGCTCAAAAGTTAAAAACGCCGCAAGGCTATACTTTGGTGTGGAGCGGACAATACGAAAACATGATTCGCGTCAAAGAGCGGCTTGTGGTCGTTTTGCCTTTGACGCTTTTTATTATTGTGATGCTCCTGTTTTTTAATACCCGCTCGTGGGTCAAAACCGGGATTGTCCTTTTGGCGGTCCCGTTTTCGGCTATCGGCGCGGTATGGCTTTTGTGGCTCTTAGGGTATAATATGTCCATTGCGGTTTGGGTGGGCATGATTGCGCTTATGGGACTTGATGCGGAAACAGGAATTTTTATGCTTCTGTTTTTGGATATTGCCTATGCTGATGCAGTTAAATCCGGCAAAATGTCGTCGAGATTCGATTTAGAAGAAGCGGTTATCCATGGAGCAGTCAAACGTATTCGTCCTAAGATGATGACGGTCATGGCCGCTTTTATGGGGCTTTTGCCGATTATGTGGGCAACGGGTGCCGGTGCTGATATGATGAAACGCATCGCAGCACCGATGGTGGGTGGGTTATTTACGTCGTTTAGCCTCGAGCTTTTGGTTTATCCGGTGCTTTATTTTATTTGGAAATGGCATTTTGAAGTTAAACCAACAACTAACAATAGGAGAGCGTCATGAAAAAGTTCGTCGTAACACTCGTAATTGCTTTAGGTATTATTGGTTTCGTCGCAGCCAAATCGTTTGCAGAGGAAGCTGTAAACGTCGGTAATAAGTTTTGTCCGATTAGCGGGGAAGAAATCGGTAAAGGCGATATGGAAGGCCAAGCGGCGACTGTCGAATATAAGGGAAAGATTTATAACCTTTGCTGTCCAATGTGCAAAGAAAAGTTTTTGAAAGACCCGGAAGCTGCGATTAAGAAAATGGAAGAGCAGGAAGCCAAGGGTAAGTAACTGCTTTTAGTTCCTGTGGTTTCTCCTAGGGGCACGATGCTTTGTGCCCCTTGTTTTTTTCCAGTATACTCATTGAATTCTAGACGGTATGTTCTATACTCTTAATGGAGTTAATAATAACCATCACAAAGATTTTTTTATGGATCATTGGAAAGATATCGCGAAGCTGTCAAAAGCTGATTTGCAAGTTCTGCAAAACCGCAAACTACATCATTTTATTACACGTCATCTTTATCCGTTTAGTCCGCATTATCAGCAGTTATTTAAAACGCATAAAATTGATCCGCGGATGATCAAGACGGTCGACGACCTTAAGAGGATTCCGTTTACTTCCAAAAAAGATTTTATCGACCCAAACAATTCGCGAAAATTTGCTGACTTTATTCTTGCGCCTGACGTAGAAAAAATTAAGCAACATTGGCCGCTGCCTGAGCTTTTAAAACTTAAAGCTGTAAGTTTTTTTAAAGGCCAAAGTGTCGTGCAAGAAAAGTTGGGGCAGGAGTACCGGCCAGTTTTTGTTACGTTTACGACGGGTACAACCGAAAAGCCGCTTTCTTATCTTTACTCTAAATATGACATCGATAACTTGTTTCTTTCCGGATCGCGGATGTTGGATTTGTTTGCCGTCAAAAATACAGAATATCTTGTTAACCTTTTCCCTTTTGCCCCGCACTTGGCGTTTTGGCAGGTTGTTTATGGCGGCTTGTCCTCGTTCGCGTTGGTCTTAAGCACCGGCGGTGGAAAGTCGACGGGGACACAGGGCAATATTGCGGCTATCTTGAAGATGAAACCTTCCGTTCTTTTAGGCGTGCCCAGTTATGTTTATCATGTCCTGCGTCAAGCTCACGAACAGGGTCATCAGATGCCTTCGATTAAAAAAGTTGTTTTGGGGGCCGCTCGTGTAAGCAGTGCATTTAAGTTAAAGTTAGAAGGACTTTTAACCGCCATGGGCGCTTGTGATGTCTCGGTTTTTGGCACGTATGGTTTTACCGAAGCGAGGTGTGCCTGGGCTGAATGTCCGTCTAATAATACAATGTCCAGCGGTTATCATCTTTATCCTGACAAGGAAATTTTTGAAATCATTGATCCTAAGACTGGCGAAGTTAGAAAAGATGGCGAAGACGGAGAAATCGTTTATACGTCGATTGACTCGCGCGGAAGCAGTGTTATCCGTTTTCGCACTGGGGATTTTGTCAAAGGGGGGATTACCTGGGAGCCCTGCCCACATTGCGGTCGGACTGTGCCGCGTTTATCAAGTGATATCACGCGGATTTCCGACGTGCAGGATTTGCATATTTCTAAAGTCAAAGGGTCCCTTGTTAATTTCAGTAATTTTTTTGTGTGTCTTTCAGAATTTAAAGAAATCGATGAATGGCAAATTGAGCTTTGCAAAAAAGATAATGATCCTTTTGAAGTCGATGAGCTCATTGTTTATTTGTCGTGCAAAGATGCGGTTAACCATGGTCATCTGACCGAGGCGGTCAAGCAAAAGCTGCTGAATATGACCGAAGTTTCGCCGAATCAGGTTGTTTTTATTCCGATGGAAGACATGCTCAAACGCCTCGAACTTGAGACAGCAAACAAAGAAAAACGGATTGTGGACAAACGACCGAAGGTTTAAAAAAGGAAAAAGTATGGAACGTATTGCGATAGTTGCGGGGTTGCGGACACCATTTTGTAAAGTAGGTTCGGTTTTAAAAGATATGAGCGCCCAAGAGCTCGCGGCTGTGACTGCCCGTGAGCTTTTCGAACGCAGCGAGGTTGATCCAAAAAATATCGACGAGGTGATTTTTGGAAACGTTGGTCAGCCGGTCGATGCGGCCAATATTGCCCGCGTCATTGCGCTGTTGTGCGGTGTCCCGTTTACGACACCGGCTTTTACCGTCAACCGCAATTGCGCCTCTGGAATTGAGTCGGTAACGACCGCAGCGCTTAAAATTTCGAGCGGACAGGCACGGTTTATTTTGGCCGGCGGCACCGAGTCGATGAGCAATTATCCGTTTTTGTTTACGCGACAGTTGCAGGATATTTTAACCGAGTTGGGTCATGCAAAAGATTTTGCCGGTAAACTTAAGGCGATTATCAAATTGCGGCCAAAGTTTTATGCCCCGCGTATCAGCTTGCAGTTGGGGTTAACCGATCCTTCGTGCGGACTTAACATGGGCCAAACCGCGGAAGTCTTGGCCAAAGAATTTGGCATTACTCGTCGAGAACAGGATGAGTTTGCGCTGTTAAGTCATGCCCGGGCTTTGGCGGCACGAGATATTTTAAAAGAAGAAATGCTTGCTGTTATTCCTGCGCCAAAATACAAGGCCGCTGTTGAGTTTGATAATGGCGTGCGCGAGCATCAGACGATTGAAGCTTTAACAAAATTAAAACCGATTTTTGATAAATATAGCGGCAGTGTAACCGCTGGCAATTCCAGCCAAGTGACCGACGGGGCGGTTGCGCTTTTTGTAATGTCAGAAAGCCGGGCTAAGGAATTGAATTTAAAGCCGATGGGTTATTTAAAAGCCTTCGCTTATGCCGGGGTTGAACCTTCGCGTATGGGAATTGGTCCGGCGCATGCGATCCCTCAGGTTTTGAAAAAAGCAAAAATGACTTTAAATGACATTCAGGCCATTGAAATTAATGAAGCTTTTGCCGTGCAGGTTTTAGCCTGCATCAAAGCTCTTGAGTCTGAAAAATTTGCTTGCGATTTTGGTTATACTGGAGTGCTTGGAAAAATTGACCCTAATATTTTAAACGTTAACGGTGGAGCTATTGCTCTGGGCCATCCAGTCGGAGCAACCGGCAGTCGTTTGATTTTAACGATGCTAAAACATTTAAACCGTCAGGACCTTTCGACGGGCCTTGTTTCGCTGTGTGTCGGCGGCGGACAGGGTGTTGCCGTTATTTTGGAGCGTTAATGGAAATTTCCGTTTTTTATCGTGTAGAAAATGATATCGCCACCATCGAGTTTAATCACCCTAAGGCGAAGGTCAATGTTTTGTCGGGCGATGTTTTGCGCCAGTTTAATGGTTTTGTTTCGCAGACCGAAAAAAATCCGCAGGTCAAAGTTCTTATTATCCGCAGCGGCAAAAAGGACGTGTTTATTGCCGGTGCGGACATTAAAGAAATTGAAAGCATCGCAAAATCCGATGAGGGAACGCGCAAAGCCCAGTTTGGTCAAAATATTTTTAATCATCTGGAAGATTTGGAAATCCCGACGGTGGCTGTTATTGACGGGGTTGCTTTAGGGGGTGGATGCGAATTGGCCTTGGCGTGTAAGTACCGGATTGCAACATTTAGTGAAAAGATCCGGATTGGTTTACCGGAAGTCAACTTAGGGATTTTGCCGGGCTTTGGCGGGACGTATCGTTTGCCAAAGCTCATTGGCATCTCGCAAGCCTTGACGATGATCTTGAGTGCTAAAACAGTTTCGTCGACGGATGCGCTTAAAATTGGACTTGTTGACCGTTTGGTCCCGCAGATAAATCTTGAGGATGGGATTAAAGAATTTGTCGATACGATTAAGGATTCGCCGCAGCGACAAAAAGAATTTGATCGTAAGCCGGTTGGGATGCAGGCTTTTTTGGACAATAACTTTGCTGGGCATGTTTTGGTTTTTGAACAAGCGATACGAAATGTCCGTCAGCAAACTAAAGGGTTTTATCCTTCGCCGCTTAAAGTCTTGGAGCTGATGAAAGAAAGTTTTGATGCGCCGCGTGAAAAAGCTCTTGATTTGGAATCCAAAGCATTCGGCCAGCTTGTCGTTGGAGATGTTTGTAAAAATTTGATCAAAGTTTTTTATTTGATGGAAAAATACAAAAAGCTGATGCCAGGTGAATGCGCGAATTTGACGCCGCGTACGATTAAAAAATGCGGTGTGTTGGGCGCCGGTGTCATGGGCGGGGGGATTGCGCAGATTTTAAGTGCTAACGATATTGATGTGCGGGTCAAAGATATTAATTTTGATGCGCTGGCCAAAGGTTTGCAGGCTGCCGCGAAAGTTTTTAATCAGCTTGTCCAAAAGAAAAAACTAAAGCCGGTTATTGCTAGCGCCAAAGCGCTTAAGATCACGACGACATTGGATTTTAGTGGATTTGCCAGCTGCGACTGTGTGATTGAAGCGGTCGTTGAAAAAATGGATGTTAAGAAAAAAGTTTTTGGCGAGGTCAGCCAAAATGTTGCAGAGGATGCTTTGCTTTTTAGTAATACGTCAGCTTTGTCGGTTACAGAGATGGCAAAGTCTGTCAGTCATCGTAGTCGATTTATGGGATTTCATTTTTTTAATCCGGTTGCCCGTATGCCGCTTGTTGAGCTGATTACAACCAAAGAAACCTCCCCGCAAGCGCTTTGCGATGCGCTTGCTCTTGTGCGCCGTTTGGGAAAAACGCCGATTATTGTTAAGGATTCGCCGGGATTTTTAATTAATCGTATTCTGTTGGCTTATATTAATGAAGCGGGTTTTATTCTTGAAGAAGGGGCTTCAGTTTACTTGATTGATAAATTGATGACGGATTTTGGGATGCCGGTCGGGCCGTTGGCTTTGTCGGATGAAGTCGGTCTTGATGTGGGAATCAAGGTTTTGCATATTTTGCATGACGGGCTAGGCGATCGGTTTAAGCCGGCGGATATTTTTACGAAAGTTTTTGAGAAAGGTTTGCTTGGCAAAAAGTCTGGGAGCGGTTTTTATGTTCATGGTGCCAGAGAACGTACACCAAATAAAGTGATTGATTTATTGCGCTCTTCAAAGCCGGTATCTTCAGAGAAAGCGAAAGAATTTCGTGAGCGCATGCTTTTGGTTATGATTAATGAAGCGTCGCGTTGTTTGGCCGATGGCATTGTCGATGAGTCTGGGACCGTCGATATTGGCATGATTTTAGGGACGGGTTTTCCGCCTTTTCGTGGCGGGCTTTTAAATTATGCAGATAACTATGGCATTGGCAATGTTGTTGATGCTTTGATTTATTTTAAGGAACGATTAAATGCAGAGCGTTTTAATCCATCGGAATATTTAAGTAACTTGCGCGATCATCGGCAAGGATTTTATGCAGTTGATAAAAGTGAAAGCTGAATATGTTTAATTGGGTTATAAATCTTTGGAAAATTGAACGCAGCCGCCGGCTTTCGATTGTTTTTGGGGTCATGATTTTTGTCGGACTAATCCTCGTGACATTGGGAATAATGGCGACGATCAAAGTCACTCCGTATGCGACGTACACAAACAAAAAATATGGATTCGCAATTAAATTTCCGGCGTATTGGAAGCCGATTCTCAAACCTGCTGGCGGGGCGATTGTTGTTTTTGTGTCGTCTAAAACCAATGGCACGGATTTGCTGCAAGAAAATTTTAACGTCTCGATTAAGGACATGCCGCAGGCGATGACCATTGATTATCTTTCAAAAATGATTGTCAGCCAGGTGACCGGCACTTTTGGCGAGCAACTGGATGTTTTGCAGTCGATGCCGATTGTGCTCGGCGGAAAACCCGGGTATCGTTTGACTTTTGCCGGCTATGATCCCAAAATTACAAATCCAATTCAATATGTGACCGTTTGGACGATGGTGGGAAACCGTGTTTTTATTCTTACCTTTACGGGTTTGAAAAATGATTATCCGCTCTTCGAAAAAAAAGTGGACAAGATGTTTCAGTCATTTAAGTTTCTCCCCCCGCAAAGCAAGTGACAATCTCATGGACGATGAAATCATAGAAACCGAACATATTAAACCGCAGTGTCTTGTTTTTGGCCAGTGCGGCGGCTGCCAGTATCAGAATATTTCGTATAAAAGCGAATTAGCGCTCAAAGAAAAATATTTGCAAAAGCTTTTTTCTGATGCGGGAATTTTGGCTGCTGGCCTATGGGATCCGATTGTGCCTTCACCGGCAGAGTATCATTACCGCTGCCGGCTGGACATGAAATTTTTGAAAACCCGCGACGGACGAACGTTTATGGGGTTTTCGCCGTTAAACGGCAAATGGATGATTGAAGTTGATGCGTGTCCAATTGCGATGCGCTCGATTTCAGATTTTTTGCCGCAATTAAAAAAAGAAGCTATTCTGAAGTTGCCGCCGAAATACCGCAATGCGAATCTTGTTGTTAAAACTTCTGACGATGGACGTGTGGTTTGGGGAGGGATTGGCCGGCGCTCGCTTAAACTTTTGCCGGAAGACTTTTTGTGCGCCCAGATTGACGGCAAAAAAATATTTTATTCGCTCGACACATTTTTTCAGGCGAATCTCGCGATCTTGCCGCTATTGATGCAAAAAATCCGGGATTTGAATATTTTAGATGAGCAAACGACTTTTTATGATCTTTACGGTGGGGTGGGGTTGTTTGGGATTTGTTTGAGCGATCTGGTCGGCAAAGTTATTCTGATAGAAGACAATATCCACTCAACGAGGATGGCCGAATATAACAAAAATTTTCATGGTTTAAAAAATTTTGAAATCATTTCCGGCAAGGTTGAGGATGTTTATCCGCAATTTTTGGAAAAGCCAAAAAGTGCCCGTCAGCTGGCGATGATCGACCCGCCGCGGCAGGGCTTAGCACCGTCGGTGGCAGAGGCGATGGCCAGAGCGAAAACGGCCGATGCTTTGTTATACCTTTCGTGCCACCCGGAGTCTTTGGTTCGGGATTTGAAAGTTTTTTTGCAGGAAGATTGGCGAATTTGCAAAGTGATGCCATTTGATTTTTTTGCGCGCACACAGCATATTGAAACTTTGGTGCTTTTAAAACCTGCAGTCAGTGGTATGATTAATAATTAAATTTTTGTCAAATTTCATCTTAAGTTATCCAAAAGATTCTCTGAAAGGTCCCTTATGAAAAACATTAATGCAATTTTTAGACCCAAACGCATCGCCGTCGTAGGCGCGTCGAACGACTCTAAAAAAATCGGGCATCAGATTCTCAAAAATATCATCGAAGGCGGTTTTCAGGGCGAGATTATTCCGATAAATCCGTCGGCAAGTGAAGTCTTGGGACAAAAAACGTTTCGTTCTTTGTCTGAGGTTGATCCGGGGGTCGATTTGGTAATCATTGCGATTCCCGCACCTTTGGTTTTGGCGGCGATGGAAGAATGCGCAAAATGCCGTGTGCAGGCAGTTGCGATTATCACATCGGGTTTTGGTGAAGTTGGAAAAATTGCCGAGGAGCTTAAGCTCAAAAAAATTGCCGATGATCATAACATCGCTTTGCTGGGGCCCAACATTTTTGGCATCGCTTACGCACCGAGTCGTTTAAATGCAAGTTTTGGGCCTAAGGATATTTTTCCGGGCAAAATTGCTTTTATTACACAAAGCGGCGCTTTGGGCATTGGGCTTATGGGTTGGACGGTCATGAAAAAAATCGGGTTGGCCGCACTGGTCAATGTCGGCAACAAGGCAGATATCGACGAGCAGGATTTGATTGAGTTTTTTAATAAAGATGAAAACGTCAATGTTCTTCTGATGTACATGGAGGGGATTAAGGACGGCAAAAAGTTTCTTAAAACAAAAATCGAAAAGCCCACGGTTATTTTAAAAGTTGGGCGTTCGACACGCGGAGCTCAGGCGGCTGCGTCTCATACCGGCTCTCTCTCGGGCTCGGATAAAATTTACGATGCCGTTTTTAACCAGTTAGGTATTTTGCGAGCCAGTACGTTTACCGAAGCCTTTAGCTGGGCGCGCGCTCTGTCTTTGCCGCTGCCAAAAGGGGATGACACGATCATTATTACCAACGGCGGTGGAATTGGTGTTGCAACGACGGATGAATGTGAAAAATACGGGATTAAAATTTTGGATGACCCAAAATGGCTTGAAGAAAGATTTCGTTCGACGATGCCGGATTTTGGCAGTACAAAAAATCCGATTGATGTCACCGGCGGGGCTGGAGTTGAAGGTTATCGACAGGCGTTAAAAATTGCTTTTGCAGAAGATCGCATTAAAGCAGTTATTGTTTTGTATTGCGAAACGGCTGTGACCGATCCGATGGACATTGCCAAAGTCGTTAAAGAATGTTTTGAAGAAGTCGGCCGTAACAAGCCTGTTGTCGTTTCCATGGTCGGCGGAGAATTAACGCGCGATGCGCTGGTTTACTTAAATGAGAATTTCATTCCGGCTTCCAGCTTAGTTGATGTGTCGGTCTCCGCGCTTAATATTGTTTACAAGTGGCGGGATATTAAGGCACGTCCTGCTTCAACGGCGATTCTTGAACAAGCGCCCCAAGAAGTCCATGCGATTTTTGATTCTGTTCGACGAGAAGGCCGCGATATTTTGATGGAACATGAAGCGCGAAAAGTTCTGGAACTTTGCGGCGTTCCGACGCCAAAATGGGCTTTTGTCGCTAATGTCCAAGAAGCGATTATGGCTGCCGAAACGCAGAATTTGTATCCGCTAGCCATGAAAATTGCTTCGCCTGAAATTGTGCACAAGAGTGATGTCGGCGGGGTAGTTTTAAATATTCGCGATAAAGAAGAGTTGCGCGAAAAATTTAATGCGATGATGGCCAATATTGCGCGTCTGCAACCGACGGCAAAATTGTTGGGCGTTAATCTTATTCAAATGGTCAGCGGTATTGAATGTATCGTCGGAATGACGACCGACCCGCAATTTGGGCCGGCGGTAATGTTTGGACTAGGCGGCGTTTTTGTCGAAGCGCTAAAGGATGTTGCGTTTCGGATTGTGCCTTTTGACGCGCGGGAAGCAGAACGCTTAATCGGTGATATCAAAGCCAAAAAAATTCTCGACGGCTTTAGGGGCATGAAAGCCGATCAGCCGTCGATCATCCGGACTTTGTTGGCTATCCAAAAATTGGCACCGCTGGTTAAGGAAATTGATATTAATCCATTGCTCAGTAACGCTAGCGGGTCTTACGCCGTCGATGCGCGGATTGTTTTGGCCACAAAAAACGCATAAGTTCGTCGTAAAAAAACTTCTTTGCAGGATTGCTTTTGTTCTTTTAAGCCCGTATACTTGAAGTAGAATTTCTATAAGTTATTTGATATCAGCAAAATAGAGGAGTTTCTTATGAGCATGTTTTCTAAGGATATCAGCGATGAAAAACGTAAGTCCTTGGAGTTTGCCGAAGATGCTCGTGAGAGTCAGTGGAAGTATCCGAGTTTTGTCCTCAAATTGTTTCATGGTACGCTCGATTGGAACTTGATTTCCCCATTTCCCCGCCAAAGCGACGACGATAAAAAAACAGGTGATGCGTTTTTAGCAAAACTTAAGAGTGTGCTTGTTGAGCATATTCATCCCGACGAAGTTGACCGTACCACAATTATTCCAGACAAGGCTTATCAGGCGTTAGCTCAAATTGGCGCATTTGCAATCAAAGTCCCGCAAGAATACGGCGGACTGGGTTTAAGTCAGGTTAATTACAGCCGGGCGATGCATTTGGTGGCCAGTTATTGCGGGTCGACGGCAGTTCTTCTTTCTGCGCATCAGTCAATTGGTGTTCCTCAGCCCTTAAAACTTTTTGGCACCGACGAACAGAAGAAAAAATATCTCCCGCTTTTTGGTCAGGGGGTTGTTTCTGCTTTTGCGTTGACGGAAGCGGATGCTGGTTCGGACCCGCGTAATATGAAAACGACCGCTACTCCAACCGATGATGGAAAGCATTTTTTGATTAACGGCGAAAAACTCTGGTGCACCAATGGGCCGATTGCTGGGGTCTTGGTTGTTATGGCCGTCACCCCGCCAACGATTGAAAATGGCAAAGAAAAAAAACAGATTACGGCTTTTATCGTCGAGACTAAGACGCCGGGTTTTGAAGTGGTTCATCGGTGTCAGTTTATGGGTTTGCATGGCATTCAAAACGGCTTATTGCGTTTTACCAATGTCAAAGTCCCGCGCGAAAATATCATTGTAGGCGAGGGCGAGGGCTTAAAAATTGCTTTAATGACTCTTAACACCGGCCGGTTGACCTTGCCGGCGGCCTCTGCCGGGACAATGAAGTGGTGCATGAAAGTTGCGCGAGAGTGGGCGGCCAAACGCAAGCAATGGGGAAATGTCATCGGTGAGCATGAAAGCATAGCTTTGAAGTTAGGCTACATCGCATCGCACACCTTTGCCGTTGAAGCCATCAGTTGTTTAACTTCGGCTATGGCCGATGACAAAAAAAAGGATATTCGCCTGGAAGCGGCAATTGCAAAATATTTTTCGACGCAGCAAGCCTGGAATGTCGCTGATGAGACCCTACAGATTCGCGGTGGTCAAGGCTATGAAACAGCGGATTCTCTTAAAGCGCGCGGCATGGAACCTTGGCCGGTTGAGCGGGTTTTGCGGGATTTGCGGATCAACCGTATTATTGAAGGAACTTCTGAAATCATGCATCTTTTTATTGCCCGGGAAGCCCTTGATCCGCATTTGGGACGTGTCAAAGATTTGTTAAGCGGCAGAACAAGCTTAAACCAAAAATTAAAAGCATTTTTAGACGCCGCTCGATATTATCCGTTGTGGCTCTTGAAATTATATTTACCATCGACAAGTCATGACCTTCAAAGTTTGCCGCCGGCTTTGCGTTCGCATGTGCTTTATGCTCGTCGGGCCAGTAAACGTTTGGCGCGAAGTGTGTTTTTTGCGATGATAAAATATCAGCAAAAACTCGAAGCCAAACAAGGCATACTCGGGCGGCTTGTCGATATTGGAACAGATCTTTTTGCGATGGGCGCTGTTTGTGCGTATGCAGCGTCCTTAAAAAATGATGCAAGCGCTTCGGCAAACTCTGTTGATTTAGCCGATCTTTTTTGTCGGGACGCCCGCGTGCGCATTGAAATGAATTTTAAAGCGAACCTCAAAAATCATGACCGTAAACATATTCAGGTCAGCCGCAGCTTGATGAAAGCCGATTACGCATGGCTTGAAACCGACATCATATAACTATGGTTAATGTATTATCCTCCATTGTTTCGCGCTACAAACTCCTAAAGGAAATCCCTCTTTTTAAAAATATTGGCTGGTATCCACTACAGCGGATTGCCCGTCGGGTGCAGGTTGTAGAATTTAAAAAAGGCGAGATTATCCGCAAAGAAGGTGATCCGCCTGATGCTTTGTATTGTTTAGTCTCCGGGCGGGTGCAGGCTTATTCGCACACCACAGGTACGAGGCGAAAAACAGATGTCGAGTTTTATCGGCGGGGAATGCCCTTTGGGATCATTTCTTTTTTTACGAATGAAAACCATACCTCAACCTATGAAGCGATCAATGACTCGACGATCATCAAGATCGACAAGGCGGACTTTGAAGATATTTTAAAATTTATGCCGCAATTAGGAGTTGAGTTAAGCCACACGCTTTCAAGCCAGTTGCGCAACAAAATGCTGCCGACCAAAAAGAACGTGGAACATCGAATTATTTCGGTTTACAGTCCTGTTCATCAGACTGGCAGCTCGACGTATGCGACTAACTTGGCGCTGGAGCTTCAAAAGCAGACCCACCGCAAAGTCATTCTTATTAGTATCCATCCGTCGGAAGTCGTGCTCACAGCAATGGGTGGTGATGATGCCGCTCCTTTGTGGCTTAAGTCGCCAGTGCGTTTAAAAGATATTGCCGATGATTATGAAAAGCTTCAGGCGAGTATTGAGCGCGATCAGTTAAATATTGATATGCTCAATGTTGTTTTTGAACCAGGCGACCAGGTTTTGGTTGATTCGATCAGTCATTTTGTGACGACTTTGGTTTCGGACTATCACTTTGCGGTTGTGGATTTACCAACGGAAAAAGATGCGATTGTCGTCAAGACATTAACCCAGTCTGATGTGGTGCACTTGCTGACAAAAGATCAGTCGGAGGATTTGAAAGCTATCAGTTTGATGATCAACGAACTGACCGAGCGGATGAAAGAGAACTTTAATCCGGACTTTTTAAAAGTGATTGTCACGAGCAATGAAAAGATTGCTCCTGCCAATTTGTCTGAGATCAGCCACGAAATTGATTTTCCGGTTTATGCGAAGTTTCCGTATATAAATCCGCAAGGGCTTAATACGGTTCTCAATTGTCCGATGATGACAATCCGCTTGCCGTGGCCTAATAGTCCGTATGCGATGGAAGTCCGTCGGATAGCACGTCAGATTAGCGGGGTTTTAGTCGGCTTGGCTTTAGGCGGCGGTGCGGCTTTGGGGGTGGCGCACATCGGCGTTTTGCGTGTTTTAGAAGAGGAAAAAATCCCGATTGATATGGTTTCCGGAAGCAGCATGGGGGCGTTAATTGCGGCTTTCTGGACGTCGGGCAAGAACGCACAAGGCATCGAAGTTGTTGCTCACGATTTTGAAAAATTTATGGATATTTTAAAGCTGCTTTGTGATCCTGTGATGTCTCCGGCCGCTTTTATAGGCGGAAAGAAAATTGTCAATTGGCTTAAAACCCGCGGACTGGAAGGCAAAACTTTTTATGACACACGGATTCCTCTTAAAATCATTGCGTATGACGTTCTTAGGCGAGAAGAGCTTGTTCTGGAATCCGGTTCACTAGCGGATGCCGTTCGGCAAAGTGTTTCTATTCCGGGGGTCATTGAACCAATCCGGATGAAAGACCGCTGGATTATCGACGGGGGAGTTCTTAATCCTTTGCCGACGAATGTCCTTTTGCAAAGCGGGGCAAAGAAAATTATTGCGGTCAATGTTTTGCAGTCGCCCGAGCAAGTCATGAAAGGGTATTTAGAAGAACAGCGTCAAATTGCTGAAGACGATAAAGTTACCTTCCTGTCTTCTCCAAAGAAATATGTCTTGATTAAATTGGGCCGGTTTTTTTCGCGTCTTTTGAACCCAAACGTTTCGGATATTATTGTCCGGACCCTGCAGGCCAGTGAATATGTGATTGCCATGCAAAGTGCCCGCGCTGCGGATGTCGTGATTCATCCGGATTTAAGTTATATCAACTGGTATGAACTTTATAAAGTTGACGAGTTAATCAAACGTGGGGAAGATGCCGCCCGAGCCGCTCTGCCGCAGATTCGAAAGATGCTTGAAGAATAGTCCTTTTTTTGCCCAATACCCATAAATAATTTTTAAGAGTTTTATCCGCTTGTGATAAGATATCCCCCTGATGAAAACTGTTGCTAAAAACATTTTAAGAGTCGGCTCACGCTCAAGTCCTCTGGCGCTTGTCCAGGTCAAGGAGGTTTTTGCGCTTTTAGCTAAAGCTGGCAAAAAAATTAAATATGAGCTTTCGACTTTTGAAACCAAAGGGGACATTGATAAAACATCGTCGTTGCTAACGAATCCTGCCGACAATTTCTTTAGTGACGCGTTGGATCAAGCGCTGCTTTCCGGCAAAATCGATATCGCTGTTCATAGCGCTAAGGACTTGCCAAAGAACTTGCCGGCTGGTTTAAAAATTTTTGCTTTGACCAAATCTTTAGATGCGACAGACGCTTGGGTCGGGCGAGTGTCAGTGCGTGAACTTCCCGCTGGCAGCAGAGTTGGCACCAGCAGTCTTTTGCGCAAAGAGCAGATTCTAGCGTTAAATCCTCAGGCTAAAATTGTCGATATCCGCGGGACAATTGGTCAACGATTAAAGTTGCTTGATGAGGGAAACGTTGATGCTTTGATTGTCGCCACGTGCGCCTTAAAGCGTTTGGGGTTAGGGAATCGGATCAAGGAAATTTTGCCGTGGGAAGGCACGCCTTTGCAGGGCCAATTGGCTGTTGTGGGACGAGAACACGATGAAAATAATGAAAAGCTTTTTTCTAAAATTGACGAGCGGCGCAAGTATGGAAAGGTTTTTTTAGTCGGTGCTGGTCCCGGGGATCCGCAGCTTTTGACGCTCAAAGCCATAGATGTTTTAAAAAGTGCCGACGTCGTGTTTTATGATTATCTTGTCCACAAAAATATTTTGGATCATGCGCTGTTTGCGCAAAAGGTGAGTGTCGGCAAGCGAAAAGGGCAGGCGACATTGCCGCAAAGCGAGCTTTGCGTACTTTTAAAAAAAACCGCCATGCAGGGCAAAACCGTTGTGCGGCTTAAGGGCGGCGATCCGCTTATTTTTGGCCGAGGAGCGGATGAACTTGCGTATTTGCGATCGTTTCACATTGAGGTTGCTCTTGTTCCGGGGGTAACTTCTGCGACGGGGATTGCTTGCAGTTTGGGAATCCCTTTGACCGCCCGCGGAATTTCTTCATCGGTTGCTTTTTTAAGTGCGCATTGTCAGGGGGAAAGTCAGGGGAGTTTAACGACAGTTGATATCCCAAAGGCCCAAACGCTGGTATTTTTTATGGGTTTGACAAAATTCGACGAAATCATTGCAACGCTACGTCAAAATAATTGGCCGTCGACAACCGCGGTTGCGGTTATTTCCAAAGGGACGTGTGTTGAT
Organism: uncultured Planctomycetales bacterium; assembly: GCA_964400065.1. GTDB lineage: Bacteria > Omnitrophota > Gorgyraeia > Zapsychrales > JANLHA01 > JADLGJ01. Next base: position 20,171 of record CAYNSM010000013.1, read on the forward strand.
GAGCAGGTGGTGACCGGAAATCTTGAGGATATTCAAGAAAAAGTCAAAGGGAGCCATTTGCTGCCTCCGGCTTTAATTATCGTCGGACAAACCGTTGAATTGTCCTTGAATAAAAATCGTTCAAACAAAACCATTTTATATTTAGGAACTTATCCGGAAAAATATGTTTCGTTTGGGCGGATCATTCATTTTCCGATGATCACTATCAGCGCCGCCAAAGTCAAGTCTCCGCGCTTGTTTATTGAGCAGGTGAAAGCATCCGACATTATTCTTCTAACGAGCCGTTGTGGGGTTAAATATTTTTTTGAGTTTTTGGCCGGCAAAAAATTTCTGCTGGATAATTTGCGAGGCAAAGACTTTGTGGTTATTGGAGCAGATACACAGAAACAGCTCAATCTTTATGGCTTTTGTGCGCGTTTAGTGGCGGAGGACGAAACGAGTGTTGGATTGTTCGCTGAAATGAAAGCGGCGCTTAAGCTTAAGGGCAAAAAGATTGTTTTCCCGCGCTCGTCTTTGTCCAACCCGTATTTGCAGGAATCCCTCACAAAAGCGGGCGCCAAAATCAGGGAAGTGGTGGTTTACGAAAACACAAAACCGCCCCGCCGCGAATTGCCGGCTCAAAAAATCGATCAGGTTTTTTTTACAAGTCCGTCGACAGTACAAAATTTTCTTAAAGATTATGGCGGGATTCCACAAGAGTGGGACATTCTTGCCAAAGGTCGCCGGACCCAGCAAGCCTTGCAGCAGGCAGGATATGCGGGCGCTAAAATTATATTTGACATTTAACGGTCACCAACTTATTATCCAATCATCCCCAGCTATTACCCCAATGGCTATTTAAAAATATTGTTTAACCTTCCGATCGAGGTGCCAATGTCTAAATTTTTTAGTTTTACAACAAAATTCTTCCTGACACTTTTTTTTGTTTGCACGCTCACCCTTTTTTCTCCCCAACTACAAGCAACTGCCGTTCTTCCGGCGCCGACACTTAAAAGCGCAATTGGCGGGATTGGAAAAGTTACCCTCGCCTGGGACAAAGTCCCTGACGCGACAAGCTACACTATCAAATACGGCACGACATCCAACATGATTGATTCGACGGTTACCGGGGATGTCAATACGTTTGCTGTCAGCGGCTTGGCTAACAGCACGATATATTATTTTGTAGTAGTGGCCAAGAATGCGACCAGCACAAGCGCCTACTCGCGCCAGATGAGTGCTAGAACGCAACTTCCGCCGCCTTTTTTAAGCGGTGCCAGCGGGGGAATTGGAAAAGTTGTCCTGACTTGGGAAAAGGTTCCCGGCGCAACAAGCTATATCGTTAAATACGGCACGACATCGCTAAATTATCCAACCGTCCTTAGCGTCGCGGATGTCAATACATTTACGGTCACCGGCTTGGCCAATGATACGAGCTATTATTTTGTTGTTGCCGCAAAGAATTCTTTAAGTACAAGCATTAACTCGCGGCAGATGACCGGCAAAACGTGGGGACCGACAGCTGCATTACCCAAACCGACGGTAAACTTTTCGGCTAATCCGACGGCAATCAAAAGCGGCGAATCGACCAAGCTCACATGGACGTCAACGAATGCGACTTCTCTATATATTGATAATGCCATAGGTGCCGCTTCGGATCACGGGACGCTTAGTGTTTTCCCTAAAGTCACAACGACCTATACAATTACCGCAACCGGCGCTTTAGGTTCTGCCAATGCCAAAGTAACGGTTTATGTGACGGCAACGCCAACGGCACAACCGCAGGGGACCTTTGGCTCACAGTACAAAGACATCATCCCTCAAGATGCGACGGTCAAAGAATACGCGGTCAAACGCTTTGCTATTATTCGCGGAGAAGTCAAAGACAAAAATAATCTGCCGCTCTCCCAAGTTAGCGTTTTTATCGACGGACACCCTGAGTATGGGACGACCAAGACCGACACAAGCGGCCAATTTTCTTTACCCGTTGACTTAAACGGGACACTTAATATCAGTTTTGAAAAACAAGGCTTTATTCCAAGCCACCGGCAAATTTATGTCGCGCCCAACGATGTAGCGATTGTCGAAACGCTCACCTTGCTTAGCGAAGACACCAAAGCCACCGAAGTTGCCCTCAACGGCGATGCAAAAAATATCGTTGTCCATCAAAGCACGCCGGTGAGTGATGTTTCCGGCACACGCAGCGCGAATGTCGTTATTACCGGCGACAATAAGGCCTACGCTGTTGATGAACACGGTAAGGACATGTTTGAGCTGTCAAAATTAAATGTGCGCGCTACCGAGTTTGCAACACCGGCGTCTATGCCGGCCGCTCTGCCGCCGACCTCGGCTTTTACGTATTGCGTCGAGCTTAAGGCCGATGGGGTTGACCGGGTCAGGTTTAAAGATCCGGTTGTGGTTTATGTCGATAATTTTCTTGGGTTTAATGTCGGCGAAATTGTTCCCGTCGGTTATTACGACCGTGATCGGAGTGTGTGGGTAGCTTCCGAGAATGGACGGGTTGTCAAGCTTTTGGATACAAATGGGGACACAAAAGTTGATGCCTTGGACAGTACCGGCGACGGCGTCGCGGATGACCTTAACAAAAATGGAGATTATTCGGATGAGGTCAAAGGCTTAAATGACGCGGCCAAGTATACGCCCGGCAAAACTTTTTGGCGGGTGAGTCTGACGCATTTTACCCCGTGGGATTGCAATTGGCCGTTTTTGCCTGAAAAAAGCGCAATTGGCCCAAACGCGAAGGGCGATGCCAACACAGATGAACCAGAAGATCGATGTAAACATGTAAATAATACTAAAAAGGTCGATTCTTACATCAATTGCCGAAGTCGTATTTATCACGAAGACATTGATATTCCGGGCACCGATTTAACATTGCATTATGCCAGTAACCGTGTGCCGGCTTACAAGACCGTGATCACAGTTCCAGCCAGCGGGGACACGGTTCCCTCTTCGCTTCAAAAAATCGTCGTGAGATTAGATATCGCCGGCCGGACATTTGAACAAACCTTACCCGCATCCGCGAATCAAACAGCAGAATTTATTTGGGATGGCTTAGATTACTTAGGCCGCCGAGTAGACTCTGCAACTGCGGATATCACCACCGAATTTATATACAAAGCGGCGTATATGACGTTCGGAACCAGCACCGAGCGGGCTCCTGCATTCGGCGAGCCCGGAGTTACGACAACAACCGTTCGTGCTCGGGAAGAATTTATATTTTCCAAGAAACAGAGTATTTTGGTACACAATCAAGCGGAAACACGCGAAGGCTTAGCCCAAGGCTGGACTTTATCTAATCACCATTATATGAGTGCGAAGGATACGAGTACTCTTTATAAAGGCAATGGCGATATTATAAATAATACGAGTGCAATCATTACAACGATCGCTGGGACTGGTCGTGCTGACTACGTAGATGGTAGGCGTCCGGCAACCACAGCGGGTTTAGCTGCTCCTCAAGGGGTAACCGTTGATTCAAACGGCAATATTTATATTTCTGACAGTTTTCATGAGGTTATTCGTAAAATTGACTTAAGCGGGTTCATTACGACTATTGCGGGAATGGGGGAAACCTCTGGATATGGCGGAGATGGAGGTCCCGCCATTACGGCGTTATTTAATGTGCCAGGAAGTTTAGCGCTAGATTTGGATGGAAACATTTATGTCATGGATTCCGGGAATTATTGTATTCGTAAAATTGATTCAACGGGAATCATCACGACGATTGCAGGAACAGGCGTGGAAGGGTACAGTGGAGATGGGGGTCCAGCAAAAGCAGCGATGTTAGGTTATCTCGGCAGTAATATGGCACGTGATATGAGCGGGAATATTTACATTCCAGATTATGATAATAGCCGTATTCGTAAAGTTGACTCAAGAGGCATCATTACGACAATTGCCGGAACAGGTGTGGCAGGATACAGTGGTGATGGTGGGCCAGCTACCGAGGCGATGGTACTCCCCTCGGGGATCGCGGTCGATCAGATAGGAAATATTTTTTTTACAGATAGTTATTATAATCATGTCCGTAAAATTGATTCCAGCGGAATTATTACAACTATTGCCGGAACGGGTTATGGGGGTTACAGCGGTGATGGTGGGCCCGCCACTGCGGCGCACTTAGATAACCCCAGTAATTTAGCAGTTGATCCGAATGGGAATATTTATGTTGTAGATACGGAGAACACCCGTATCCGTAAAATAGATTCAAGCGGAATTATAACAACGATTGCAGGAACAGGTGTAGGAGGGTATCGTGGAGATGGTGGCCCAGCTACCGAGGCGATGTTAAAATTTGCTACGGAGATATTCGTTGATCAGAACAAAAATATTTATATATCTGACAGCAATAATCACCGCATCCGTAAAATTACGGCAAATTCTTTTACCCCCGCTGACTTAGGCGATATGACCTTTGCCGAGGAGGGCTTGGGCTATATCTTTTCGCTCGATGGCAAGCACAAACAAACCCTCGATCTGGACACAAAAAAAGTCCTTGAACAGTTTGGCTACGATGCCGCGGGGCGGTTAATCTCATCAACAGACTCGTTTGATAATAAAGTTACAATCGAGCGCAATGCCGCCGGTGTGCCGACGGCAATCGTCTCCCCCGATGGTGTGCGGACAAACCTGACGGTCGATGCCAAAAACCATTTAACACAAATCACCTATCCCGACGGCAAATCTTACAAGTTTGAGTACACGCCCGGTGGGCTTTTGACCAAGGAAACGGAACCAAAGGGAAACTTTTTTACGCACACCTTTGATGCAACAGGTCGGATTACCGATGTTGTCGACCAAGAAGGCGGGCACGAAAAGTTTGGCCGAAAGGTTGATGTCAATACCGGGGACGTCACAACAACTGTGACCAGTGGAGAAGGCGATGTTGTGACGTACGTGGACCAAACAGCATCGACTGGCGCTTTGACTTCGACAAGCTCGGTTACTGGTGTGACAAAGCCAACGCTCTTTACGAGTAGCAGCGATGGGATAACTTCCAAAATCACTTCTCCCGACTTGACTGTCAGTGACCTAAGCTTTGATCTTGACCCGGAATATAAATTTAAATATCTGAAGTCACAAACCATCACAACGCCCTCGGGGCTAAAAGCGCAGGCCGCTTTTGCCCGCACCTACACCGACACTAATAGCGACGGCAAAAAAGATCTCATCACCCGCACTGCGTCGTTAAACAGCAAGTCAACGACACTCACGCATGATGTTTTGACGTCGACTTTTAAAGCAACGTCCCCGCTTGGCCGGAGTATGACAACCGTTTATGACCCCACGACACTGTTGACCTCTAAGGTGAGCGTCCCTGAGCTGTTTGATACAACCTATACGTATGATTTAAAAGGGCGTGTCAAAACTGTGCAGACCTCGACACGGACAATGTCTTTGGACTACGATCTTAATGGCAATGTCGAGTCGATAACAGATCCGCGAGGCAATCGTACTAGTTACACTTACGATGCCGTCGGCCGGACAACAAAAGTTCATCGGCCCGACTCAACTGAGGTTCATTTTGAGTACGATGCTAATGGCAATATGACGGTGCTGACTAATCCGTCGAGCCAGAACCACGGTTATATTTACAATGCCGTCAATCTGCCGACGAGTTATGCCCCGCCGATCTCTCCGGCAACGCAGTATGTTTACGACAAAGAGCGGCGTCTTAAAGAAATCGACTTTCCGTCAGGCAAAAAGATCAAAAATGTTTATACCGGTGTGCTCTTAACTCAGACCCAAACGCCTGAGGGAAATGTCGATTATACCTATCTGCCTTCGGGACAATTGGCCAAAGTCACAAAGGGTTCCGAGTCTCTTAACCTTTCGTATGACGGCAGTCTTTTAAAGACTGTAACTTCTGCCGGGACACTCGGTCAGACGCTTTCATTAACCTATAACACGGACTTTAAAGTCACCGGTTTGACGTATGCCGGGGCGATAAACAGTTTTGGGTACGATAATGACGGACTTTTGACCTCATCGGGTAGATTTACGATTGGCCGCAATGCCCAAAACGGTTTACCGACGGCTGTTGCTGGTGGAGTTTTAAATTTAACCCGGACGTTTAACGGTTTTGCAGAGCTGTCGACCCAAACGCAAACTGTTAACGGTTCTGCGGCTGCCCTTTTTGGTTTGACTTACAATCCAAACGGCCAAATCGCAACCAAAAGCGAAACCGTTGCCGGAGTCACATCAAATTACGCTTACACCTACGACGCATTAGGACGCCTGACAAAAGTCGAAAAAGACGGTAGTTTAGTCGAAGAATACGGATACGCGGGCGCTGATCCTTTGGGCACGCGCACGTATGAAATGAATACCCTGCGCGGGATTGCCGGACGCTCTTTGACTTACAATGCCGAAGATCAGCTTCTTAGTGTCGGGGCTGCGGCGTATCAATATGATACAGACGGATTTTTGTCCAAAAAGACTGACGGCGCTGCTATAACAACGTACAATTATTCTTCCGCCGGTGAATTATTAAGCGCCTCTTTGCCCGACGGACGAACACTGGAATATGTCTATGACCCGCAAGGCCGGCGGATAGCCAAAAAAATTAACGGCGTACTCGTCGAAAAGTATCTTTGGGCGGGATTGACACAGCTCTTGGCTGTCTACGACGGAGCTGATAGTCTTGTGATGCGTTTCGAATACTCGGATGCGCGTGTTCCCAACGCAATGGTCAAGGCTGGCACGACGTATTATTTAAGCTATGATCAGGTCAGTTCGCTTCGTGCCGTGTATGATGCAACAGGTGCGCTCGTTAAACGCATCGATTATGATTCGTTTGGAAATATCCTCGTCGACACAAATCCAGCGTTCGCCGTTCCCTTCGGTTTTGCCGGAGGGTTAGATGATCGCGATCTTGGTTTGGTTCACTTTGGATTCCGCGACTACGATCCCTCAACCGGCCGCTGGACGGCGAAAGATCCGATTGGTTTTGATGGCGGCGATGTCGATCTTTATGGTTATGTCGAAAGCGATCCGGTGAATTTGGTGGATCCGACGGGAGAAATAGCAGCAGTTGATGACATTATCTTTTGGACAGCTGTTGGTATAGGAGTTGGAGGCTATTATCTTTTAGATTACTATTACGATCACATCCCGTCTTGGAGTTTACCGGATTGGAGCTGGCCGCAAGCGTCGAGTCAATCAGGATTTTGTCCGGTACAATATAAGGAACACACTGATAATGCAAGAGCTAGTACCAAAGATCAACATGAAAAGGGGCAAACGCGAAAGAAAACTGATAAATTTGGTGGAGAAAAAGGAGACGAACGACGAGAGCCACGGGGGAAAAGGCCTCCAGGTTGGAAGGGCCCATGGCCGCCACCCAAAAATTAAGCTAAGAGGAGAATTATGAAAATTATCAGCATTCAAATTCAATTTCAACGAGTGCCTAAATTAAATAAGAATAAGGTTATGACGTTATTTTATGAATTATTTATTAACACAAAGCAAATATTAGAAATGAAAATTGATC